>NZKG01000020.1 GCA_002692105.1 Marinoscillum sp. | reverse complement strand
TTTCTGCTAAAAATATAAGTTGAGAATTAGCTATCATAAGATTTCCTTCTGCATTTTCAAAGTCTATTGGGTTAACTTTATGTGGCATAGCTGATGAACCTACTTCCTTACTATTTACCTTTTGGATAAGATAATTTATTGATATGTAATGCCACATGTCTCTACAAAAATCAATCAAAATAGTATTTATTCTTGATAGGTTATGGAAAATTGATGCCATGTTATCATAGTGTTCAATTTGAGTTGTTGGCTTACTTCTCTCAAGACCAATTCCCATTAAAAAATTATCAGAGAAATCATCCCAATTTATATGAGGATATGCTGCATAGTGTGCATTTAAATTTCCCGATGCACCTCCAAATTTCCCGTTGTTAGGTATTTTACCTAATGTATTAATTTGATTTTTCAGCCTTGATTCATAAACTTTTATTTCCTTACCGAACGTAGTTGGAGTTGCCGGTTGGCCATGGGTCCTTGCAATCATTGGAATGTCATATGTTTTTAATGAAATTTTATTTAGACCCTGCATTAAAATAGTATAGGATTTTGATATTGTGTTACTTAGAGAATCCTTAATCATTAGTGGAATTGCTGTGTTATTTATATCTTGAGATGTGAGGCCAAAATGCACAAATTCTTTATATTTTGAGAGATTTAAATCGTCAAGATTTTCTTTAATAAAATATTCAACTGCTTTGACATCGTGATTAATTTTACTCTCTATTTTTTTTATTTTTTTTGCGTCTTCTATATTAAAGTTTTTATATATATTATTTATATCACTTTTGTTTTTTTTGCTTAGTGAATCAAGATTTTTAATTGGTTTATTGCATAACTCAAGAAAGTATTTTATTTCAATGTAAACTCTGTATTTTATGAGTGCATACTCAGAGAAATAATCGGAAAAACCAGATGTTTTATTTCTGTATCTCCCGTCAATGGGTGATATAGATTTAAGAATAAATTCATCTCTACTCATAAGCAAATTTAAAGAATAATTGTAACAGATGTCCTATCTATACGTTATTTAGAGCATGAGCAAGTCTAAGAATGTAAAGATTTCTATTGATGGTGATACACTTGACCTTGAGGTTAAAGATTCATCGTCTATCCTAGATGCAGCTCTTGAAGAGGATATAGACCTTCCTTACTCTTGCCAAAGCGGTGTTTGCACTGCCTGTATGGCCCAGTTGAAAAGTGGAGAGGTTGATATGGAGGTATCTGATGGGTTGTCCGATGAGGAAATTGAAGAAGGATTTATACTTTGTTGTCAAGCCATCCCAAAATCGGATAATGTTGAAATTGAAATTGACTAAATTTTTGTGCCTTTATTGTGACATATATCCTTGAAATATTTGAATTATTATAATACATTTGCTGATAAATTTTTCCCTAATNANATCTAAATGAGACAATTAAAGATAACACAATCAATAACTAATAGAAGAGAGAGTCATACTCTAGAAAANTATTTTACAGAGGTAAGTGGCGTCCCNATGATCACACCAGAGGAGGAGGTTAGANTNGCAAAAGAAATTAAAAAAGGTAACCAAGATGCACTAGATAAGTTAGTTAGAGCTAATNTAAGATTTGTTGTATCAGTAGCTAAGCAATATCAAAACNGAAGTTTGCCCNTAAATGATNTAATAAATGAGGGAAATCTTGGTTTAATAAAAGCTGCAAAAAAATTCGACGAAACAAAAGGTTTCAAGTTTATNTCTTANGCTGTTTGGTGGATTAGNCANTCTATTATGCAGGCCCTAGCAGAACAATCTAGAATTGTAAGNCTTCCTATGAANAANTCNGGNGCAATNAANCANATTAGGAGAGCNTATGCNGANNTAGAACANAAATATGAGAGNGAACCAACTGAGGAAGAAATTGCNGAAAATCTTGACATGAAAACAACAGAGGTNAGAAGTACATTAGGTGCNGAGGTNAANCAGATGTCNATGGATGCNCCTTTTGGNGANGATGACTCNGGTTCNCTNCTNGATGTNCTTGAAAATGATTCAGAGGGNCCTACTGATACTGGCTTAGTTTTCAATCATTCTCTTAAAATTGAAACTATGAGAGCTCTTTCTACGCTTACACCTAGAGAGAGAGATGTGGTTTTAATGAGTTTTGGAATTGGGTTTGATAATCCATATACCTTAGAGGAAATAGGTGATGTTATGGGATTGACTAGAGAGAGAGTTAGACAAATTAGAGAAAAAGCACTTCAAAAACTTAGAGAGCCTGGAAAAAACAGAAGGCTTAAAGAATTCTGCGCTAATTAATAGAACTATTTTAACATCATATTGTCTTTTATATAGATAATCTATATTATTTTAGTAATTAATGAGATTTTTATACATAATACCACTTCTTCTAATTATATCATGTTCCTATAATAATTCAATTTTAGATAAGAATGATAACCTCGTTTTACCAAGTGGTAAAGCTGATAAAAAATCATTACTAGAAAAAAATGTTAGGTTTGAAGGTCCTGATAAGGCTATGTACCTTTTTGAAATAAAAAAACATGGAGGTCCATTTCTAACAGAACCATCCAGATATCAGCCTTACCCTCCTGATAATAATGAAAGGGTTTTAAGAGAAATGAAAAAGAGAAATCAAGCAAGGTACTCTCTAGTAAGCAGATCATCTAAAAACAGTTCATTCTCCAATTATGCCCAAGAAAATGCTACTTTTAAAAATAGGGGTCCTTACAACGTACCTGGTAGAGTTATGTCTCTTGTTGTAGATAAGTCTGATCCATCAGGAAATACATGGTTTGTGGGGGCTGTAGGTGGTGGTATTTGGAAATCAACTGATAGAGGGGCTACTTACATACACATTACTCCAGATTTAGATAACACATACATTACTGATATAAAACAGTCGTCATATAATCACAATACAATGTATGCAGGTGCTGGAGCTGCTTGGAATTTTTCTAGTGCAGGATTTAGTGGAGGTAGTTTGTATAAAACAATAGATGGTGGACTTAATTGGAATAATATTTCACTAAAAGACTCTTTAGGTAATGTGGATCCTAGGTTTAGATCTATTAGTAGAATTGATATAGATAAGGATAATGACGCAATAATTAATGTAGCTACATGGCCTGGTTCTAGATGGTTTGGTGATGGTAGTAGAGGTTCAATTTATAGATCAGAAGATGGCGGAAATACTTGGAGAAATGTGTATACAAGTAACCCTGATGAAAGAGTAACTCAATTATTATCGTCACCTTCTGATAATAAAATAAAATATGCCTCAGTATCCCAGCTCGGAGTTTTAAAGTCAATAGATGGTGGAAAAACTTGGTTTAACCCTGGAAACCTTGGTTTATTGGGTGGTATAAGTTATGATAATGAAGATGGTCTTTATGAAGTATCCTATGAGACTAATTTTGAAAGACTTGAAATCTCAGTTTCTAGAAATAATTCAAATATCCTTTACATGGCCACAACTCAAAACTATCAGCAAGGTGCTCTAGGAAATAGATTCTCAAAACTTTATGTATCCTATGACGGAGCTAAATCATGGAATTATTTAAGAAATGAAGACGGGTCGGTTGATGACTGGTTAAATAGTCTAGGTTGGTTTGCAAATTCTTTAATGATTCATCCTTTTAATGATAGNATAGTATATCATGGTTCTCAAATGGCGCAAAGATCTAAACTACTTCCAGATGACGGAGTAGGTTCAAATGGATCAACTACTACTGTTGTAACCGAAAACACCGGTGATCATTTTATGATCAATAATGTTTGGGGCGGTTCTAGAATAAGTCCGGGTAACAATAGTACTGAGTGGCAAGAAAATTCTTTTAATCCAAAGTTTGAAAATATAGAAATTAGATTTGGTCCTGGTAAGACTCAAAAGGCATATAGATTTACAGTTCCAGAGGGTCAAGGTTCGGGTGTCCTATTAGAGTATTATACATACCAAGACTATGTTGATGTCCCTTTTGAGGTATGGAATACATCATCTAACCCACCTGAGCAGATAACAGTATCTTTTAGAGANAATAAAAATAACGGAAGATTCGATTTGACAACTGATGTGAATGAGAGTAGAGAGTACTTATTTATTCAAAACATTCCATATGATGCTACAATGTCTCAGTCTCAGATACAAAAACAATACGGTAATGCTTACAAAACAACTCACCTCCTATGGCCATACTTACCTAATGGTAAATTTTGGGTTCCATCTTCAATAATTGATTCTAAAGTTAAAATTGAAAATATAGATGCCACATATAAAACTTTGAAGAAAGAATTAATTGATGTAACTGACTCCTATAATGCCAATATTTTAAATCAAAATGTACATGTTGACCATCACTTATTTGATCATATAATTAATGAGGTAGATTCTACATTTAGCTTTATTATTGGATCTGATGGTGGTGTTAATATATCAAAACCATCTAAAAACCCAGGAATCGTTGATGATGATTTCTATATAGCTGGTATCATTTCAGATAATTGGAGAGAACCTCACGGTGGATTTAATACCTCCTTGATTTGGGGAGCTGACAAAGTTAAAGGAAAAGATCAGTATCTAATGGGAGCTCAAGATCATGGTACATTCTTATCAAATAAAAATTTTACAGGGTCCGACACTTCTATATATGAATATATATGGAGTGGTGATGGTTTTGAGGTTTTAGCTCACTTTCAAGATCCAAATAAGATGATGGGTGGATCACAAGGTTATAGAACTATAAGGTCAATAGATGGAGGAGAGGAGTGGTTCTTCGTTTCTAACATTCCAGATTATAATAATGGTCCTTTTCATTCTCGGTATGATTCACCAAATCAAGATCCTGATGTTGTTTATGCATTAAGTAATACTGGAATTTCAAAATCTCCTGACTGGGGAGATTCATGGACTGAAGCAAATTCTTCTACTACTAATTGGCAGCAACTGAATATATTAGATGTAAAGGTTTCATTAGCTAATCCAAGGTTTGTTTGGGCAGGCGGTTATATGGGGAATTACTCTGATATTGTCCTTTCAACTGATTGGGGAGAGACATTTAATCCAGTAAATGACTTTGCAAATATGGGTTATATTTCTGCTATTCATACCCACCCAACTGAGGACTCTACTGCTTACGTTCTATTTAGTTTCTATGGATTTACCAAAATTATTGAGACCAAAGATTTAGGTCAGTCATGGAATGATATAACAGGTTTTGGAGATGTAAGTTCAGGTCTTTCTGTATCTTCAAAGGGTTTTCCTAATGTAGCTGTCCACAGTCTTTTAGTTATGCCTCATAACACAGATATTATATGGGCAGGTACAGATATTGGTATTGTTGAATCAACTGATTCAGGTTTAAGTTGGCACCTAGTAGAATCTAATTTACCATACGTAGGGATAATTGATATGAAGGTTAAAGATCAGGGTCAAATTGTTATAAGTACATACGGTAGAGGTATATGGACAGCAACAATTGAAGATTTAAAGACCTATGAACCTAAGACTGTAATTCTTCCCCCATTCATAACAAATCCTAAACAAATTGAGGATGAAATACTATACATTATAAATACAACAGTTCAATATAAATCAGTATACGACTCCTTAGAGATTACTGCTAATGGAACGGTTTGGAAAACTATTAGAGATTCAATTAAAGTAGAAACCAAGGATGAAATTTTTAATGTTGATCAAAAAGGAGACTATTCTATACAGGCATTTGGTTATAAAAATGGTGTACCGTATGCTTCAAATATTTTAGAAATAACATTAAATCCTACTCTTGAACCTAGAACGGATTACAGCACAACGTTTAGTGACCTTGTTGGTGATGAGTTTGGTCTTGATAGATTTAGAATAGGTACTCAAGGCGGTTTTGAGGGAAGGCAGCTTCATACCGAGCATCCTTATGAGTCAGGTACTGCTGGTGGTTATGAAAACGGGTACAGCGTTCATGCACAGCTTAATATACCTATAATCATTACCGATTATACGCCATCCATAAGATTTAAAGAGATAGTTCTTGTTGAACCTGGAGAGCCCGGTTCTTCCTATGGTGACTGGAACTATTGGGATTACGTTATAGTTGAAGCTTCGAAGGATGGTGAAAATTGGAAAAGACTTATTGATGGATACGACTCCGATGCGGACCCATCTTGGAAGTCAGCATATCAATCTGGAACCTTTGGTAACCCTAGCCTTATAAGAAACAGAGACATCAACTTCTCTCCACACTTTAATATAGAAGATACTGTGAAGGTAAGATTTAGAATGTTCTCTGATGATTTGACTGTTTCTTGGGGCTGGATGGTAGATGATCTTTACATACAAAAAGATCTTCCTGTAGTTCAAGGTATTGAGTTT
Organism: Marinoscillum sp.; assembly: GCA_002692105.1. GTDB lineage: Bacteria > Bacteroidota > Bacteroidia > Cytophagales > MED-G16 > MED-G16. Next base: position 46,506 of record NZKG01000020.1, on the reverse strand, counting down.
ACAGAACTTGATAAGAACATTTCTATATATCCTAATCCTACAGAGGGTGAGTTTAAGATAGAGTTTGAAGATACTTGGCAAGGTGAAGTAGTCTGTAAGATAACAGACATATTTGGTAGAAGTATTTTTAGAGATATTTTAGATAATTCTAGTTCAAACTCTTCACATGAGGTAGATATCAGAGACTCAAATGACGGTATATACTTAGTTCAGCTTGTGCAGGGTGATAAGAAGACGATGAAGAAGATCATTAAGGAATAAATTATTTTTATAAAATCATCAGTCATATTTAATTTTCTTTCGTAAAATTATGTAATTATATTTTCATTACTTTAGATTATATAAACTAACTAAGATTGAATAAAATACTCTTCTATTTCCTTACAACAACATTCTTGCTTTCTTGTAATAATGAGATTAAAGAAAAGCCATTAGACCCTTCACAAAAAATTAAATCTATCACAGAAAACGGTGTCAGATACGATGGTCCAGAAAAATACTCATTCTATCTATCTGCTATAAAACATGGTGGAGAAAATATCGATGATAACCCAAGGTTTTCAAGGTATAAGCCAGGGTATAAGGAATTTGAGCTAATTAAGCTAAAATCAAGAAATTCGAATAGGTTTTCTAGAATTAATTCTAATAGTCAAAATAATTTCTCCAATACATATGCTAAAGAAAATGCATTATTTAATGAACGCGGTCCATTCAATGTACCAGGCAGGACGCGTCCTATACTAGTTGATGAATCTGATCCTACGGGTAATACTTGGTTTGCAGGAAGTACTGGAGGAGGGGTTTGGAAGACAACAAATGAATCAGTAACCTGGGAGGAAATTAGTAATGGAATGGAAAGTATTGCTATATCATGGCTAGATCAATGTGTTTCACAACCTAATGTTTTATACGCTGCAACTGGTGTCGCTTGGGTTGGTGGAGTACAAGATATAACAGGTGCTGGAGTATATAAGTCGGTTGATTCAGGAAAGAATTGGATAAACGTGTCTCCAAGAGAAAATAATGGATATGTTTTAAAAGAATTTAATAATGTTAGTAGATTATTGGTAGATCCTGATAACCCAAATATTGTAATTGCTTCAACTACAGAAGATTATTATGCAGATGGTCATATATGGAAAACAACTGACGGTGGTTCAAATTGGACAGAAGTTGCCTTATCTACAAGAAGAATTCAACAGGTAATTGCTGCTCCTTCTGACTTTAATATTCAATATGCTGCAGTTAGAGGAATTGGAATTTTAAGGTCAATAGATAGGGGAAGCTCCTGGACTAATCCAGGTGGAATTAATTTATCAGGAACCATAGATTATGACAGTGAAGATGGTATCTTGGCAGGTGGAGGATCTGCATCATTTGGAAGGCTTGAATTAGCTGTATCTTATCAAGATCCTTACACACTTTATGCTTCAATTGATGGAGATGCGGCATCTTATTTAAAAGTTAGTTATGATGGTGGAGTAACATGGAATTTAGTTAAAAATGATGATGGATCAAGTGATGATTGGTTGATTGCACAGGGATGGTTTGATAATACCATAACTGTGAATCCATATAATGATAGTGTTGTTTATTATGCTGGAAGGGACGCTTCTAAAGCTACAATATTATCTGATCCTGGTGTTAAATTTGATGGTTCAACCACTACAGTTACCTTAAATAATACATCTCAATTCCTACAATTAGTTAATATTTGGGGTGGGAGTGCTGTTGGATTTAATGAAGAATGGAACCTTCATGCAGATTCTCCTGATTTAATAGATGTAGAGTTAAGATTTGGTCCTGGTATATCCCAGAAAGCATACAGATTTTCAGTTCCTGAAGGATCAATATCTGGTGTATCTCATCAATATTATACTTACGAAGATGTCGTAGATGTGCCTTTTCAGGTCTGGAATATTTCTTCAAGTCCTCCAGAACAGATAACAGTATCTTTTAGAGATAATAAGAATGATGGAAGCTTTAATATTACTCAAGAGTATGGAGATAGTAGAGAATATATATTCCCTCAAAATATTCCATATGACCCTTCAATGTCTCAAACTGAAATCACTCAACAATGGGGTCAAATTTATAAATCATTATTTCTTATTTGGCCATATTTAACAAGTAATGTCTCTTGGAATCCTGATAATTTACCTAATGCTTCAATCAAAATTGAATCAGTTTCAACTTCATATAAAACATTAAAAAAAGAAGTCCAGTTTATGACTGATTTCTATGATAATGGAGGTTTAGAAAGTATAAACCAAAACGTTCATGTTGATCACCATAATTTAGGAACCATAGTTGATTCGGATAGTACATTCAGAATTTATTTAGGAACTGATGGTGGAATTTATTATACTAATTCTAGTAGAGATCCAGGTATTATTGATAATGATTTTAAGGTCTCAGGTCAATCCTCTAATGATTGGTACCAGCCTGCAGGTGGTTATAATACGACTCAGTTTTATGGTGCTGATAAAGTAATAGGATATGATCAGTATTTTGGTGGTTCTCAAGACAATGGAACTTTTTTATCTCCTAGGAATAAGTCTGCAGATAAGGAAACTAATTGGTCATTTGAAATCGGAGGTGATGGTTTTGAGGCTATAGCTCATTACACTGACCCTAATAAATTAATTGGTGGTTCACAAGGTAATAATTTTTATAGGTCTATAAATGGTGGGATATCATGGACTTATGCTCAGTCTGGATTACAAGGATCAGATCCTTTTATAACAAGATTATCTTCTTCTTATCAAGACCCTGATGTCTTATTTGCTGTAACAGATTATGGTGTCATGAAATCCAACAATTTTGGTGAAAATTGGGAAGCTAAACAGATTGAAGGCAATTGGAGTACTAGCTTTTGGAGTGGAACTGATGTTGAGGTATCCCTTGCCAATCCCAGATTTGTTTGGGCAGGCGGTTATATGTCAGGAATAGGAAATATATTTTTGTCTAAAGATTGGGGTGAAACCTATCAGTCTGTACCTAATTTTTCCAATTTAGGTAGAGTAAGTGGCATATATTCTCATCCTACAGAGGATTCTACTGCTTATATTCTTTTTGGTATGTCTGGTGCTGCAAAAATATTAGAGACTAAAGATTTAGGACAATCATGGGAAGATTTAAGTGGCTTTTCAGGAGCATTGGATGCTAAATCACTTAATGGATTTCCAGATGTACCTGTATATAGTTTTTTAGTTATGCCTCACAATACTGAAATCATGTGGGCAGGTACCGAGGTTGGATTAATGGAGTCGACTGACTCTGGTTTAAGTTGGCACCTAGTAGAATCTAATTTACCATTTGTAACTATATGGGATTTAAAATTAAAAGATCAAGGTCAGATAGTCATTGCAACCCACGGTAGGGGAGTATGGACAGCTACCATTGAAGAATTAAAAAATTACATACCTAAGCCGGTTGCTCTTCCTCCATCTATATTTAGTGCATATCAGGTAGCATCAGAAGATAGTTATAAAATTGCTGCTAACTTAAATATTAAATCTAATTATGATTCTTTAGTAATTAATGCTAATAATGTGGAACGTATTTCTGTTCTAAACATATCAAAGTCAGATTCTTCTAATTTTGAGTTTTTTGTTGATGATAAAGGCGACTACACATTAAAGGCTTTTGGGTACAAGGACGGTGTATCATATCCTTCCAATGAATTTGAAATTACTCTAAATCCTACGCTTGCTCCAAGGACCGAGTTTAGTACAACTTTTAGTGATCTTGTTGGAGATGAGTTTGGGCTTGATAGGTTTAGGATAGGTATTCAAGGAGGGTTCTCTGGAAGACAGCTTCACACGGAGCACCCGTACGAGTCAGGTGTTGCAGGAGGTTACGATAATGGGTATAGTGTCCACACNACACTTAACATCCCTATAATAATTACCGATTATACTCCTTCTATTAAGTTCAATGAAATCGTTCTTGTCGAGACAGGAGAACCAGGTACGTCATTTGNCGATTATGGTTTCTGGGATTATGTCATCGTAGAAGCATCCAAAGACGGTATATATTGGAAAGAACTAATTGATGGTTACGACTCTGATGCTGACCCTGCATGGAGGAATGCATATAATTCAGGTGCATTTGGTAGTCCAGATCTTATCAGGGATAGGCAAATTAACTTCGCTCCACACTTTAATGTTGGAGATACAGTTAAGGTAAGGTTTAGAATGTTCTCTGATGATCTAACGGTGTCTTGGGGATGGATGGTAGATGATCTTTANATTCAGAAAGATCCTCCTGTTGTACAAGGCATAGAGTTTACAGAGCTAGATAAAAATATTTCTATTTATCCTAACCCTACTAAAGGAGAGTTTAGGATAGATTTTAACGATACGTGGCAAGGCGATGTAAATTGTAGAATCACAGATATATTTGGAAGGAGCGTATACACAAATGTTCTAGATAACCAAAGTTCTAATTCATCGCACCAGGTTGATATAAGAGACTCAAACGACGGGGTGTATTTGGTTCAGCTTGTGCAAGGTGATAAGAAGACGATGAAGAAGATCATTAAGGAATAAATTATTTTTTAATTTTTATTCTTTTGAGACTCACCCTCCTAAATCTAATATTAATTAGTTCTACACCTAAAGTGAAAAAAAGTGAAAAATAAATAAAACCCTTAGGGATGTCTATATGTGCTGACTCTAAAATCAATGTAAATCCGATGAGAATCAGAAAACATAGAGCTAAAATTTCAAGAGATGGATACCTATCAATTATATCACTAATCTTTGAGGAATAAAATATCATAAAAAGTATTGAAATTACTACTGCAATTACCATCAGTAGAAGTATTTCTGTCAACCCTATTGCTGTTAAAATAGAGTCAACGGAAAAGACAAAATCAATAGCAACAATTTGCCAAATAACTGAGGAAAGACTTACAGACTTATTAGAGATAATTTTTTCGTCAAAATTCCCGTTTATTTTATGTGAAATTTCAAGAACACTTTTAAATATTAAGAATCCACCTCCTAAAAATAGGATTATATCTTTAATACTTATATTCATATATACAGGCTGAGTTAAACCTATAAACCAGGTCAGACCAAAAAGCATAATAACCCTTAAAACAAGAGCAAGTAGTAAGCCCAAAACCCTCGCCTTATGTCTACTTTCTTTCTCAACTTTATTAGTAATAATAGATATGAAAATTATATTATCAATACCTAATATTATCTCAATAATTGTTAGGGTGAGTAAAGCTATATATGTCTCAAATTCAAAAAATATTTCCATTATTTATTTATATTTTTATTATTATAAATGCGAGCAAATTTGTTTACTTTGTCATCTATAATTAAAACACGAAATTAATTATTTATATGAAAAATATTATTGAAGTAAGTAATATTTCTAGACACTATAAGGTAGGGACACAGGTTGTAAAAGCTATAGACACTATAAGTGTTGATATTAAAAAAAATGAGTATGTTTCTTTCATGGGCGCTTCAGGTTCAGGAAAATCTACTTTGATGAATATTATTGGATGTTTAGACTCACCTACTGGTGGGAAGTATAAGCTTAATAATAAAAATGTTAGTAATATGAGTGAAAACGAATTAGCCGATGTTAGAAATAAAGAAATTGGTTTTGTTTTTCAAACCTTTAACCTGCTACCTAGGGCATCTGCACTCGATAATGTCTCTTTACCATTAGTTTACGCAGGATATCCTTATGATCAGAGAAAGGAAATGGCTATGAAAGCACTAAAAGATGTTAATCTAGTTGATAGAGCAACTCATAAACCTAATGAGTTATCTGGTGGACAGAGACAAAGAGTTGCCATCGCAAGAGCTCTAGTAAACGACCCAAGTATAATATTAGCCGATGAACCTACGGGTAATTTAGATAGTAAGACTTCGTTTAGTATAATGGATCTCTTTACAGAGCTTCATGACAGGGGTAATACAATAATTATGGTAACTCATGAGGAGGATATTGCTGCATATTCAAAAAGAATTGTTAGATTAAAGGATGGATTAATTTCTTCAGATAAAAAAAATTAAAGTTTAAGTTTTGGACATTAATATAACTAAATCTCAAAATTCTAAAATCTCGGAAGTAGATTATAAAAATTTAGGCTTCTGTAAATATTATTCAGATCATATGTTTATATGTGATTATAATAATGGATCATGGAAAAACTTTAGAATTCAACCTTTTCAAGACCTTACCTTATCACCAGCATGTACAACCTTGCACTATGGTCAAACCATTTTTGAGGGTTTAAAAGCTTACCGTGATAGTAAAGGAAAAATTTTAATATTTAGACCAGAAAAAAATCATGAGAGGTTTAATAAAAGTGCTGAGAGAATGTGTATGCCTACTATACCTAAAAATATTTTTATTGATTCAATTGAGGAGTTATTGAAAATAGATCATAATTGGGTTCCAGAAGGAGAAGAGAACTCTCTATATATTAGACCGATATCTTTTGCTTTAGACCCTTACATTGGTATAAGACCTGCAGATAATTATACTTTTATGGTAATATGTGGAATGGCTGGAGGATATTATTCTGAGCCAGTTAATGTTAAAATAGAAACAAAATATACGAGGGCAGTTTCTGGAGGTGTTGGATATTCAAAGACTGCTGCAAACTATGCAGCAGCATTATATCCAGCAGTAAAAGCACAGAAAGATGGTTATCATCAGCTGATATGGACGGATGGTAAATCCCACGAATTTGTAGAGGAATCTGGTACAATGAATTTATTTTTTGTTATCGAAGATAAATTAGTTACACCTCCTCTTGGCGATACTGTGTTGGATGGAGTTACTAGGGATAGTATAATTAATTTATCAAAATTATTAAATATAGATGTACATGTTAGGAAAGTTTCTGTAAATGAAGTTATCACTTGCCTACAGAATGGATCAATGAAAGAAGCATTTGGTGCTGGTACTGCAGCTACTATTGCTCCAATAAAAATGATAGGCCACAATAATAAAAATTATAATCTTCCTAAAATTACTCAAAATTCTATCTCAAATATTTTACTCAGTAAATTGAGTGATATTAAATTTGGAAGAGATATGAATGAGCTTAATTGGTTAAAAACAATTTTATTATGAATACAGACCAGATAAATCTTATTAAGAAGCGAACCTCTGCTCTAAGAGGCTATCTTTGACTACGACAACAGAAAAATAATTGTTAAGGAAAGGGAAGACATTTCTTCAGCTGAAGGCTTTTGGGATAATAGAGAAAGAGCTGAGAGGATATTAAAAGAAATTAGTACAAATAATACCTGGATTGATTCCTTTGATATCTTGAATAGTGCAGTACAAGATCTTCAGACTTTAAATGAGTTCTATATTGAAGGTGAGGTTGCTGAAGATGAAATAACTAAAGAATATAAAAGGGTTCTTAAATTACTAGAAGATTTAGAATTTAAGAAAATGCTTTCAAGTAAGGAGGACCAAATGAATGCAATTATTGAAATTAACCCTGGAGCAGGAGGTACTGAGAGCCAAGACTGGGCAAGTATTTTGATGAGGATGTATGTCATGTGGGCAGAGTCTCAAAGTTTTAAAGTTAAAAAAGTAAATATTCAACCTGGAGAGACTGCCGGTATTAAATCAGCTATAATTGGAATAGAAGGAGATTTTGCGTACGGAAATTTAAAGTCAGAGATAGGGGTTCATAGGCTAGTTAGAATATCTCCATTTGATTCAGGAGCAAGAAGACACACTTCATTTGCCTCTGTCTTTGCATATCCTGAAGTTGATGAGACAATTGAAATAAATATAGATCAATCTGAAATTTCTTGGGAAACATTTAGAGCTAGTGGTGCTGGAGGACAAAGCGTAAATAAAATAGAGTCAGCAGTAAGGTTAAAACATAAATCTTCTGGTTTAATTATAGAGTGTCAACAGGAAAGGAGTCAGATTTTAAATAAAGAGAAAGCAATCAAAATGTTAAAGTCTAAATTATATCAGATTGAAATAGAGAAAGTAAATAAGGAAAAAGATGAGAGAGATAGTAAAAAATTAAAAATTGATTTTGGTTCACAAATTAGAAACTATGTTTTACATCCTTATAAAATGATTAAAGATGTTAGAACAAATATTGAACGAGGTGATGTAAATAACGTATTAGATGGTGATATAAATGATTTCATTAAAGGATTTCTATTAATGAATAAATAAATATTGAAATGAATAAAAAAAAGGCATTAGTTATTGGAGCAGGAGTAAATGGTTTAGTATTATCTAATTATCTCCAAAAAAGTAATTATGATGTTAAAATAATTGAAAAGTCAAAAAATATAGGGGGTGCTTGTACACCTGACAACACTATCATAAATAATAAAAATATTTCATTTGCTAAGGGAGCAACAGTCCTTGGTATGATGCCTGACTTTATTTTTAAAGAAACTGGTTTATCTCAAAAATTAAAAATTTATTCACCTGAGTCACAGAAAGTAGTTTATTTTGAAGGTGAAGATTCAGAAGTAAATATTCATAAGGATCCAAACCAACTTCAAAAAGAACTTTCCAATAAAGTTGGAGAGAGGGGTTCAGTAATTGATTTTAGAAACGATGAAAATAAAGTAATTAATTTTATACAAAATGGATATGTTACTGGTGAACCACCTTCATTAGAAAGTGCAATTAGATTCTTAGGAAAAGATCTTGTAGATATGTGGATAACGGGAACTGCAAGAAATCTGCTTGACTATTATTTTACTTCTGAGAAGACAAAACTTTATATGGGAATGACTGTCATTGAGAGTAGCCCTGAGTCTATTGACTCTAAGGGTTCTGCTTTTATAATTCCGCTTATGGATTCAGGTTCTGTTTTTGATGGTTACTGGGGATATGTAAAAAATGGTATATGGCAAGTTACAAAAGAACTTGGAAATATAAATAAAGCATTAGGTGTAGAAATTAATACATCATCAGAAATAGATAATATTGATAATGACAATAAGAAGGTTTTTACAAAAAGTGGCAAATCTTATGATTATGATATTTTAGTTTTTGCAACTGACCCTCTAACTCCAACAAATTATTTTGAAAACAAAAAACTCAAAAAAACTTTAGAAGTAAAAAAGTATACTGGAACAAGTGGTAAGGTTACTGCTTTTTTTAAGAATAAAGTTAAATGGGTTAATCACAATCACGATGGTGATGCTTTATCTTCTTTTAGATTTATATTTTCAGTTGATAACTTAAATGATTTTGAAATCAAAAGTCAAAATGCTTATAAAAAATTGAGTTATTATGAACCTGGTTACATTCAAGTATATTGTGAAGGAGCAGGACAGAGAAAGTTAGGCAATAAAGAACCATTCGATAAATTAATTTTTTTCACAAAAAACATATCATATGATAAAAAAGGAATTGAAATGCCAGAAATTCATGAAAAAATTAAAAGTAAAGTATTTAAGTATATATTAAATCCTGAAGATTGTGTTAAAAGTGTGTTCTTAACCCCTAAAGATATGAACCAAGAATTCTATTTCCCAGAAGGTAATATTGATCATATGATGTTGACCGATGGTCAAAATTTTGATAAAAGATCATTTTCAGAAATTAATAATAGCTTTTATAATTTTGGGGATTTATCAGATGTATTTTATTGTGGAGCCGGAGCTTATCCTTGTGGAAGTGTAGCAGGTACTGCTGGCTACATGTGTTATAAAAATATAACTATGCACCAATAGATTTTTTTAAATTTTTTAAATACCAATTCTTAAACCTTTCAAGACCTAACTCCATTTTCGATAATGGTCCTGGGATATACTTTTTAGAAAGAACTCCCTTTTGATTATCCTCTATAATCCTTTTATCTGCTAGGGTTGTCTCATCCCATAACCATGAGATTTCTTCTTTATTGTAATCAATACCTTCAATTGCATTTTTGTCAACTAACCACATCAACTCAACACAAGTTTTTTTATTTGTTTTAGGTAAAAATGTAAAACAAGTAGCAAAGTCATTAGACATTATAAGACTATTAAAAGGTGAAGTACCAATAGTGGTATATCCACCNTCAAATTCTTTAAAATNACCCATTAATTTTGATGCNGGCTTTCCTGATCTTGTCTCAGAAAGTCTNCCATTNCTAAAAGGAGTTCTNTCNGCACTTCTATAAAAATTAGAAAACTCATTCTCAGAATATTCTCCCCTNAAATATCCTAGCTCATCAACCTTCTTATTCCAATTTTGAAGCAATTTATTAAATTCAGCAGATTCTGGACCTGAATTGCTCCCTGCTCCATATGACTGGATATAGTCTTTACTATGTACCTCACAATATTCCGGATGCGATGGGTGACAATGGTAACATTCGTGAAAATTATCTAGTGCAAGCTTCCAATTACCTTCTATTTCATATTCTTTTCTTATAGCTATCTTAGCTCTATCAAGGCCGTGCAGAGATATAAATGGTTCTAGGGGCTTAATAAATTCAGTAAAACTTGTTGGTTTATTAGATAGATTTATAAATATCAAACCCTCGAAAATATTTTTATTACATTTAATTAGACTCCAATCTTCTTTTTTAAAATCTTCATTCATCATACTAGCATTTTTTAGCGCCCCATCAAGATTATAAGTCCAGGCATGATAAGGACATATGAGTTTTCTTACAGATCCTTCAGACTCTAAGCATATGTGAGAACCTCTGTGTCTACAGACATTATAAAAACAATTAATTATATTTTTCTTATCTCTAATAACTATAATGGATTCATCACCAATACTAATTGTAAAATAGTCTCCTATATTTGGTATTCTAGAAATATGACCGACAAATACCCATTGATTCGAAAATATATGCTCAATATCTTTTTCGAAAATGATATTATCAATATAAAATTTTTGATCTAGAGGAAAGTTTTTCTTCTGGCTATTAATTAAACTAATTATTTCTTGATTTATATTATTCATTACATCTAAAAAGCTATAATAATTTTTATTAGTTAAGTTTACTATTAATTTTTAAAAAAAGTTTAATGGTTACCAATCGAAAATATAATCCATCTTTTTTACAATCAATTTCACCGTTTATTTTTTTAGTAATTTTATTGGCTGTCAATGTATCAATATTTAGAGGAGATTCATTAGATGGAAGCATACAGATTGTTCTTTTTTTATCCTCGGCATTTGCTACTGTTATTGCTTTTAGCATTGGAATAGGCTGGACAGAAATTCAAAATGGAATAGTTAGAAGTATAAATTCTTCCATACCCTCAATTTTAATTCTCTTTTTAGTTGGTTCCTTGGCTGGATCATGGATGATAAGTGGTGTTGTTCCTGCTATGATATATTATGGTATCCAAATACTTAATCCACAAATATTTTTATTAGCAGCATGTATTATATGTATAATTGTTTCAATGGCAACAGGAAGTTCTTGGACTACTTCGGCTACAATTGGTATTGCTCTTATTGGTATTGGAAAAGCGCTTAATATTTCTGAAGGTATAATAGCCGGCGCAATTCTTAGTGGTGCATATTTTGGTGATAAAATGTCTCCACTATCTGATACAACAAACTTAGCACCAGCTGTAGCAGGAGGTGAACTGTTCGCGCATATAAGATATTTATCATATACCGCTTTTCCTACAATCTTAATTTGTCTTGTAGTTTTTACGTTAATAGGCTTAAATTTCAATAGTAGTATTGACTCAAAAAGCTCAATTGATATTTCTTCAGTAATTAAAGAAAAGTTTTATATTTCACCTATCTTATTTGTTGTGCCTCTCTCCGTTATTTTTATGATATATAAGAAAGTAAAAGCCGTTCCAGCTTTGTTTGTTGGAATTATATTAGGATCTTTTTTTGCATTACTTTTTCAGAACAAGTTACTATTAGAAATATCGGGTAGTAATTTTGGTGATTGGAGAGATTTATTTGTAGGTACAATGAAGTCTTTATATGGTAGTGTAGTTATACCTACTTCTGATGATATGGTTACAAAACTTCTGTCATCAAGTGGAATGTATGGAATGTTAGATACTATATGGCTTGTAATATCTGCTATGATTTTTGGTGGTGTAATGGAAAGTTCTGGTTTTCTCAAAACAATTTCATCTTTTATCTTAAAAAAAGTAAGTTCTCATGCATCAGTTATTACCTCTACGGNAGGGACNTGTATATTTTTTAATTTAACAGCNTCAGATCAATACTTATCGATAGTTGTACCTGGTAAGATGTATTCTAAAATTTATAAAGATAAAGGATTAGCTCCCGAAAACTTAAGCAGAACTCTTGAAGATAGTGGAACAGTTACNTCTGTGCTAATACCTTGGAATACTTGTGGAGCATACCATNCCTCAGTTTTAAATGTTTCNACATTAGCTTATTTGCCCTATTGTTTTTTTAGTATAATAAGTCCTATAATGACTATTTTATTTGCGTTTTTAAAAATAAAAATAAAAAAATTATCTANTTAAGNTCTCCCATAATAGATAAGTAACTACTGTANCTTTTACTCCATATTTTTTTACCAATATTATTTTTTATTTGGCATTGGGGTTCTTCTAGATGAAGACAATTATTGAATTTNCATTCTTTTTGAATTTCTATAAAATCATTAAATAAATATTTAANCTCACTTTTGTCTATACCATAAAAATAAAAGTNCTTAAAACCNGGTGAGTCAACAATAAAACTATTAGAGTCTATTTCAAATATTTCAGAGAATGTTGTAGTCTGTTTNCCTCTTCCAGTTTTTGATGAAAGATTATTTATTTTTTGATTTGATTTGGAAACTTTATTAATAATTGTTGATTTTCCTACACCTGAATTCCCAATAAATAATGTTTTTTTATTTCTGAGATTTTTGTTCAATTCTTGAATNCCAANTCCATCTGTNGCAGANANTTCAANAAATAATATTCCNAGANNAGTNTAATTATCATTAATTATTTTNAGGTTTTGAATTTCTTTTGAATCTAATAAGTCAATTTTATTGAAAANAATTATTGGTTTAATGTTATNGTAATGNGNNGCTGCAATACACTTATCTAAAAAAATNAGNTTNGNNTAAGGTTNTTTAAGACTGCATATAATTAAAACTTGATCNATATTAGAACCAATTATATGNGCTTTNTCATCTTTNAGTGATTTTTTAATGAANTGATTTTCTCTTTCNAAAACTTTTGTAATNACTCCNTTTTGACTTTTATCTAATTCTATTTCTACTNNGTCNCCNGNGACTACCGGATTNGATAAATTATTATCTAACCTGAAATTNCCTCTTAATAAACATTTNTAAATTTTTTCATCTACCTTAACTAATGANTATTTNCCAGTTGATTTAATTANAANNCCTNTCATTTAATTAGTCTTAANATTTCATTGGANATNNTACTAGTTGCACCAGANAAGTTTTTAATTANTTTATTNCCTCCTTTGCCAATATCACCATATTTNANAATTCTATTAATTAGTAANTTAAATTCATTNCCGCTCNTAATNGGAAATCCAATTTTATTTTTTTCTAAAATNAAAACTTCATTAAANTTTNTATTATTTCTATGATTACCATAGATAATNGGAATATCCCANACNGCNGCNTCNAGGGTATTATGAAGAGCTCCTCTAAATCCACCACCAATATATGCTACATCAGAATATTTATACAATGAAGATAATAACCCAAAATTATCAATGATTAGTATTCTTTTTTTGATAATTTTTTGAGGTAATTCTGAATATTTTATTGTGTCATTTATAAAAGTATTTTCTATGTATTTAATATTTTCATNANTTATTTCNTGAGGTGCAATTATATATTTTGTCTCNGTAAAATCTCTTAAAATCTCNTTTTTNAANATATCAATATCACTTTTCCAAGAGCTNCCAATNATNACTANNTTTTTATTTTTTTTAAATTGTTCAACTAGTGGNTAATTTTTTGANTCNTTATAAATCTTTAANACTCTATCAAANCTTGTATCCCCAACCNTTTTNACATNATTAATTTTTTTATTTTTTAAAATTTNAACCGANTCTCTNTTTTGAACTAATANNAAATCAAACTTTTTTAAAATATCNANTAAATATGAGCTGTAGAATGGTANNTAAAATTGNTNTTTNCTTAAAATAGTTGAAACTGAAATAATNGGTATTTTNTTTTCATTAGATGNTAAAATTAAATTTNTCCAAAACTCATATTTTATTATAATGATNATTAANGGNTTAATTTTCTTTATTAANAGATCCATATGANANTTTNNATCAGATGGTAAATAAAAACTGAAATCAATAGTNTTATCATNTTTTAATATNTCTTCTAAAGANGANGAGAANTGAGAAANAANNATCTTAAATTCTTTGAATGATTTTAGTTTATCTATTATGGGTTTTGCTTGTTCAAATTCTCCNACNGATGATACATGAATTAGNATNTTTTTTTTAGATNTGTTAATATTTTCNTNAANATANTTAAATGTATTTTTTCTNCCTTTTTGTATTTTTNTNGATTTTTCATTTAAAAATGAACTTANAAATATATAAGTATTNATNAATTTAATTAATAGGTTATAAATAATANTCANGCNTTATTTATTGAAATTATTNTNTNATTAATNTGATCTAAAATTGAATCAATTCCTACTTTTTTNACNGATGAAGAAATANAATAATNAGGTGTTTNTTTCCATGAACTTAANAACTCGGAATTAAATAAATTAATATTTTTTTTCAACTCTTCCTTACCTACCTTATCACATTTTGTGAATATNAAATTAATTGGTACATTATTCTTGCCTAGATNATTTATNTTTTCTAAATCTATTTTTTGTGGTTTAAGTCTAACATCAATAAGAATAAATAATAGTGCAAGCTTTTTTGATTGNATCAGAAAGTTCTTGCTCATTATATCCCATTTCTCTCTATTTTCTTTACTTGTTTTAGCCCACCCATACCCNGGTAGATCTACTAAATAAAAATTTTGATTTATAAGGAAGTGATTAATTAATTGTGTTTTACCNGGTTTNGAAGATATTTTAGAAAGTTTTTGATTATTAGTAATCATATTNATAAGTGANGACTTTCCTACATTNGATCTTCCATAAAAAACAAATTCAGGAAAATTNNCATTNGGGCANTCCTNTATTGATGTNCTACTCTTNATGAATTCGGTTTTTTTGATTTTCATATTTTATAATCCAAATTGCAATTTAAATTCATTTTTATAGTTTACGTAGTATATTAANATAGAAAAATGAAAAAAACNGTTTTAATTTTTTTGTTATTTATATTTTCTGATAAATCCTTTTCACAGTCTACNACTTTTAATTTAAGTGGTTATGACGATACTAAGGTCCACTANGGATTTTTATTAGGAGNTCATTCCTCATATTATAGGCTTAACTANTCATCAAACTTTTCTTCNCAAAATTATTCTANCCTTCACAGTATTNTACCTAACCCAAGTCCNGGATTTAAACTTGGTTTTATTTCTGATTTTAGTATTTATTATCCNTTTGANCTTAGAACTTTATTACAGGTATCTTTNNNTGAATTTAATTTANNTTATTTATATANTGATGGANCTGTATTTACAGATGTNAGGTCNGCCACTTTCNTNGAAGCCCCNTTNCTTATAAAGTATAAGTCTAAGAGAAGAAAAAANAGTAGNATGTTTTTAATNGCNGGCTTTAAACCNGGTTTNGAGATAGGAGCAAANAATAAAGATGAGGCAGGAAAAGANATCNTNGAATTAAAAGCNTTTGATATCTCACTTGAAATTGGATTTGGAGCTGATCTTTTTTTCCCTTTATTTAAACTATCNCCAGAAATTAGATACTCTAGAGGTTTNATTAATATGATNGATAAAAATTCNAGGAATGAATATAACCTTCCAATAGATAAAATTATAGTTCACAATATCTCAATTTTCTTTACTTTTGAAGGTGGCCCAAAGTAAGGANAGAAAAATTATATTAATNACAGGATCTACATCNGGTATNGGTGANGCGACTGCTTTAGCTCTTGCCGATGATTATGATTTGATTTTATGTGGTAGAAGAAATTNNAANTTAGAAAAAATNAAAGCTGAGCTTTCNTCTATTTGTAAAATCAAAACCTTATGTTTTGATATTTCGGANAAGAAGCAAGTGGANNACGCTTATCATAGTTTAACTGATGANTGGAAGAAAATAGATGTCCTTATAAATAATGCAGGAAATGCTCANGGNTTAGATTTTATTCAAGATGGGGANACANATGATTGGGATAATATGATAGATATAAATGTAAAGGGCTTNTTATATCTNTCAAAGCATGTCTTAAATGANATGGTGAAGTTAAATAAAGGTCANATCATCAATCTTGGATCTATNGCAGGAACAGAAGTTTATCCAAAGGGAAANATATACTGNGCTTCAAAGTTTGCGGTTGATGCTATNACNAAAGGAATGAGAGTAGATTTGAATAATCATAATATNAAAGTATCACAGGTNAGTCCAGGNCTTGTCAATACTGAGTTCTCNANGNTTAGNTTCAAGGGTGATTCAGNTAAGGCTGAGAGNATTTACAAAGGTATNGAACCTCTATANGCTNGNGATGTCGCAAGAGTTATAAAGTTTATTTTAAATTCTCCNGAAAATGTTAATATCAGTGAAGTATCTATNCTCCCAAAATCNCAGGCCTCNTCAACAGTAGTAAAAAGAAANANCTAATATTTNAATATACTAAATACCCAATTTAATCCAACTCTTTCNAGCTCAATTGTNTCNATTATTTTAGAATANTTATTGTCATAAATTTCAACTCTTGTAGGCATCTTNAACTTNTATTTATCANTNATTTTACTNCCTAACCACTTAATATTTTCTATNAATTTAGTTGGTCTNATTCTACTAAATCCAACNTAATTTANGTTTTTGGCNGAATTATATCCNCTNCACCAGCCAAGAGAACNNTNNTCTTTAGCAAANTTATTAAGATCAATGATTTTATTAATTTTTTCTTTNCTNATATCAACNTTAATAATNTTNCCTGTTACTGTGGTGTAAATAAATTCANTNTTAAAAATAGAGCCATCATGNGGAATGCCATTACCTAATTTNATATTTCCTATATANTTCCCTTTCTTTTCATAAACGAGAACATCTTCTTGCTTATATCTTGTTATATANACTTTATTATTNTGTANTGTTACGTGATTTGGATGACTAAAATGAGGCTTAGTTGTATTNAGTTTTCTATAATCTTTATTTTTATCAAATCTATCCCATGTGTCAGCTTCCCTGAAACAATTATAATAGTTAGATACTCTTTTTTTTATTAAATCATACTGCAATACTAAATCNAGNCCAGTNACAACAATATATAGAAAGTTNTTTTCATGNACCACATGGTGTAAGTCATTAAANAGATTTAGTGANATTNTNTCAATAAGTTTATAATNAGGAAGACNTATAATTAAGATTTCTGTNAGTGTTGTAATATAAAGTTTGTTATTATCAATAGACCCNCTTTTAAAAGATATACTATAATCTTTTTCAGCTCTATATNTTTTAGGAGTTTCATAAGTAAACNTCTCNTCAATTTTTTTAGAATNAGTGTCATACTCAAAAATAACTCCNCTTACNCCACTTGACCATTCCTTGTTAAAATAAGAAAGTGATGATTTTGATTGTCTNCCTCCAGATATTATTATTTTCATGAAAAATGTTTGGAATAAATATATTGATTAGTTTTATAAAGACTGACNAAATNTATGACAAAAACTATTTTANTACTAGGTGCAGGTAAATCGGCNNTTAACTTGATTAGTTATTTGGCAGATAATTCTCANAAACTTGAAATTGANATAAAACTTATTTCAGATAAAACTCCAGAATATATTAATGAAATAAAAAATATTAAATTTCTTANAATTGATATTAGTGACATAACTCAAATNTCTANGCAGATTAANGNANCATTTATAGTTGTNAGTTTATTACCTCCCTCTCTGCACTATAAAGTTGCATTAATNTGTTTAGAATATTCTGTTAATATGATAACNGCATCATATTTAGATGATAATATTAAATNNCTAGATAAAAAATTTANNAAGAAGNGTTGTTTTCTTTTTATGGAGATGGGNTTAGATCCNGGTATTGATCATTTATCTGCTAAAAAAGTTATTGATAATTTAAATAAAAAAGGTAAAATAATGTCTTTTGAATCTTACACTGGTGGATTGATGAAAAAAGATGATAAAAATCCCTGGGGATATAAATTTACTTGGAATCCAATGAATGTTATTAAGGCTGGCTTAGACGGAGCTAAATACCTTAAAAATGGAGATTTAATTAATATTCCGTATGAAAAAGTTTTTTNAGATCTAAAAAAAATACAGTTATCTAAATCCAAAACTTATGAAGGATACCCTAACAGAGACTCATTAAAATATAAAAATCTTTATGGCCTTGAAAATATAAATACTCTAATTCGAGGTACACTGAGGCATCCTGGCTTTTGTAAGGCATGGAATATTCTAATTAACTTAGGATTAACAGATGACTCAAGATTTTTTCAAAAAGAAGGTGAAGTATCTTACTTTGATTTTTTTAAACATAAGATTGATCTTGAAAGTTATGAATCAGTAATAAATTATATAATTGAAATGTTTTCTATTGANAAAAACTCTCAAGCATTGAAAAATTTATCTTGGTCCAATTTTTTTTCAAAAAAAAAAATTTCTTTAATGAATAAAAAACCTAGTGAAGTACTTCTTGAGATCTTAAAAGAAAATTGGTCTTTAGAAAGGCACGATATAGACCTAGTTGTCATGTACCATTCTTTTCTATATAGAGAGAAAAATAATTTAAAAAGGGTAGAGTCGTTCATGAGCTTAGAAGGTATTAGTAATTACGACACAGCTATGTCTAAGACTGTTGGTCTACCTATAGCTTTACTTATTGAAACTATCATTATTAAAAATTTAAAATTCAAAGGAGTTTTATTGCCGTTTGAAAAGAATTTATATGATCCCCTTTTGCAGAAATTAAATAATAATGGAATAGTTTTTGAGAATAGGACAACTAAAATTCAAAATTATCCATAAAGTTAGTTGTGAAATCCCCTTTCTTAAAGTTTTCATCATCCATTATCTTAATATGAAACGGTATTGTAGTTTTGATTCCCTCAATAATAAATTCATTTAATGCTCTTTTCATCCTGACTAATGCTTCCTCTCTTGATTGATGGCTTACCATAAGTTTTGCAATCATCGAGTCATAATAGGGTGGTATTTCATAGCCAGAATATATATGAGAATCTACTCTAACTCCGTGACCTCCAGGTTTATGGAGGGCAGTAATTTTACCAGGACAAGGTCTAAAGTTAGCTTTAGGGTCTTCAGCATTTATTCTACATTCAATTGAATATAATTTTGGATAGTAATGTTTTCCTGACACTTTGGCTCCATCAGCTACTTTTATTTGTTCTTTAATTAGATCGTAATCTGTNACTTCCTCTGTTATCCCGTGCTCAACTTGAATTCTTGTATTCATTTCCATAAAGTAAAAGTCTTTATTTGCATCAACAAGAAATTCAATTGTTCCAGCCCCCTCGTATTCTATAAACTTACAGGCTTTAACCGCAGCCTCACCCATTTTGTTTCTTAGCTCTTCATCAACGAAAGGTGATGGTGTTTCTTCAATAAGTTTTTGATGTCTTCTCTGGATAGAACAGTCTCTTTCTGACAGATGACTAATATTTCCATATTGATCTCCCATAACTTGTATTTCAATGTGTCTTGGCTTAACAATAAATTTTTCTAAATATAATCCTGAATTTGAAAATGATGCCTCTGACTCAGCTTTTGCACTGTACCATGAATTCTCAAATTCTTTTTCATTATTTACTATTCTCATTCCCTTTCCGCCTCCCCCAGCAGTAGCTTTTAATATAACAGGATATCCAATTTTTTTGGCTAGTTTCTTTCCTTCTGTTATGGAATCAATTAGACCGTCAGATCCTGGAACAGTCGGTATTCCTGCTTTTTTCATTGTGTCTTTAGCTGTAACTTTATCACCCATTTTTTGAATCATTTTCCAATCTGGACCAATAAATTTAATTCCACTTTCATTACATATTTTTGAAAATTCTGCATTTTCAGAAAGAAAACCGTAGCCAGGGTGGATTGCATCAGAATTAGTAATTTCGGCGGCTGCCATTATTCTTGGTATACTCAAGTATGACTCTTTTGAAATAGCAGGTCCAATACATACTGCTTCATCAGCAAATCTTACATGAAGGCTTTCAATATCAGCTTTAGAATATACAGAGACTGTTTTTATTCCCATTTCCTGACAACTTCTAATAACTCTAAGNGCAATTTCTCCTCTATTTGCAATCAGTACCTTTTTTATCATTTTTATAGAAATTAGCTTGGATCTATTTCGTAAAGAGGTTGATCAAACTCAACAGGAGAGGAGTCATTTGCAAGAATTTTTACAACTTTACCGGAAACCTCTGATTCAATTTCATTAAATAATTTCATTGCCTCTATTATGCATATTGTTTGACCAGGTTTAATATTATCGCCTACAGATACAAATGGGTTACTTTCAGGGTTTGGGGATTGATAAAATGTACCAATCATAGGGGATTTGATAATTAGATTTTTGCTAGATGGTTTTTCTACTTCAGTTTTTAATTCAACTTCTTCTTTTTGAATTACTTGTTCTTTAGATTCAATCTTTAATGGACTTTCAGATTTATGAATGACTTTTTCAGAAATTGAACCTGAATTTTTCTTAACTCTTATTTTATAATTTTCAGTTTCAATACTTACATCATCAAGATCTGTTTTTTTAATAAAGTTTATTATGTCCTGTATTTCTTTTGAATTCATCTTTGCAAATTTACATTATTTTACTCGCTCAACATATTTACCTTGTTTAATATCAACTTTAATTTTATCATCTTCATTGATAAATAATGGAACTTGAATTTCTGCGCCAGTTTCAATTTTAGCTATTTTAGTAGCATTTGTAGCTGTGTCTCCTTTTACCCCAGGCTCAGTATATACTATTTTTGTTTCTATTGTAGCAGGTAGTTCGCAAAGTAAAATCTCACTAGTCTCAGTATGTATGGAAATTTCAACCTCCAAACCATCCACTAGAAATTCTGGATGATCAATAATAGATTCCTCTACTGAAATTTGTTCATATGATGAATTGTCCATGAAATGATATCCTGAACTATCTTTATATAAATATTGGTGGGTTCTTTTTTCGACTCTTGCTGTTATTATTTTATGACCAGAAGGGAATGTGTTATCAATAACCTTACCAGTCATAACATTCTTTAGTTTAGTTCTAACAAATGCGGGTCCTTTACCTGGTTTAACATGTTGAAATTCTGTAACAAAATAAAGATTACCATTGTATTCAATGCAAAGCCCNTTTTTTATATCACTTGTACTAGCCATAAGTTTTTAATTTGTNTTGTAAGACCATTTTAANTATAAAGATCCCCATGTGAATCCTCCNCCAAATGCTGCTAATATCAGATTNTCTCCTTTTTTAAANGATTTTTCAAAATCCCACAAACACAATGGTATTGTACCAGCAGTTGTATTTCCATATTTTTCAATATTCAANAGAACTTTTTCAGGGCCAACACCCATTCTATTTGCAGTAGCATCAATTATCCTTTTATTAGCCTGATGTGGAACAAGGTAAGATATGTCCTCTGACGTAAGATTATTTTTTAACATAATTTCTTCAGAAATATCAGCCATATTTGTNACAGCAAATTTAAAAACAGATGACCCTTCNTGATATATANAATGCTCTTTGTTTTTAATTGTCTCTAAAGATGCNGGNCTTAAACTACCACCAGCTTTNANGCATANCATATCANCACCTGATCCNTCACTTTTNAGGATATGATCTTGTATTCCCGTATNATCTTTTGAGGGTTCTAATANTACAGCACCTCCTCCATCACCAAAAAGNACACAATTTTTTCTNTCTGTATAATCAATAATTGANGACATTTTATCAGCACCAATNACTATAACTTTTTTATGTAAACCCGACTCTATAAATTGTGTNCCAGTTGTAAGTGCATAAAGNAANCCTGAACANGCTGCTGANAGATCAAANCCATAAGAATCTTTAGCCCCTACATTATTNGCAATTAGATTTGCTGTAGATGGAAAAAACATATCAGGTGTAACTGTAGCNCAAATTATTAAGTCNATCTCTTCAGCTTTTGTATTAGTTTTTTCTAATAGACCCTCAACGCATTTAGTACCAATAATAGAGGTCCCTTTCATATCACCCTTAAGAATTCTACGTTCTTTTATACCGGTTCTAGTAATTATCCACTCGTCACTAGTTTCTACTAACTTTTCTAGCTCNCTATTACTCAAAACATATTCNGGNACATATCCATNTACTCCNGTAATACTTGCTCTAATTTTCCTAGATGACATGTGTTATAAGATAACTTANGCTGCTTCTTTTTCTAGTACAACTTTTCCCTTATAATAAAGCTTTCCTTCATACCAAAATGCTCTATGAGGTANGTGAGANTCACCTGTNGTTGGACANATAACAAANTTTTTTGCAGTTGCTTTGTAATGAGTTCTTCTTTTATCTCTTCTNGTNTTNGATGTCTTTCTTTTAGGATGTGCCATAATACTTATTTAAGTTTTTTTAATGATTCTAATCTAGGATCAATTTTCTTAGTTGTATGTGTTTTATATACAAAATTATCAATATTATCTTCATTTTTAATACTTGGATGCAATCTTTTTATTGGAATCTCTAAAATAAAAAATTCATATATAAATTTTGAGATATTNAAAATAGACTTTCCTCTATTAATAACAATCATTTCGTCNGATATNTCTTCGTCTTNNTCACCAAATTTGAATAGTATTTTTTTAGAAAAATCAAGTNNATGNGTATANTTTTTNAGNGTCCTGTCACATNTAAGNNTTGTTANACCTTTTATTTNAAAAGTTACATCTAACATCATNTCAGTTTTTAATAATATTATTTTNCATGTNCCTTTTGAATCTGATATATCAATATCACTATTAAATTGANATAATAATTTTTGATCAAACTCAAATTCAAATANNTGNGTATTATTTGATAAACTNTGAATTTTTATACCGAATTTTCTTAAAAATTTTTTATCCATATTAAAAAATGATCNNAAATNTNAATTNTTAAATACTATTTATNAAANTTTCTATTATNAAAAANNTCTATNTTAAGTAATATAGAATTTAATAAAGATAATTCATTNGCAATACCCTTNCCNGCAATATTGAATGCNGTACCATGATCNGGNGATGATCTNATAATAGGAAGGCCTGATGTGTANTTNACACCANTATCAAATGAAATAGATTTAAANCCAACAAGTCCNTGATCATGATAAAANGAAATTACTCCATCAAATTTTTTATAAGTTTTAAGNCCNAAAAAAGAATCAGANGAGTAAGGNCCAAANAATNGCTTANTNTNTTTNTTAAATTTATTNATNAGAGGTTTAATAATATCNTTTTCNTCTTTGCCGAGTAANCCNTCTTCTCCTGAATGAGGATTAAGTCCTAAAACAGCNATTTTTGGNTTANTTATTTTAAAATCNTTTTTTAAAGAGTTAATNAACAAATCAAATTTNTCNGAGATNTANTCTTNATNTATNTATTTATTNATNTCTGTAACTGGAATATGTCCNGTTANAAAACCTATAATTANNTCTTTTGAATGCATAATCATCATACTTTTANTATTAANAAATTCACTCTCTAAAAACTCNGTATGTCCAGGATATTTAAAGGTTTCTGAATGNATNTTTATTTTNCTNATTGGTANAGTTATTAAGCAATCAATTANATNATTTTTATANCTTTTTAAAGATTTATATAGTGATAGCTCTGAATATTTTCCNGCAGAATTATCAATNTTTCCAGGTTTNATATTCAATTTAATTTTTTCNTNAAAATAACAATTAATNTNATTTTCNTTTAAGTNNTTTAATGGATTNTCTANTNCATTAATATTNATTTTAANACCNANTATTTCTTTATAATAATTTAAAACTTCCTTNGAGCAAAAAACNATTGGANTACATTTCTCAAATAAATTATATTTTGAAAAGGNCTTNAGTAAAATTTCTGGACCAATNCCNTTNTAATCTCCAATACTAAAACCAATTTTTAATTTATTGTTTGTCTTTTTCTCCATTAATTTCAATTAAATTGGTGGCAAATGTACATTCTATAAATGACAAAAATTAAAACTAAAAAAAAATTTGGTCAACATTTTTTAATTAACGAAGAATTAGCTTTAAATATTACTAAAAAACTTAATTTTAGGGATAATATTCTCGAAATAGGACCTGGTAAAGGTGTTTTAACTAAATATTTATTTGAAGAAAAAGACTCAAAACTAGTAGTATCAGAAATTGATAATGATTTGGTTACTTACTTAAATTTTAACTTTCCTGGATTAAAAATTATTTCTGGTGATATTTTAACATTAAACTTCAATAATATTTACAAAAATAAATTTTCTATTATAGGAAATTTGCCTTATAATATTTCATCCCAAATTATTTTTAAAATGCTTAGTAATAGAGATAAAATTGATGAGTTTGTAATAATGCTACAAAAAGAAGTAGCAGAGAGAATTTGTTCCACTTACAATAAGAAATCTTATGGTATATTATCTGTTTTAACTCAGACTTATTATGATATGAGTTTATCAAAAATAATNTCACCCAATAATTTTGATCCACCCCCCAGAGTTGATTCATGCGTAATTCATGGTGTAAGAAATAATAATACTGACATTGGAATTGAGTATAAAAAGTTTAAAATGATAGTTAAGAATTGTTTCCAAAATAGAAGAAAAACATTGAGAAATTCACTAAAAAATCTAAATTTACCAAGCGAATTCACCTCAATTGATATCTTTTCAAGTCGAGCAGAACAATTGAAACTGAATGATTTTATATGGTTATCTAAAGAAATAAATAAANTCAAANATGAAGTTTGAATTAACAAATAATTTTAAAGANAAATTAAAAGTTNAAATTGAGAATCAAAATATTGANTTTATTANGAAATCNTTTNNTGAGGTAAGTTATGCAGATATNGCTGAGCTTTTNTANGANTTCAATTCCAATGAATCTAAATATGTTCTNGATAATATTGATTTAGAAACATCNTCAAAAATAATTTCAGAATTAGATGATGANACAAGAGAGAACTTTCTTAAAATTTATTCTTCAAAAGAAATTGCTGATGTNCTTNAAGTNATTGATTCTGATGANGGNNCTGATATTTTACTTGATTTAAGTGCAGATAANAGAGANGATGTNTTAGTAAATATTGATGATAAGGANAAGTCTAAAAATTTAAANGATTTAATTAGATATGATGAAGAGGTNGCAGGTGGNTTAATGGCAAAGGAACTTGTAAAGTGTAATATTGATTGGAAAATAAATCAATGTATTGNNNTAATAAGNAAGCAAGCAAAAAAGGTTTCTCAAATNTACAGTGTTTATGTAACTGACTCAAAAGGAAAGNTGANGGGTAAGGTATCTCTTAAAGACATTATNTTATCAAATGATAATTCAAGAGTTAAAGANATATATGATGATTTCGTNGTNTCNGTTGATGCTCANATGAATCAAGAAGANGTTGCNCAGATAATGCAAAAATATGATTTGACAGTTTTACCAGTANTNAACAAAAAAAATAAATTAATTGGAAGAATAACAATNGATGATGTAGTNGATGTAATTACAGAATCAGCTGAAGAAGAAAGACAAATAATGTCAGGNATAACATCAGATGTTGAGGAAGATGACTCAATATTTAAGTTATCAAATGCTAGGTTNCCNTGGNTAGTAATTGGNATTTTTGGTGGACTNTTNGGNGCTTTCCTTCTTGGCTCNTTTGAATCTAAGTATTTTGAAGGANGTGANNTTTTTATATCTCTCTCTTTTTTNATACCATTAATTATGGCAACTGCTGGAAATGTNGGTATCCAATCTTCTTCAATTGTTATNCAAACNTTNTCNAGTCCTAGTTCATTTGAAATTTCAATNGCACAAAGACTTATAAGNGTNATTNTAGTATCTATTTTAAATGGAATTGTNCTTTCTTTACTTGTTTATGGNGGATTNCTANTATTTGANAATTTTAATTTTTTAGATTTTAAAATATATTCAAAAACAGCAAAAATTGTTTCNGTATCTCTTTTTTCTATTGTTNTAGTTTCATCTTTATTAGGAACTATTACACCAATTATTTTAGATAAATTAAAATTTAATCCAGCTTTAGCCTCTGGCCCGTTTATCACCACCTCTAATGACTTAATGGCGCTAGCTATTTACTTTATTGTTGCTCTCTTTATGGGAGGAATTTGACATGATAATTCTGTTTTTGTATATTTACAATGACGGAATTATCCTTTTTTTTAATCTTAAATATATATGAGTAAGTACACTTATTTTACAGAAGAAGGTCTCAATAAATTAAAAGANGAGCTTCATTACCTAAAAACTAAGGGTAGGGCTGACATTGCTAATCAAATAGCTGAGGCTAGGGACAAGGGTGATCTCTCTGAAAATGCTGAATATGATGCAGCTAAAGAAGCTCAGGGCTTACACGAACTTAAAATATCTAAACTTGAGGATTCATTATCTAATGCAAGAATTATTGATGAATCTGATATAAATACTGATAAGGTTTCAATCTTATCAAAAGTTAAGATTGAAAATATTAAATTAAAAAAAACCTTTGAGTATACTATTGTATCTGAGGAAGAGGCTAACCTTCAAGAAAAAAAACTTTCTGTAGAATCTCCTATTGGGAGAGGTCTTTTAGGTAAAATAAAAGGTGAGGAGGTAAAAGTATCAATACCTTCAGGCGAAGTTATATTTAAAGTTATTGACATTTCTTTATAAATTATGTCAACAATTTTTTCTAAAATTATAAAAAAAGAAATACCAGCTCATATAATTTTTGATGATAAAGATTTTATTTCATTTCTTGATATAAACCCACTTACTTTAGGACATTCTCTTGTAGTTCCAAAAGTAGAGACAGACTACTTATTTGATTTAGAAAATAAATATTTAGAGAAAATACTTATTTTCTCTAAAAAAATTTCAGGAGCTCTTAAAAGTTCTGTAAGCTGTAGAAGGGTAGGTTTAAAAGTTGTTGGTCTTGAAGTTCCACATGCTCATATTCATTTAATACCATTTAATAATGAGAAAGAAATGGATTTTATTAATAAAAGATTAAGTTTTTCACAAGATGAATTGAGAGATCTATTAGAAATAATAAAATCCAATCTTTAAATTATTTTTTCTGGGTTAGCTTGGATAAATTTTTTCCAAGATTTTTTTGGATTCTCATTATTTGATTTTTGATAATAATGACATAATGCAGCTCCAAGAGCATCGCTTGCATCAAGCTTTTTATTAATATTTTCATTAATATTTAAAGTTTTTTTAATTATCTCAGATAACTGCTCTTTAGAAGCATTTCCATTTCCAGTTACAGATTTTTTAATTTTTCTTGGCGCATATTCTGATATTTCAATACCATTTATTTTACCTGCTACCATAGCAACTCCTTGAGCTCTTCCAAGTTTCAACATTGACTGAACATTTTTCCCAAAAAATGGAGCTTCAATCGAAATTTCATTAGGATTATAGTCTTTGATTAGCTTATTGACATTTTNAAAAATCATTTCAAGTTTTTCTATGTGATCCTTATACTTTTTTAAATTTATAACTCCATATTGAATAAGTTTTATATTTTCATTTTGTATCTCTATTAATCCGAAACCCATTATATTAGTTCCAGGATCAAGACCTAAAATTATTTTATTATTATTCATTTGAAAATAATTAATTTTTTATTGATTCAATTTAATTGAATAAGATCTATATGACAAATAGAGAAGGACAACTTATTGATACCCATGCTCACATTTATCTAGATGAGTTTCAAGAAATGAAAGATGAAATAATTAAAAGATCATCTACTAAAAATATCACAAAAATATTAATGCCTAATATAAGTAATAATACAGTGAGGCCTATGCTCGAATTAAGTAATAAATACAAGGGAATTTGTTTTCATATGTTGGGTTTGCATCCATGTTACTTAAATGATAATTATAGATCAGAAATAACTGAAATATTATCTTTTGTAAATAGCGAAACTATTGCAATTGGTGAAATTGGTATGGATCTTTATCATANTAAGGATAATATTAGTCAACAGATTGATGCGCTGGAGATTCAGTGCGAATATGCTATAAAAAATAATTTACCAGTTGTCTTACATACAAGAAATTCAATAAATCAGACCATAGATGTTATATGTAAATATAAAGGAAAGTTAAGAGGTGTTTTTCATTGTTTTGATGGTGATTATGAACAAGTAAATAAGATAACAAGCCTGGGATTTAAAATTGGATTAGGGGGTATAATTACATTTAAAAATTCAAAACTTAAAGAAGTTATTTCAAAAATTAATTTAAAAGATATTGTTTTAGAAACGGATAGCCCCTATTTATCACCAGAACCTTACAGAGGCAAAAGGAATGAACCTTACAATATTTCATTTATCGCAAAAAAATTATCACAAATATTAAGCGTTCCATATGATAATGTTTGTAAGGTAACTTCTGAAAATGCTATAAATTTATTTGATTTGTAGTAATGAAGAGAGGTGGCCGAGCGGTCGAAGGCGCGCGCCTGGAAAGTGCGTATACGGAGCAATTCGTATCGAGGGTTCGAATCCCTTCCTCTCTGCTAACCCTAATTCAAAATTATAACCTACAGGGTTGTTGTATTGATTGGGATTGATATCAACTCCAACTNAACTATTGAGTGATAATAATTTTTAACTAAATTAATATGGATCCACTATCTCAAGGAACAGTTGGCGCAGCTTTTGCGCAGTCTGTTGCCAATAAAAATAATATTTTCAAGATTAGTTTCATTGGTTTTCTTGCAGGATTGATGCCTGATTTAGATGTTCTAATTCAGTCATCAACTGATCCAATTTTATCTCTTGAATATCACAGGCAGTTTACACACTCACTTTTTTTTATTCCCTTTGGTTCTTTAATTTTTACTTTTCTAGTCTTTCCTTTAGTTAAAAGCTCCTTGAGTTTAAAGACTGTCTATTTTACAAGTTTATTGGGATATGCAACTCATGGATTGCTTGATGCATGCACTTCTTACGGGACTCAACTTTTTTGGCCTTTTTCTAACGAACGAATTAGTTGGAATAATATCTCTATTGTTGATCCACTCTTTACAATTCCTGTATTAATATTTCTTGGAATTGCTATAAAAACTAAAAAAAAGATATTTAGTTTTTTTGGAATTGGATGGATTATTTTTTATTTATTTATAGGTTTTATTCAATATGAAAGAGCTTTATCAGCTGCAGTCGAACTAGCGACTATGAGAGGACATAGTGCAGAACGTTTGACTCTTAAGCCATCATTTGGAAATTTGATTTTATGGAAGTCCATTTATAAACATAAGGAAACTTTTTATGTTGATGCAATTAGAACAGTACAAACATCTACTTGGTATTTAGGAGAAAATATAAGGGTTTTTGATTATAAATATCATCTGCCGGATCTTGACAAAGAGAGTCAGCAAAAAAAGGACATCGAGAGATTTCGTTGGTTTTCTCAAGATTATTTGGGCTATGATAAAGAAAAAAATATTGTTGCAGATGTACGTTACTCAATGATCCCAAATCAGATTGCACCAATGTGGGGATTGATTATTGATGACCAGCGTGGTATAAATGAACATGCGACTTGGTGGACAAGTCGAAATTTGGATCAAAGTCAGTTAGATTTGTTCATTGATATGTTAAAAGGTAAAAAGTGTGAAAGTTGTCATTTATCCCCATAATAGTTACAGTGCATTTCTATGTCATTTTAATTATTAAATTTAATGCCTTAGTATTATAAGTTTGAAACTGAGTCTGTGCAAAACTTGATATTTTAAAAATTCTTTTATTTTTTTTTTATATTATGTTAATAACGCTATTTTTGACAAATTCTATTAATAAAAAAATATTTTAAATTATGAGAAACTTACTTACAGTGTTGATGACTTTTATGATGTTGTCTTTTTCTAATCAAACATTTGCTCAAGATGATGTTTCAGAAGAAATTGACCAATTACAAGAAGATACATCAAGTACTGCCATGATGGATTCTTCATCCGAAGAGACATCAAATATTCAAATTATTGAAGAAGAAGAAATTGAAGAGGTTATTGAGGAATCACAATCATTCCATTATGCCATTAAAGATCAATTTATTCAAGGAGGTTGGCAGTTTATGGGTATTGTATTACTTTGTTTAATTCTTGGCCTTGCTGTAGCTATCGAAAGAATTATAACCCTAAACTTGGCAACAACGAATACAAAAAAGTTATTATCAGATATTGAAGACGCTCTTAAAGGAAAAGATGGCGTCAATTCTGCTAAAGAAATATGTAAATCCACTAAAGGCCCTGTTGCTTCTATTTTTGTTCAGGGATTAATGAGAGCATCAGAAGGTATTGAAATGGTCGAAAAGTCAATTATTTCATACGGCTCAGTTGAAATGGGTAAATTAGAAAAAGGTATGGTTTGGATATCTTTATTTATATCCCTTGCTCCTATGCTTGGTTTCATGGGAACAGTTATAGGTATGATAGGTGCATTCGATGCTATTGCAGAAGCTGGTGATGTGTCACCTTCACTTGTTGCTGGAGGTATTAAAATTGCATTATTAACTACTGTGGGTGGATTAATTGTAGCTGTCATTCTCCAGCTTTTTTACAATTACCTTGTATCCAAGATTGATTCTTTAGTCAATACAATGGAAGACGCTTCTATTTCACTTGTAGACATACTAGTAAGAAATAAACTTTCTAAATAATGGATTTTGTAGATATTGTTCTATACTTCGGCTATTTTATGGTTGCAGTTGCTGCTCTTCTTGCAGTAGGATTCCCACTGTATATTGCATCTAAAAATCCAAAGTCACTGGTTAGTTCTGGTATGGGTTTAGGTTCAATTCTTATTTTATTTCTAGTTGCATGGTTAATTTCTGGAAATGAAGTTTATCCAAGTTACGTTGAATTTGGTGTAGACGAAACACTTTCAAAATTCATTGGAGGAATGTTAAATTTAGTGTACATGTTAGCAGGTATCGCAGTAATAGGTATAATTGCATCAGAATTTAGAAAAGCTTTTAACAATGGCTAGAAAAAATAGACCGACTGCAGAGATTCCTAATGGTTCGATGGCTGATATAGCCTTTCTTCTTCTCATATTTTTCTTAGTAACAACAACTATTGCAAATGATAAAGGAATTGCCATGTTGTTACCTCCAAAGCCTGATCCTAATCAGCCACCACCCGAGGTGACCAAGAATGACAGAAATATTTTTAAAATACTTGCTAATTCACAGGATAGATTATTGGTAGAAGATGAACCACTTGAAGATGTTTCATCTTTGAGAGAGATGGTCAAAATATTTATATTAAATTTTGGTAATCCTGGAGAGGAAGGAGTTCAGATTTATAATAGTTTGCCTGGATCTATGAAATCCTACGTTTCTTCTTTTGGCAGAAGAATAGACTATTCTGATGATCCCACAGAAGCAGTAGTATCATTCAAAGCAGACAGGGGAACATCTTACGATTTATATGTTCAAGTACTAGATCAAGTTAATGCTGCCTATAATGATGTTTATGGTGAGAGGGTTGGTCTTACTGCAAATGAATTCTTACAGTTAGATAGAGATGACCCAGTTCAGGAAAGAAAATATTTTGCTGCAAGGGATGGTATTCCTAGAGCAATTTCAATTGCAGAACCAAATAAAATAGCAAACTGATGCCTAAATTTGGAAAAAAATCAAATACTTCTCAAGACATACCAACTGCGGCTTTGCCTGATATTATTTTCATGTTACTATTTTTCTTTATGGTTACAACAGTGCTTAGAGAGACAGATATTATGGTTAAACAAAAGTTACCTAAAGCTGCTCAATTGACTAAATTGGAACGAAAATCTCTTGTTAGTTACATCTACATAGGAGAACCTAAACAAAGTTCTTTATTTGGTAAAGAACCAAAAATACAAGTGAATGACGTTTTTGTTGAGGTTGATGAAATAGTACAATTTGTAAATCAAGAGAAAGATAAATTGAATGAGGCAGAAAGAGATCAAATTACAATGTCTATGAAAGTTGATGTAGATTCAAAAATGGGTATTGTTTCTGATGTTCAGCAGGAACTTAGGGAAGCAAACGCAAGAAAAATTCTTTACAGTTCAATTCAAACTTCTAGTAACATATAGTGATTAGATAAGAGAATTGTTATAATTTTCTTATTTGATTATGAATAAAATTAAATCTCAATCTAATGTTGTCAATGCCTGGTGTATGTATGATTGGGCAAATTCTGTCTATTCACTCGTTATTACCACAGCAATTTTTCCTTTATATTATAATTCTGTTACTACTACATCTGAAAATAATGATATAGTATCTTTTTTTGGTATTGAGATAGTAAATTCTGTTCTATATTCATATTCACTTTCTTTTTCTTTTCTTCTTCTTACAATAATTCAACCCATTCTCTCTGGAATTGCTGATTATTCTGGAAATAAAAAATTTTTTCTTAGATTATTTATGTATTTAGGATCATTTTCATGCATGTCACTTTATTTTTTTAATGGTGAAAATATTGAGTATGGTATTATTTTTTCTGTATTAGCTAGTGTTGGCTTCACTGGTAGTTTGGTATTTTATAATGCTTTTTTACCTGAAATATCTACTCCTAAAAACTTTGACAGTATTAGCGCAAGAGGCTACTCATTCGGATATGTTGGTAGTGTAATTTTATTAATTATTTGCTTAGTTCTAATACAAGGTTTTGATTTTTTTGGTTTTCAATCTTCAAAAGATGCTACAAAATTCACTTTTCTTTTAGTTGGGTTTTGGTGGATCTTATTTGCTCAAATAACATTATTTTATTTACCTGAAAAACCAAAAAAAATTAAACTTAATAGAACTATTCTAACCTATGGTTTAAGGGAATTACTTAAAGTTTGGAGTTATATTAAAGGTGTAAGAAACTTAAAACTTTATTTATTATCCTATTTTTTTTATAGTATGGGTGTACAGACTATAATGTTAGTTGCCTCATATTTTGGGGACAAAGAGTTAAATCTAGATCAAAATAAACTAATATTTACTATATTAATAATTCAGCTAATAGCAATCTTTGGTGCATATTTTTTTGCATTTATATCTAAGCTAAAAGGAAATAAATTTTCATTATTAATTATGAATTCTTGTTGGATACTAATATGTATATCAGCTTATTATACAACTAATGAAAACCAATTTTATTTTCTTGCAGCTGCAGTTGGTATTTTGATGGGAGGCATCCAGTCATTATCCAGATCCACTTTTTCAAAACTTATTCCAAATGAAATTGATGATAACGCATCTTTTTTTAATTTCTATGCTATCTCTTATAATATATCTGTTGTAATAGGCACTTTTTCATATGGATATATAGAGCAGGTAACTGGTAGTATGAGGTCAAGTATTCTAGCTTTAACTCTATTTTTTATTATTGGTTTAGTCGTTTTAATAGGTACTAAAATTAAAAAATAGTATATGTTTAAATCCAATCTTTTGAATAAGAATTTAAGAGTTGAATTAATTGATTCTAAAAAATTTATTTTTGATCAGGTAAGAAAGAAAAAAGTAATAATGACACCGGAAGAGTGGGTTAGGCAAAGTATTATTTTCTATCTAGTAAAAACCTTGAAATATCCCCTTGGTTTGATTAGTGTTGAATCATCTCTAAAATATAATAATATTAATAAAAGGTCAGATATTATAGTTAAATCTAGGCAAGGATTAAATAATTACCTTTTAGTTGAATGTAAATCTTTTAAGTTAAAATTAAATGGTACACATTTAAGTCAAGTTGCTATGTATAATAAAAAATATTCAAGTAGATACCTTATGATAACGAATGGTATTTCTCATGTGGTATTTTCAGTTGATAAAAAATCTAAAAAAATAAATCTCTTAGATTATATACCTAATTATAAAGATTTAGATTAGATCTTCAGGGTTGTGATACTCTGTTTTAAAACAATCTGATACATTTTTGTTCACCACTTTCCCTTTAATTATATTTAGTCCAGTTTTTATTTCATTATTTGTTTTTGATGCTTCTTTCCACCCCTTTTCGGCTATTTCAAGAACATATGGTAATGTTTTATTTGTTAGTGCTTTTGTGGATGTGTATGGGACTGCTCCAGGCATATTAGCTACACAATAGTGTAACACATCATCAATTATATATACTGGATTTTCATGTGTGGTTGTTTTTGATGTTTCAAAACACCCGCCTTGGTCAATGGCTATATCTACTATAACACATCTGCTTTTAAGTCTCTTAAGTGAATTTTTAGTTAATAATTTTGGTGCTTTTGCACCTGGAATAAGTACTGCTCCAATAATTAAATCGCTATCTATAGCGTATTTATCTATAGATTCTTTTGTAGATAAGATACACTTTACTTTACCTTCAAATAAACTTTCCAATTCATTTAACCTTTCTCTATTTGTATCTAGAATTGTAACATCAGCCCCAAGCCCTACAGCCATTTTTGCTGATTCTGTACCTGAAATTCCTCCACCAATTACCAATACTTTAGCGGGATCAACTCCAGTAACTCCACCTAATAATATTCCTCTTCCACCCATTGGTTTTTCAAGAAACTTAGCACCTTCTTGAGTCGCCATTCTGCCAGCGACTTCAGACATTGGAGTTAATAGTGGAAGATTTTTTTCTTCATCTTGTACGGTTTCGTATGCAATACAAATTGATTTACTTTTAATCATAGCATCTAAAAGTGGTCTGTGAGAGGCAAAATGAAAATATGTAAATACGATTTGGTCTTTTCTTATTAAATTATACTCTTCTTGAATAGGTTCTTTAACCTTAAGTATCATGTCAGATTTTCTAAAAATTTCATTTCTTGTTTCAGTAATAACTGCTCCAGCTTTTTCATAATCTTCATTAAAAAAGTTAGAGTTTTTACCTGCATCTTTCTCAACTAAAACAGTGAATTTCTTCTTTGATAGTAATGAAGCTCCTTCAGGAGTAAGTGATACTCTGAATTCATTATTTTTTATCTCTTTTGGAATACCAATAACCATATTTATGTGCCTTAAGCAAATCTAACTTTATGATTTTATAATTAAAAAAAAATATCTTGTTTTTATTCTTTAAATAATTTTTTATATAAAATATTATTCTTTTATATAATAAATAACAAAATATTATTTTGTATTTATGAATTTATTTTAAATTTTATATCAAATAATTTAAAAATTTAGAATTTATTTCCCTTTTATTTTTTGTATCTTTATAATGATAATGGTTAACTCTAATCTAATAATTAGTAAAACTCTAAAAATTTCAAAAAAAGAAATTTTAGATGATTTCTTTCTAATGAATATTAGTAGAAACATAAGCTATATAGGAAGGAAAGAAGTTTTCATGGGTAGGGCAAAATTTGGTGTATTTGGAGATGGAAAAGAACTTCCTCAAATTGCTATGTCTAAGTTTTTTAGAAATGGCGATTTTAGATCTGGCTACTACAGAGATCAAACTTTTATGATGTCTATTGATCAGCTTAACCCCGATCAATTTTTTGCACAACTTTATGCTCATACTGATATAGATAAAGATCCACATTCAGGTGGCAGGCAGATGAATTGTCATTTTGGTACTAGGTTATTAAATAAAAAAGGCGAATGGAAAACTCAGACTGATATGATGAATTCATCTAGTGATGTATCATGTGTCTCGGGTCAAATGCCTAGAATAGTTGGCCTTGCCTATGCATCAAAATTATTTAGAAATAATAAAAAATTATCCAATATGGAAAATTTTTCAAATAATGGTAATGAAGTTGTATTTGGTACTATTGGTGATGCAAGTACATCAGAAGGTCACTTTTGGGAAGCAATTAATGCGTGTGGTGTTTTGCAAGTCCCATTAGTTATGTCTATTTGGGATGATGGTTATGGTATTTCTGTACCATCAGAATACCATACTACCAGAAATGATTTATCAAAAGTATTATCTGGTTTTCAGAGGTCTTCTAAAAATGAAAGTGGTTTTGAAATTTTTACAGTTAAAGCCTGGGATTATATAGATCTTATTAAAACCTATCAAAGAGCTGTTCAAATATCAAGAGATAATCATGTCCCATGCATAATTCATGTTAAGGAAGTTACTCAGCCTCAAGGTCACACCACATCGGGTTCTCATGAGAGGTATAAGTCTAAAGAAAGGTTAAAATGGGAAAAAGATTTTTGCTGTATTAGAAAAATGAAAGAATGGATACTTAAAAATGGATATTCTACAAATAAAGAAATTGAAAAAATAGAAAAAGATGCTGAAATAATTGCAAAAAAATCTAGAGATAGGTCTTGGAGGTCATACAGGGATGATATTAAAATAGATTTTGACGATGCTTTAGCTGTTATTACTAGGATTGCCCAAAATAGTCCAAAAAATAAAAATGAGATAATTGGTGTTAGAAATGACCT
Source organism: Marinoscillum sp. (assembly GCA_002692105.1). Classification (GTDB taxonomy): domain Bacteria; phylum Bacteroidota; class Bacteroidia; order Cytophagales; family MED-G16; genus MED-G16. The sequence continues at coordinate 9,841 of NZKG01000020.1, read as the reverse complement.
TTCTAAGACGATTCAACCTCTTAAATCCGATGTTCTTAAGTCTCTAAAATTTGTAAGAAGAATTATTAGAAATGAAAATAATATAGCAAAGAATTATTTACTGAATTTAATAAAAGAAAAAGAGATAAAGTATGAAAGAGAATACAGTTCCCATCTATATAGTGAATCTGAACATTCTGCTCTTAATATAAAAGAGGTGTATCCAAAATATGGTGAGAATAAAGAAATTGTAGATGGAAGAGAAATAATTAATAAATATTTCTTTGAACTATTTGAAAATAATCCTAAAGTTTTTGCCTTGGGAGAGGATGTTGGAAAAATTGGAGGGGTAAACCAAGGTTTTGCTGGAATTCAAGAAAAATTTGGTAAATATAGGATTACAGATACAGGTATAAGAGAGGCATCAATTATTGGACAGGGTATAGGGGCGGCATTAAGGGGTTTACGACCTATAGTTGAAATACAGTATTTAGATTATGTGTATTGGGCAATCCAAACATTATCTGATGACCTTTCAACTTTACATTATAGAACAAAAGGAGGACAAAAGGCTCCCGTTATAGTTAGAACTAGAGGACACAGATTAGAGGGTATTTGGCATAGTGGATCCCCAATGGGTACTTTAATAAATAGTTTAAGGGGGATTTATATACTTGTCCCAAGAAATTTTGTTGAGGCAGTAGGTATGTATAATACCTTACTATCATCGGATGAACCTGGTATAATAATAGAACCATTAAATGCTTATAGATTAAAAGAAAACTTACCAAAGAATTTATCTGATATAAAAGTTGAGTTTGGAATTCCAACAGTTTTAAGAGAGGGTTCTGATATAACAGTAGTAACCTATGGATCAATGTGCAGAATTGTTCTAGATTCTGCAGATCAGTTAGCAGCTGTAGGTATATCTTGTGAAGTTATTGACGTAAGAACTCTTCTCCCATTTGATAAAAATAAAACTATAGTTAAATCATTGAAGAAGACAAATAGAATAGTTTTTGCAGATGAAGATGTTTCTGGTGGTGCTAGTGCATTTATGATGCAAAATGTTTTAGAGAAGCAAGATGGTTATTATTTCCTTGATTCTAAGCCAATTACAATTCACTCAAAAGATCACAGACCTGCTTACAGTACAGATGGTGATTATTTCTCAAAACCTAATTGTGAAAATATTTTTGATGTGATATATAATCTCTTTAACGAGTTAGATCCTAAAGCTTACCCTGAACTTTAATTACTTAATATCTCTTGTAGAGTAACTTCTGTAGACTCAATAATATTACTTGTATTTAATGCTCTATCCTTAATAAATATTTTTAGTTTAAAAATATTATTTTCTAAAACATTTTCAAATCCGTAAGAAACCATACCATATCTTAACTTTCCTTGTAAAGCTTGATTAGCATTTCCTATATTCAAAGGTGGAAATCTAGAGTTAAAATCAATTCCACATCCATACTCTTCATCAAAAACTCTTGTCCAATCAATTAATTCAAAATCATTACCATTTTTTTTATAAAATTCAATGTAGATATTTTTATTATTCACATTTTTTTGGATTAAAAATGTATCTAACTGATTAGATGAGTTTGAGGTTTCAATTATATAATCATTACAATTAAATTCAGATCTATTATCAATATCACTAAATAATGTAATTGCTCCATTTGGCTCATATATATAAAGTGGAGGATTTACATCATTTGAACCAATTGTTACCCAGTTAAAACTTTCATCTATGATAGCATTATATTGGTGGTAAGGGTAACTATTTTCATCGTTAGATAAACCAAGGTCTCCGTTTCCATCTATAAAGTTAATAGTAAGAATTAATGAATCTTGAGTAAAATTATTTTCGCTTTTTTTAAAAATCATATTTTCAAAACTGATGACTGGCATTTCAGATACTGTATTATCATCATTACAAGAAATTATTAAGAAAGGAAAAATGTATAAAAATATTTTTTTCATTAATTAGAAAACTTTACTATTTGATTTTTATTGCTTTTATTAAATTTTTAATATCAAATATTGGCTCATCACATACTTTATTACGACACAAAATAAATGATTGTTTATTTTTTAAGTTTTTATTATTAGTATCCTTTTTAATATTTAGTACTTTATTTGGTGAGTAACTAGAGAGGATTTTTATTAATTTTTTCTTATTTAAAGTGCCATTAATTGTAATTTCATTTATTTTATTATGATTCATATTATCTACATATATCCAGTTATGCATGAATTCAAAGTTATTTAAATATTTTTTTACCTTTTTCCCCATATCATTAAATATGCTTTTATATAATACATCATCATATATTTTTCCAAGTAAAAGTAAGTTATGATACATCACAGAATTTGCAGATGGTATCACATTATCAAAAATCTGAATATTATTTGATATAAGTTTCTCATGTTCTGAGCTTGAAAAACTAAAAAAACATTCTTTATCGTTATAAAATTTTGAAATTGTGTATTCAACTAATTCTCTTGCAAGATTCAAGTACTCTTTATCTAATGTGCTCTCATAATATAAAATAAATGCTTTTATAGTAAAGGCATAATCATCAATATATCCATAATTCTTCTTTCCTAATATTCTATAAAGCTTATTTTTATTGAGCAGTTTATCCTTTATGAATGTTATGTTTTTATTTACCTTTTCAAGGTAAGTAATATCTTTTGTAGCTTGATAAGCATTAATTATACCAATTAGAACTATACTATTCCATGAACATATAACTTTTTTGTCAGTTATTGGTTTAATTCTTTTATTCCTCTCTTTATTTAATTTAATTCTAATTTTTTCGGATAGTATATCTGTTTTGTCACTCAGGGTAATAATTATTTTATCACCAAAATTATTTTTTAAATCAATTTCATTGGATAAGCAACTATTCTCATTTTTAAAAATATTCAAAAGTTCTTTTTTATCCCAACTATAAAATTTACCTTCTTTTCCTTCAGATTCAGCATCAACTGCAGAATAGAATCCGCCGTCAACATCACTCATTTCATCTGATAGCCAGTTAATTATAAGGTTTATAATTTTTTTATATCTATCATTTTTAGAAATTTTATAAATATTAGACAGAAGCTCTAAGAATAACCCATTATCATATATCATTTTCTCAAAGTGTGGTACTATCCATTTTTTATCTACTGAGTACCTAGAAATACCTCCACCTATATGATCATAAATTCCCCCAGAAAGTATTGCATCTGTTGTTCTTATTACATGTTTATATATCTCATTGTCATCATAAAGCTGAGATTGTAGTAATAAACTATTCCATAAACTCGGCATTGGAAACTTAGGCTCTTTAAGCATACCACCATCCTCATAATCAAACTTTATCCTGATTTCATTTACTAGAGTATCAACGTTAAATATTTTATTTGTTTCATAACTTTTATTTGAATGAATTATTTCATTAGTAAATGCTTCCGACGATTCTTGGATCTTATTTCTCTCAGAAATTGATATATTTTTAATATTATCTAGTATTCTCATCCAATTATTAGGACTAAAGTATGTCCCTCCATAAAAAGGTTTTTGATCTGGCATCAGAAATATATTGAGGGGCCATCCACCCTGTATTCCCATTTTTTGGATAGCTTCCATATAAATATTATCAATATCAGGTCTTTCTTCCCTATCAACTTTTATGGATATAAAATTATCATTCATAAACTCAGCAATTTTTTTATTTTTAAAGGATTCTCTTTCCATAACATGACACCAATGGCAAGTAGAATATCCAATGCTAAGAATTATTATTTTATTTTCTTTTTTGGCCTTTTTTAAAGAATTTTTATTCCATGCAAGCCAATTAACAGGATTTGTAGAATGCTTTAATAGATAAAGACTTTTTTCATTTACTAATTCATTATTAAACTTTGACATTTAACTCATTTTTTATTTAATCAATAAAGTTTTGTATCTTTACAAATACTTTAAAAGGTGAAAAAAATACTACTTCTATTAGTTATTGCATTTTCGTCCTGCGAAAGGAAACTATGTCCAACTTATTCCAAGGTTGAAATAGAAGAGGTTGCACCTTACGATAGTAAGAATATATCCCAAAAAAAAGTGTAAGTCAATAAGCCGGATTCTGTATCTGAAATTCAGACTCTTATCATTTATCTAGACTCGATATTACTATCAAGCTCAAGCGATCTACCCGTTCGAATTTTTAGCGGGCAACTAAATGTAAAAATACAATCGAACTACTTGATCTTTCAATTTATAAGGTTTACAATGCATTAAATATCACTATTTAATCGGTAGTCTCTTACACTACCTTTTCACCCTTACCTCAAAAGAGGCGGTATATTTTCTGTTGCACTATCTGTTCTCTTTAGAGACCTTCCTGTTAGGAAGTATAATGCCCTGTATTGTCCGGACTTTCCTCTTCAAAATATGAAGCGATAAGACAACTTACATTGCAAAAGTATATATATTTTTGTTTAAAAAAATTAAATGTCTAAAACTATATTGGCTATTGAAACATCATGCGATGATACTTCTGCATCAATAATTTCTGATGGAATCATAAAGAGTAATGTTATTTCATCTCAATTAGACCATTCCAAATTAGGTGGTGTTGTACCAGAGATTGCATCTAGAAAACATCAAAAAAATATTGCTTATATAATAAATGAAGCTCTAGAAAAATCTTCTATAAATTTACATAGTCTAGATGCTATAGCTTGTACAAATGGCCCTGGCCTTTTAGGATCTTTACTTGTTGGTTCATCATTTGCAAAATCAATGTCTTACTGCCTAGGAATACCACTTATTTGTGTTGATCATATAAAAGCACATGCTCTTTCTCATTCTATAAATTCATTTGATATTAATTTTCCTTTTATTTCATTAGTTGTTAGTGGTGGCCATACTCAAATAATGTATATTGAATCATATGATAAAATAAAAATAGTTGGTGAAACTAGAGATGATGCAGTAGGTGAGGCTTTTGATAAATGTGCAAAAATAATTGGTTTAGATTATCCTGGGGGACCTTTAATTGATAAATTATCAAAAAAAGGTGATTCAAATAAATATAAATTTCCTGATACAAATGTCCCTGATCTAGACTTTTCTTTTAGTGGGATTAAAACATCTTTTCTTTACTTTATTAGAGATAATTTAAAAAACGATGAAAATTTTATAAAAAAAAATATAAATGATATTGCTTCATCTATTCAATTTAAATTAGTTGAAATGATAATTAAAAAATTAAAAATTGCAATCAAAAAATATAATGTAACAAATATTTCAGTAGGAGGTGGGGTTGCAGCTAACTCATATTTAAGAGAGGAGTTATTAAAAATAAATAATAGTTTTGGGATAGATGTACATATTTCTAAATTAGAATATTGTACCGATAATGCAGCTATGATAGCTAATTATGCTAGATTTATGTTTGACGATAAAAAGTTTTCTAAACTTGATGTTGTACCTTTTTCTAAAAATAAGTAAGTGAATAAAAAAATTTTTTTTAAAAATAGGAAAGCAACATTTAACTATGAGGTTTTTGATAAATACACTGCTGGTATAATTTTAAAAGGAACTGAAATTAAATCTATAAGAAGTTCTTTAATAACCATGAATAGTTCTTATTGTATAGTTGATAATAATGCTATTTATGTTAAGGATTTGAATATTTCAGAATATGAATTTGGAAATGTAAATAACCATGAACCAAAAAGAAAAAGAAAATTACTTTTAAATAAAAGAGAGATTAATCAAATAATAAAAAAAGTATCAGAGAAAAAACTATCTATTATTCCACTTAATTTATTTGTTTCAGATAGAGGTTTTGCTAAAATTCAAATCGCACTTTGTAAGGGAAAAAAGATATATGATAAAAGAGAAAGTTTAAAGAAGAGGGAGGTAGATAGAACACTAAGACAAAATTTTAAAAATATTTAATCATTAGATTTATTATTTTCTCCTTAAACCTTGTGTATGGAGGAATAATTAAATCTGTTGGACTTATTTTAACTAATTGTTTGAAGATGCTTTTTGCATTAGAAAATTCTTTAAACCCATGTACTCCATGACACCTTCCGGAACCACTATTATTAACACCTCCAAATGGAAGATGGTAATTTGAGTAGTGTAATGTACTATGGTTTATACATACTCCACCAGATGATGTCTCGTTTATTATTCTGTTTATATTTTTTTTATTTTTACTAAAAATATAAAGTGCTAGAGGTTTATTATTATTATTTATAAAATTTATAGCATCATCTAAAAAATTATATTCATAAATTGGTAAAATAGGACCAAATATCTCTTCAATATGAATTTTAGATTTTGAAGATATATTGGTTAATATAGTTGGTTCTATGAATAATTGATCGACATCTTTTCTTCCCCCAAAATGAATTTTTCCTTTATTTGTTTTAGCATCCTCAATTAAGCTATTTAATCTCAAAAAATGTTTTCTATTTACTACTCGACAATAATTTTTAGAGTTTTTTGGATTATCTGAATATAATTTTTTTATATATTCTATTAATAATTTCAAGAATTTATCTTTTAATTTTTTATTTATAAGTATATAATCTGGAGCTATACATACTTGTCCGTTATTTATGAATTTTGCCCAAGCGATTCTTTTTGCAGCTAACTTTAAATCAACTTCCTTGTCTATAACTGTTGGAGATTTTCCTCCTAATTCAAGAGTAACTGAAGCGAGATGGTTACTAGCAGCTTTCATTACTATTTTTCCTATAGTTGGAGATCCAATAAATAGTATATGATTAAATTTTAATTTTAAAATCTTTTCTGCTATATCAGAACCTCCTAAAATTGTATATACTTCATTTTGATTAAAAGTTTTTTCAACTATTTTTTTAATAATTTTTGAAGTGTAGTCAGTAATCTCAGAAGGTTTAATCATTACAGTGTTCCCAGCAGATATCGCATTTACAAGAGATACAAAAGTTAAATTTATAGGAAAGTTCCAAGGGGTAATAATTAATACCAATCCCTTTGCTTCATATTTGATATAAGATTTTGATCCTAGAAGTGTAACAGGTGTTTTGACATATTTGTCCTTCATCCATTTTTTTAAGTTTTTAATGGTATGGTTTATCTCCTGAATTACAGGAAATATTTCAGTTAGATCAACTTCTGATTCGTTCTTTCTAAAATCTTTTTTAAGTGCTTCTTTTATATCAGCTCTATTTAATAAGATATTTTCTTTTAATTTTTTTAACTTATTAATTCTTTCAACAGATGTAGTAAGTTTTAATTTAGAGATGTTCTCTTTTAACTTTTTATGAGTATTAATTAATTTTTTTTCGGAAGTTATCATTCTTATTTAATAAACATCATTCCAATTATACAAAATGTGATTCCAAGTAATGAGCTAAGAAATATATAGGATGCCATTAATAAAATTTTTCCTTGTTTTAGTAGAATTATTGATTCGATAGAAAAAGCAGAAAATGTGGTAAATCCACCACAAAACCCAATAATTAATAATGATGTAAGATTATTAGATAGTTCCTCACTTATATTATTAGTTGTTAACTTGAATATAATTCCCGCAACAAAACATCCAATAATATTGATAATTAGTGTGCCAAAAGGAAATGGTATTAATGTAGGTGATAAAAATTTAGATAATGTATATCTTAAGACAGATCCAGTCATTCCTCCTAAGCCAACAAATAAAAGATCTTTCATTTTTTTTCTTCAACAAATTCAAGTGATGCTGAATTAATGCAATATCTTAAACCTGTTGGGTTTGGACCATCATTAAAAATGTGACCTAGGTGTCCCTCACAATTACTGCACACTACTTCAACTCTTTTCATACCTAAGCTGTTATCATCTAAAAAGCTAACATATTTTTTATCTTTTACATCAAAAAAACAAGGCCACCCAGTACCTGATTCATATTTGGTTTTTGATGAAAAAAGTTTCTGACCACAGCCTGCGCATTTGTACTCACCGCTCTTTTTATTATTCCAATACTTTCCGGTAAAGGCTCTCTCTGTTCCTTTTTCCCTTAATATATGATACTGTTCTTTTGTGAGCTTCTTAAGCCAATATTCTTCTTTCTTATCTTGAGATGTACAAGATGTTACTAAAGTAAATGTCAGAGTAATTATTAAATAAATTTTCATTTGTTAATGTTTACGTCTAATTGAGGGAAAGGGATACTTAAACCGTTTTTTGGGAAATCAGAATAAACTTTTTCATTATAATCAAATTTTACTTCTAGAAAATCCTCGGACTTTACCCATACTCTGACCATAATATTTACTGAGCTATCTGCTAGTTCAGAAATAACTACTAGTGGTTCTTTGTCCTTCAATATTCTTTTATCATTTTTAATCCATTTAAAGAGAATCGTTTTAGCTTTTTCAAAGTCATCACCATAAGCAATAGAAAATGTCCATATTATTCTTCTTGTATTCTCAGAAGAAAAGTTTGTTACGATAGAGGTCTGAAGAATACCATTTGGTATAATTACTCTTTTATTATCTATAGTAGTTAATATCGAATTGAAAATTTGAATTTCTTTTACTGTTCCTTGCGTTCCCTCATACTCAATAAAGTCACCAACTTTGAAAGGTTTAAAAAAAAGGATCATTACCCCAGCTGCAAAATTTTGAAGAGTATCTTTTAAGGCTAATCCAACAGCGAGACCTGCAGCACCTAAAATAGCTAAGAAAGAAGTCATTTCAACACCTATCATAGATAGTACTGATATGATCAATGCTACCTGAAGTGTCATTGACAATAAAGACCTAAAAAAAGGAACTAATGACTTATCTATATTCTTACTAGAAAGAAATTTTTCTAAAATATTTATAACTTTTTTTATTGCACTATTTCCGACAATCAAGAATATAAACCCTAATATAATTCTTGGAGCATATTCAATAATTAGATTTAGTAAATAAGTATAACTTTCAGGGCTTAAAATATCATTCATATAACAAATGTAATTTAATCTTCTGGATATGGTATGAATATAATCTTAGATTTATTTTCCATAACAACAAGCAAACAACAATACTCATCTTTATTTTTATATTTTTCTTTAAATATTTTCTCGTTATTAATTATATTTTTTGCAGATAATATTTCTAGATATGATGCGTAGTATTTCCATTCATTATTAAAAAATTCTTTAAAATCTATAAATATAGAGCCTAAATTAATATCATTTTTACTCATTATAATTATTGGATAATTTGAGAATTTTTTTTCAATTATTTTAAGGCTTGCTATTTTAAGCTTATCAGCAACTTTAATAAAGTCTGAAGATATAATTCCCATCTCGTGGATATCTAAGTCATTATTTTCTTCCATGATTCAATAAACTTACTATATTTAAGCTTATTTTATGAATAGGATTCTCAAAATATTTTTATTTATATTTTTAGGTACTTTAACTAAGTTAAATGCTAATCATATTGTAGGTGGTGAAATTGAAATGATTCATATTGGTGAAGAAAACTCATTTACTTATAGAGTTAAACTGATTCAATATTTTGATTGTGCCCAAACTGCAAACCCTGGTCCTGATGATTTAATATCATATACTATTTTTAGAAAATCGGATGGACAAGCAATGAGAAATGGTACAATGTTCATCACTAATCAAGAATTTGTTCCATATACTAACCCTGATTGTGCTCTTGGATTTTTATGTACACTCAAAGTTGAATATTCTCATGAAATAACATTAGATCCAAACGAGTTCAATGATCCGGCTGGCTATGTTATAGTGTGGGAGAGATGTTGTAGAAACTGGTCTACAAAAAATCTTGTAAACCCTGGATGGAATGGTATGACATATAC
>NZKG01000019.1 GCA_002692105.1 Marinoscillum sp. | reverse complement strand
ATAAGGTTTATAATTACAATATATACACAATTTAAAATTGTACTAAGGTTATAGTTTAAGTTTTCTGACAATACCCCGCTTCGGTGGGGTTTTTTGTTAACAACCAAAAAAGATTTTACCAATTCCGAAAAAAATAGAAGTTCCAACCATATTAATTGACCAACTTTTCAAATTATGATTTTTTTACCTTCTATCCTTTTAATTATAGTTTCCATTCCCCAAAGAATAGCAAATAGAATTATAACTGTAAGAAAAGCCCCATCACAAGTTTTCAAATATTCCATATCATCAAACCTACAAACTTCCTATCTGAAAATCAAATGGGAAATTTATCCTGATTTTATAAAAAAAATTATAATATTAGTAACACAGAATGACTGAATTAGTAACACAGTTATGAACGTTCTCTGATATAATGATTGCCCAATGGCTTATTTAGGCTTTTTTTTGAACTCTGCCATTTTATCTATTAAGAAATTACTTTGATCAATCATATCTGATAAATGATTTTTTAGATATTCTCTATTATCATTGAAATTACTNTTNAAATCTTCATAGTTCTGATTTTTTACCATATCTAGTAATTTACTAGAGGTATCTAAATACATCTGGAGAACTTCCTTATTTGCAGGGTTGTCCATTATTATGTTGGTGTAAAGATTTTCATCCCCACCCGTTATCCTAGATGAAAATGAGATGTTTGACTGATATATTGGACTACATATCTCCATAACCTTATCAAAGTCTAAGTCTAACTTTTTCATTGCTGTCGTAAAGCAAACATGAGAGAAGTGTGTCATTCCCTGTATAAGGCTCATGTACTTATCGTGCTCTCTTAGAGATTTCATCTCCGTTATTTTTAATCCTATTCTGCTAAAAATGTCTATAATACTAGTGTATAAGGATCCTTCAGAAACAGGGATAGTGACTATATTCTGTCCCTCTATAGTATTTAAGGGTCCGAATAGCGGATGACAAGATACAAACTCGAAATCATAGGTTTGGTTACCTAGTATTGACTTAACAGATGTGAAATCACTAAATACCTGATCTTTTCTTATCTTATCTTTTATAGAGTTAAATACTTCTAGAGTCTTGTCTATAGGGACACTTAATATTACCCAGTCTGATTTTTCGATCAGCTCATCTTCAAGATTTTTTGAGGAATCATCAGTAACCAAAACCTTAAGACCAACAGATTCAAATGACTTCCTGAAAGTTGACCCAATCTTACCAGATCCTCCAATAATTCCAATATTTTTTATCATAAAACACCTTTAGAGTCACGAATATATCGTTTTTTATAAAATGATGAAAAAATAATGTAATTTTAATTTAACAAAACAATACCCAATGAGACAGTTTTTATTTTTGTTTTTTTCCTTCTTTTCCTTTGCTTTAATTGCAAAAGATCCTTACCCTAAAAATCCAAATATCGATATTCTTAATTATAAATTTCAACTTAATCTTAACGACACAACCGATGTTATTTATGGATCTGCTCAAATAACATTAAATATTAAAGAATCTGAGTCCAGAGTCAGATTAGATTTAGTTTCTCAGAATCAATTGGGGAAGGGTATGAAAGTCCATAGGGTAACTTTTAATGGTGATGAGGTAGCTTATACTCATGAGGATAATGTTCTTCTCATAGAGACTGGGGGTTTAGGTTATACATCTAGTGATAATATTGGTGTTGAGTACAGTGGTGACCCAATAACTGGATTAATAATTGGACCTAATATGCATGGTGACAGAACCTTCTTTAGTGACAACTGGCCCAATAAAGCAAGAAATTGGCTTCCATTAGTCGATCATCCTTACGACAAGTCTACTGCTGAATTTATTGTCGAGGCTCCAAACCATTACCAGGTTATTTCAAATGGATTACTTGTTGAGGAGACAAACCTGAATAGAAATATCAAGAAAACACATTGGAAGCAATCAGTACCAATATCNTGTTGGTTATACGCCCTTGGGGTTGCTGAGTTTGCAATTGATTACGTTGACTACTTTGATGGTAAGTCTATTCAGACGTGGGTTTATAAACAGGACAGAGATAAAGGTTTCTATGATTTTAAGATACCTACTAAACATACTCTCGAGTTCTTTTCAGATTATATAGGTCCTTTTGCTTACGAGAAACTAGCAAATGTTCAATCTAATAGTGTTAAGGGTGGAATGGAGTCAGCAACTGCAATCTTCTATAGTGATGTTTCAGTGACAGGAGATAGGAGTGTGAGATGGAGAAATGTTGTTATTCATGAGGTAGCGCACCAGTGGTTTGGTAACTGTGTTACTGAGTTCGACTGGGATGATGTCTGGCTAAGTGAGGGTTTTGCGACCTATTTCACGCTAATGTTTAGAGAGCATGCTTACGGTAGAGATGATTTTGTAAATGGTTTAAATGATGCCAAAAATTTAGTTTATAATCATTATAAAACAGATAAGGAATCTTCTATCGTCCATGATAACTTAAAAGACATGAAAGATGTATTAACCTATAGTCTTCAGTACCAGAAGGGTGCGTGGGTCCTGCATATGCTTAGAAATTATATTGGAGAAGATGATTTCAGAGAAGGTATTAGAAAATATTATAAGAGATATTATAATTCAAACACAACAACAGAGGAATTTAAAAAAGAAATGGAAGTTGTCTCTGGTGTAGACCTTGATTTATTTTTCGATCAATGGCTCTATAATGGAGGAAATATAATTCTTGATGGGGGTTGGAGCTATGATAAAAAAAAGAAAAGGGTAGAGGTAACTTTAGATCAGGTTCAGGACGACGGTTATATTTTTAAAATGCCCTTAGAATTAGGAATTTATTATGAAGATAAAAATTTATTTAAATTAGAAACTGTTAAACTAGAAAAAGAAAAAGGTAGGTTTTATATTGCTACTGAAACAAAACCAAAAAATATTAAGATTGATCCCTTTACTAAATTATTAGCTATATGGGACTTTAATGAAATTAAATAAACTACAATGAAAAACCACTTACTACTAATTATATTTTTATTGATATCTGTCAGCGGATTGGCACAGATAAAAACAATCGAGTCTGACCTCCTAGATCTAAAGCTGAATGTTGGTGATACTTTTACTCCAAGTAGCTACGTTTTGACATCAGATGGTTCGACATCACAGTGTGATAACATGATATATTACAATAAGAAAGGTGTTTTTAGTACAGCACAATCCATTCAGGTTGATAACGAGACAGGTAAAATTGAAGCTAATCAACCAGGACTTCATGAGGTTGTTGCAGTATGTATAACTGAGGGAGGAAAGAGGTTAAGTAGAACCTTTATTGTTGACGTTGAATTCCCTGCTGTAAAAGAGATTAAAATCACCTTGAACTCGGATAATGTTTATGAAGGAACCTACGTGCCTATATCTTATGAGGTTATTGACGAAATGGGTTTTGTAAGAGAGAATGTTAATTTTTCGATAACATCTTCAAACCAAAATCTTAAGATTGACGATGTTAATAACATCAAGGCTGTTAAGCCAGGTAGTGTAACACTCAATGCCACTTATGAAGGTATAACAGGTAGCTTAAACCTTAATGTATTAAAAAACCCAGTTGATTACATTAATTTAACTTCTAGCGCAGATCAGGCAAGAACTGGGGATGTTATACAGCTAAATGCTGTTGCATATAACAAAAAAGGACAAATATTAGATAATATACCATTTGAATATTCATTTAAAGGAAAATCTTTTGATAAGAGTAATTCTGCTTCAGGTTTGGTTATTAATGATGGCAGGTTTGTTGCTGATGTATCAGGAAACTACTTAGTTTCAGCATCCATAGGTAATATATCTGTCTCAAAGGCTCTTAACATATATGAAAGAAATGTTAAGAGAGACGTGGTAAAAGTAGGTACTGGACTAGTTAATGATAAGCACACCTCTGACTTCTGGGTATTTGAGGGTGTTGATGGTCGAGATTATGCAGTTACAGGTACATGGGGAGCTGACGGCACCTCTTATTTTTGGGATGTGACTGATCCGGCTAATATATTAAAAATAGATAGTGTTCAGGTTGATGCTAGAACAGTGAATGACGTAAAAGTATCAGAAGATGGCAGGATAGCAATAATAAGTAGGGAAGGAGCTTCAAATAGAAAAAATGGAATTATTATAATTGATGTTAGCAATCCTAGAGATGTGAAAATAATATCTGAATACACAAAGAATTTAACTGGTGGGGTTCATAATTTATTCATTTATCAAAATCACGTTTATGCATTAAGTGCCGGTCAAAAATATTATATATTAAATATAGAAGATCCTATAAATCCTGTTGAAGTTGGTATGTTTGAACTTGGAAAAGAAGGTCAAGCAATACATGATGTGTGGATAGAAGATGGTATAGCGTACTCATCTAACTGGAGAGATGGAGTTTATATGGTTGATGTTGGAAATGGAATAGCTGGTGGTTCTCCATCTAACCCTGTTGCATTTGGTAATTATAATTATGCTAGTGGTGCTCACCACGCTACGTACCCCTTCAAGAGTAAGTCTACTGGTAAGTTTTATACTGTTTTAGGTGACGAAATTTTTCCTAACGGTATAGATGTTAATACACCAAATGAAACTGCTGGATTTTTACATTTTGTAGATTTTTCAGATGTTGATAATCCATTAGAAATAGCAAGATATGAACTACCAGGTCATGGTTCCCATAATTATTGGATTGAAGACGATATACTGTACGTTGCTATGTACTCAGGTGGGGTTAGGGTTGTTGATATTTCAGGTGATTTGATGGGGGATTTGTATAAACAGGGCAGAGAGATTGGCTACATACTTCCTGGTAATAAAGATGGTTTTATACCATTTGCGACAATGGCTTGGGGAGCTCAACTTTATAAAGGTCATGTTTTCTATTCTGATTGGAACAGTGGTATAGGTGCTGCAAAAGTTATGCCAGTAAAGCCAGATAATTCTAAGGTTAATCAGTACCTAAACTAATGCGCGGAATTTTAGTTTTATTTATTTTATTCAGTTTTAATACTTTACTTTCTAAGGATTATTATGTCTATGTTGCAGCAGAATCTGACGATATGGTTTCCCTATTAAAGTTTGATGGGAAAGAATTAGTAGAGGTGCAAAGGTTTGAAGTAGGCGTTATGCCAACTGAGATTGAGGGTCCTCATGGTATAACTGTAGATCCCAATGGTAAATATTGGTACTTATCCTTAGCACATGGAAGCCCCTACGGTACACTCACAAAGTATTCAACAGAAACTAATAAACCTATTTCAAGTACAAAACTTGGTTTATTTCCTGCCTCTATGCAAATTTCTGAAGCTACTGGATTGCTTTACTGTGTAAATTTTAATCTTCATGGGGATATGGTGCCAAGTACTGTATCGGTGGTAGACCCAGAAATCATGGTAGAAATTAAACAGATTGAAACTGGAGCGATGCCACATGGTTCTAGAATATCTCCTGACGGATTATTTCAATATTCTGTTGCAATGATGTCAGGTGAGTTATTCGAAGTAGATGCAATTACTTTAAAAGTAAATAGAAAGCTAAGCTTAGAGAAAAAAATGTCCCATTNAAATCATCACATGCACCATGATAATACAATGAAAATGGTCCATTCTAAAGTTATGCCAACTTGGGTGATACCTCATCCATCAAAAAAATCAGTTTTTGTAGCTGGTAATGGTTCTGANGAGATTATAGAAGTTGATTTAGATGAATGGGAGGTAANAAATAGGATTAGTGTTGGNAAAGGTCCTTATAATGTTGAAATTTCTCCAGATGGAAAATACCTTGTATCAACATTAAAGGGTGAGGGTAGTACAGGGGTTTGGAATTTAGAAGATATTTCTGATAACAAAATAATTAAAAATACTGCAATGGTATCTCACGGAATTGCAATTTCACCTGACAGTAAATATGCCTTTGTCTCTGTTGAAGGTATTGGAGGNGAGCCAGGAAAGGTAGATGTAATTAATCTTGATGATATGACACTTTCAAGTTCAGTAAATGTTGGAAAACAAGCTGGAGGAATAGCTTTTTGGAAAATATCTGACTAAATTACAATTTCGTTTTAGTAAACNAAAAGCTATGAGATATCTCTTTATANTTTTATTATTTATGTGTTCGTGTACTTCTNATACAACTGAAGTATCNAATATTGATTCCAAAGTACAGGATATTCTTTCTCAAATGACTCTTGAGGAAAAGGTAGGGCAGATGGCTCAAATTAACTTAACAGTTATTGCAAAAGGTCCAAATAAATGGGGGTCATCGTTTCCTTTAGAAATTGATCCACAAAAAGCTAAGAAGGCACTTGTAGATTTTAAAGTAGGTTCTGTTTTAAATACTATAAATAATACTGCTCAAAATACAGAGACTTGGNATAANACAATTACTGAAATTCAAAAATACTCTATTGATAGTACAAGAATGAAGCTTCCNGTTATNTATGGAATAGATGCTATTCATGGTACTACATACACTGCTGGTGCTACAATGTTTCCTCAGCAAATAACAACAGCTGCAAGTTGGAATGAAGAAAATGCTTANAATATGGCACTAGTATGTGCCTANGAGACTAGAGCTTCAGGTATTCCATGGAACTTTTCTCCAGTATTAGACCTTGGTTTAGATCCTAGGTTCCCTAGACAGTTTGAAACTTTTGGTGAAGATCCATTGATGGTTGAAAGGTTTGGAGAGGCTATGATTAGGGGATACCAAGGAGAAAATAATGATATATCAAATAAATATAGTGTTGCTGCATGTATGAAACATTTTGTGGGTTACCATGCTGTTATATCAGGTAAAGATAGAACACCTGCTTATATTCCTGATAATGTATTGTCAGAGTATCATATAGAGCCATTTAAGAAAGCTATTGAAGCTGGGGCCAAGACTGTGATGATAAATTCCGGTCTTATTAATGGTGTTCCGGTTCATGCTGACTATAACTTAATGATTAATGTACTTAGAAATAAGCTTGGATTTGAAGGTGTTATATTAACTGATTGGGAAGATATAAGAAAACTTCATGACAGAGATAAAGTTGCTAAAAATCAAAAAGAAGCAATTAAAATGGCAATAAANGCTGGTATTGATATGTCAATGATTCCATATGAATATGAGCATTTTATTAAAAATTTANTACTTCTTGTTAAAGAAGGGGAGGTTAGTATAGAAAGAATTGATGATGCGGTGATGAGAATATTGAAACTTAAGTTTGAATTAGATCTTTTTAATAATCCAGTAACAAATTATGAAGATTATGAAGATTTTGGATCTAAAAAACACCATCAGCTTGCTTATAAGGCTGCATCTGAGTCAATAACTTTACTTAAAAATAATGATAATATATTGCCACTTAAGGGTAAACCAAGAATATTAGTAACTGGCCCAAATGCTAATAATATGAGAACTTTAAACGGAGCATGGACTTATTCTTGGCAGGGAGACCTTACTGATGACTTTGCTGGAGATTATAATACAATATTTGANGCTGTGAGAAATAACTTTGGATCAAATAATGTTAAATATGTTCCAGGTGTATCATATAGAAAAGGTGGGAATTACTATGATATGGATGAAATTAGTATTAATAAAGCAGTTCAAGAGGCTAGGAGGTCTGATTATATAGTTCTCTGTTTAGGTGAAAATACTTATACTGAAAAGCCTGGTGATTTAAATGATTTAAATATTCACAAATTACAATCAAAATTAGCACTAGAATTAAGTAAAACAGGTAAGCCAATAATTTTAATTTTAAATTTAGGAAGACCTAGGTTAATATCTGATATTGAGCCACTTATGAGTGCTGTAGTAAACGTATATCTACCTGGAAACTTTGGTGCAGACGCTTTATCTGATATTTTATCAGGCAGGGTAAATCCATCAGGAAAACTTCCTTATTCTTATCCAGCTTATCCTAATTCTTTACTTCCTTATTATTATAAACCATCTGAAGTTCAAAATAATGCTCAAGGTGCTTATAATTANGTAGGTGAAGTTAATAATCTTTATGACTTTGGGTATGGATTGAGTTATTCTNATTTTAAATATTCAAATTTTTCTGTTAGTAAAGATACATTTGCTTTATCTGATACTGTAAATGTGGGTGTCTTTGTCACTAATGAAAGTGACATTGACGGTTATGAGACTATTCAGGTCTATTCATCAGATTTATATGCATCAATAACCCCTGATGTAAAGAGATTACGTGATTTCTCTAAAGTTCACATTAAAGCTGGAGAAACTAAAAGGTTAAATTTCTCTATACCTGTATCNGAATTAGAATTCTATAATATTAATAATATTCCTATTGTTGAAGAGGGAAGGTTTAAAATAACAATAAATGATAATGCAAAAGAAATTTTCATTAAATGATATTTGTTATATAATTTATATTATGTTAAATAAGAAATGTTATATATATTAAATCTGTTAATATTATTAAATCTAAATATTTCTGATAAAGAGTTGGTTGGTAATGTATTAGATAAGCTTCATTATTATGCTAGTATTGCAGACGGTGAAAATTATTTTAAATTGTTTGATGAATCATCAATATTCTTTGGGACAGATGCTAAAGAAAGATGGGANAAATCTCAGTTTGAAGAATATGCCCTGNAAAGATTTAAAGATGGAACTGGTTGGACATATAAAACNTTATCTAGAAATATTTATCTAAGTAAAAATAAAAAAATTGCATGGTTTGATGAAGAATTAGGAAATGATAACTATGGAGTTTTTCGAGGAACAGGTGTCTTAGAAAAAAATAAAGGTTCGTGGTATATTAAACAGTATAATTTGTTATTGCCAATACCAAATGAACTTCTAATAGACTATTCTAAAGAAATAATTAATTATNTAGAAAATGAAAATTAATAATCATTGTAATTTGAGAATCATCTGATAAATATCCTCTGCTTTCTCATANTTTTTAATTTTCATGTAAGCATTTCTTAATACCTCTAAATATTCAGCATTTGTGTTGTCTCTATTTANAGATACAGATAACACTTTAATTAAATTTTCATAATCTTCCATTATTGAAAATATAGGATAGATCGTAGCTATATCTTCATTACTAATATCTTCACCTTTTAAATTAAGGTAATCAATCGCATAAACTTGACCTTCAGATATTCTAGAGTTACCTTCATTTTTAAGTCTATCTGATTCAGCTTGGTACTTATTTTTTAATGCAAGAAAATCAAGGTTTCTTTCTAAGTCATAATAAGGTTTAGCATTAGCCTTATAAGCATCTAACATATATAATAATGCTCTTTCATTAGAAGGATCAAACTGTAANGTACTTTTGTATGATTCAATAGCAGTCTTAAACACTTTATCTAANGTATCAAGCTTTTGAGANTCATTAAATNCATTATTTTCTGTNANTGCTAAACCAAGATTNTAATATAATACTGCCCTNTTAAAATGTANNTTAGCATTCTCAGGATCCATGCTGAGNTGNTTATCAATTTTNCCTCTAGCTTCCTCAACTTTATTAAGNCTCATAGCAATATTTATTTCAACTGATGGGTAGTANTTATTTTCAGGNAATAACTCTTTAGCTTCATTAATAAGTCTAATTGAATTATCAAAAGANNCACATTCNTCAAATTNTTCACAGTTAGAGTANTATATATTGACAGANTTTTGATANATAGTATTNGTATTTTTATCATTAAGGGCTTTCATNTTCATCAATTTNTCNTAGAAATCTAANGCTTCCGTAAACATGCTTAACTGTTCTGCAACAAANCCTCCATACAGNAGTCCTAAGGTGTCATTAGGATTCACTTTAAGGCTATTNGAGAAAGAAGTNTANGCNTGCTCATAGTTGGGTTCATTTGAACCTTGAAGTGATGTAATTGCCTGNTTTATAAAAAAAGTAGAAAGATTTTGTTTNCCAACATTAGCGTTAGAAATANTAGAAANATTTTTTGTTTCTATTTCAAAACCNATTTTATTATATGATTCTAAAGCTTTATCAATTGCATCATTATCAAGCTCGGGGTATAATTTAGCTATCTCAGCATAAACATCTCCTCTTGTTAACCATATATCAGCTTTTTGAATATTTTTTTCAATTTTGATTGCAGCATCAACTTCTCCCTTAGCATCTTTTAAGAAATTATTTATTTCTGATTGATCTGTAGTTAACTCTAATTTAGTTAAGTATGATCTTGCCTTGTTAACACTACCCTTGTATTGTGAAAATGCACTTAAAACTGAAAAACAAAATAGTATAGTTAGTATATATTTATTCATTACTTCTTGGTTATATTCAAATTTAAATAAAAAATTATTCTTCTTCTATATTCTCTATCTTTGCGACTGATGAGATTTCATCATTTTCAGAGAGCTTAATTAGCTTAACACCTTGGGTAGCTCTTCCCATTACTCTAATATTTTCATCTGTTATCGATGTCCTTATTGTTATACCTGATTTATTAATAATCATTAATTCGTCATTGGTTTTGACTTCTTTTATTGCCACTAGATTACCAGTTTTTTCTGTTATT
The DNA here is from genome assembly GCA_002692105.1 of Marinoscillum sp. Classification (GTDB taxonomy): domain Bacteria; phylum Bacteroidota; class Bacteroidia; order Cytophagales; family MED-G16; genus MED-G16. The sequence continues at coordinate 28,776 of NZKG01000019.1, read as the reverse complement.
TTAAGTGTCATTACCCCTTTTCCACCTCTTTTTGTAATCCTATAATCGTTTATTGAAGATCTTTTCCCAAATCCATTTTTAGATACTACTAATAGATCAGAATCTTCTCTTGATACACATATCATTCCTATTACCTTATCTTCATCACCCTCTAACCTTATTCCTCTTACTCCAGATGCAGTCCTACCCATTGGTCTTACGTTATTTTCATGAAAGTTTATGGCCTTACCAGACCTTTTCGCAATAATTATATGATTTTCTCCATTAGTAAGCTTAACATCTAATAATCTATCGTTCTCTTTAATTGTAATTGCATTGATACCGTTTACTCTAGGCCTAGAATATGCTTCAAGTTTTGTCTTTTTTATAGTTCCGCCTTCTGTACACATTACTAGGAAGTTATTATTTAAGTAGTCCTCGTCATCTAAATTATCAATATTTATAACTGATCTTATTTTATCTCCAGATTCAATATTAATGAGGTTTTGTATTGCCCTACCCTTTGATACTTTGGAACCTTCTGGTAACTCCCAGACTTTCTTCCAAAATACCTTACCGAACTCAGTAAAGATAAGTAAGTAGTTATGTGTAGATGCAATGAATAGATGTTCATTGAAGTCATCATCTTTTGTCTTAACTCCTTTTGCTCCTACTCCACCTCTACTCTGTGTTCTGTACTCATCTAGAGAAGTTCTCTTCACATATCCCTCATGAGAAAAAGTTATGACCATATCTTCATCTGGTATCATATCCTCAACCGTAAACTCAGCCGCAGAATGCTCAATTTCAGATCTTCTTTCATCTCCATACCTTTCCTTTACCTCAAGCAGCTCCTCTTTTATAATATCCATTCTCATTAACTTGTCTGATAAGATTTCCTTTAATGATTTTATTAGTTTGTTTAGTTCCTCATTTTCCTTTAATATTTTATCTCTCTCTAAACCAGTTAATTTTTGAAGTCTCATCTCAAGAATTGCCTTAGACTGAATCTCTGAAAGTTTATATTTTTTGATTAATCCATTTCTTGCATCTTCTGGGCTCTTAGATTTTTTAATAAGTTCAATAACATCATCAATATTGTCAAGAGCGATAATATATCCTTGTAGTATATGAGATCTTTTTTCGGCTTCTTTTAGTTCAAAATCAGTTCTTCTTGTAACAACTTCGTGTCTGTGGGAAACATAATTTTCAATTAAATCTTTAAGATTTAAAATTTTTGGTCTCCCATTTACAAGAGCTACATTATTAACACCAAATGATGACTGTAATTGAGTGTACTTATATAAATTATTTAACACAACATTAGGAATAGCGTCTCTCTTTAAATCATATATGATTCTAAGCCCATTTCTATCTGATTCATCTCTTATATCACTAATTCCTTCAATTTTTTTATCATTTATAAGATGAGCTGTCTTCTCAATCATTGAGGCTTTATTTACCATATATGGTATTTCAGAAACAATTATCTGATCCTTTTCCTTTTCATTTATCTCAATTGAAGCTTTTGCTCTCATTACAATTCTTCCCTTACCTGTTTCGAAAGCTGATTTAACGCCTTGATAACCATATATTATACCTCCTGTAGGAAAATCAGGTGCCTTTATAAAATTCATTAAATCTCCAATACTGCATTCATTATTCTCAATGTAGTGGATAGTTCCATCAATAACTTCAGATAAATTATGTGGTGCCATATTTGTTGCCATTCCAACAGCTATTCCACTTGATCCATTAACAAGTAAATTTGGAAACTTTGAAGGTAATACAGTTGGCTCTTTTAAGGTGTCATCATAGTTAGGCTGAAAGTCAACAGTATCTTTGTTTATATCGGATAATAATTCATCAGAAATTCTCTGGAGTTTTGCTTCAGTGTAACGCATAGCTGCTGGTGAATCACCATCAACTGAACCAAAGTTACCTTGTCCGTGAACAAGTATATATCTTAATGACCAGGGCTGAGCCATTCTAACCATAGTCTCATATACTGATGAGTCACCATGTGGATGGTATTTACCCATAACATCACCTACAATTCTACCTGATTTCTTAAAAGACTTATTATAATTAACACCCATCTCGAGCATTCCATACAGAACTCTTCTGTGAACGGGTTTTAAGCCATCTCTCACATCAGGTAAGGCTCTTGAAACGATTACTGACATTGAATAATCAATGTAAGCGCCTTTCATCTCCTCTTCAATATTGATCGGAATGATGTTTTGGCTACTGTCTTCTATCATTAAAAATATGTATGAGTAATTAGTAAGTATTTACGCTATAAATATACTTTATTTTTGGTTCAAAAATGAATAATTACGAGTCTTTTAACATGTTTTTTATGGAATCATTAATATTCTCACTTTTCATTAAAAAACTTCCTGATACTAATGTAGAAGCTCCATTAGAAATTAGGTTATAAGAATTTAAAGAACTCACTCCCCCATCAACAGATATTTCAATATTATTAGAGCTTTTCCTTAACATTTTTACTCTATCAAAAGTATTCTCAATAAATTTTTGTCCACCTTTTCCTGGATAAACAGACATTATTATTACCATATCAATAAGCTTAATATATTGATACAAATCAGAAATTTTTGTGTTAGGATTAATAGCAAGACCTGCTTTAATATTATTATTTTTTATTTTATTTAAAGATTTACTAATATCTCCTTTACTTTCAATATGTATAGAAATGTATTCAGTTAATGGCTTAATGTATTTTTCAATATGATCTTCAGGATTATCAACCATTAAATGAACATCAAATTTTTTTTTTGAATATTTAGATAATTTACCCATATCAAATTTTTCTATTGTATTATTAGAAACAAAAAAGCCGTCCATAATATCAATATGAATAAGATCTGCATTTGACAAATTAATCTTATTAATTTCTCTTTCTAGATTATTAAAATCACAGTCTAAAATAGAGATTGATGTTTTAATCATTATTAATTAAATACTTTGACTTGAAATTTATTTTGTTTTGATCGAAACTTGATTTGATCCATCCACCACCTATAATATCATCACCCTCATAAAAAACAGCTGCTTGTCCCGGTGTAATAGCATTTACACTTGATCCAAAATATACTTTTATTGTATTATCCACCTTCTCAATAACTGAGGGGCTTCCCAAATCATTGTATCTAATTTTTGTGTCAGCACTTACTTTGCCACTAATATTTTTATATTTCATAAAGTTAAGCTTGTCAACATACATACCATTTCTTTTTAACTCATCAAAAGATCCAACGGTAACGGTATTAGACTCTACATCAATATTTGTAACATAAACTGGATATCCTAATGCTAAACCAAGTCCTTTCCTTTGACCGATTGTATAGTATGGGTAGCCTTGATGTGTTCCTACAATATCTCCTGTCTCTGTTATAAATTTTCCTTTTTTAATTTTCTTGTCAATGTCTTTGACCCTATTCTTTAGAAAAGACCTGTAGTCATTGTCTGGAACAAAACATATCTCATAAGATTCTGACTTCTTAACTAGATTCTCATAACCCCTTTCTAATGCAATTTTTTTTATTTGATTTTTTTCTAGGTTTCCAAGTGGAAAAATAGTTCTACTAAGATTTTCTTGGCTGATACCCCAGAGTGCGTAGGATTGATCTTTATTTAGATCTTTTCCTTTAGAGATAAAGTATCTTCCGTCTTTATTTTTAATATTTGCGTAATGACCAGTAGCTATAAAATCACACCCTAGCTTATCTGCCCTCTTAAGAAGTGCCTCCCACTTAATATGCGTGTTACATAATACACACGGATTGGGTGTTCTGCCAATCATGTATTCGTCAGTAAAATAGTCAATTACAAAATCTCCAAATTCATCNCTTATGTCAAGAATATTATGATGAAANCCAAGGTCTACTGCAATATTTCTNGCGTCGTTAATAGAGTCTAAACTACAACATCCAGTTTCTTTTTTACTAGAACCAGATGATTCATAATCCCAAGTTTTCATAGTTAAACCAATGACNTCGTATCCTTGCTCCATTAAAAGGATAGCAGCCACTGAACTGTCAACACCTCCACTCATAGCAACAAGGACTCTCCTATTTTTACTCATTTACTTTTGAATTATAAAATTTTAGTTAAAATTACGTCTTTTAATCATTACATGTTCCTATGTATTTAAAGTATTTTGTCTACGTTAGTTCTGTTAATAATTTAAGTGATGCAAGATATTGCTCAGGTATGTTTGTTGATTACATAGGATTTAATTTTGATGAAAACTCAAAAAATCACATCACAATTGAAAAGTTTAATGAAATTAAAAATTGGATAAATGGACCAAAAATTGTTGGAGAGTTTGGCAATTCTTCTTGGTCTCACACGCGTGATTATTTAACTAAAATTGATGTTGACTACATTAGTATCAATTATCATTTTAACAATATCAAAAGTTTAAAAAAAAAGTTAATCATAAATATTCCTGATCTAAATGAAGTGAATGATAATCTAGAAATTATTACTCAAAACTCTAGTAATGTAAAAGCTGTAACAATTGATGAATTTGATGAATCTAAAATAAAACATATCAAAATACTTAGAAATTATAATGTATTTATGGGAAAGAAAGAAACCTTAGTTCAAACAGAATCAGTATTAACAAAATATAATTTTGGATTAAAGTTATCAGGATCCGAAGAGTTAAGACCAGGATATAAGGATTATAGCAATCTCTCGGATACCCTTGAAAAGATAACTATTCCTACTTAGCACATATTAGAAGTTTAATAGTCAATTTTTTTCTAATAAACTTCTTTTCATACTTTGTTTTTACTTCTGAAAATTTGTTATTTAAATTTCCTATATGAAGATTACTGTGAATACTTATAACTTTAAATTTAGTTTTTTTTAATTGCTCAATGGTAAATTCAAAAAGTGATTTGTCATCAGTTTTTAAAGTTAACTGCCCATTTTTTTTAAGGAGGCTATAGTATTTATTGAGAAACATAACATTGGTTAATCGTTTTTTAATATCTCTTTTTTTTGGTCTAGGATCAGGAAATGAAATAAGAATATTACTTACTGTATCTACCTCAAAGAAATCATAAATATTCTCAATATAAGTTCTTAAAAAAACAGCGTTAGATGACTTACTTTCATCTAATATTTTTGCTCCCTTATAAATCCTTGCTCCCTTTATATCTATTCCTATGTAGTTTTGATCTTTGTTCTTGGTTGAGAAATGAGTTGTGTGCTCACCATATCCACACGCTAACTCAATATTTAAAGGATTATCATTTTTAAAATATATGTTCCATTTTTTTTTAACATTATCGTATATTTTTTTTCCTTCCTGAATTACATATTTTGACTTCTCATTAAATGAGTACCTAATTAATTTGTTCTTCACCTCATCAAGATAACATAAATAGACTGCCTCCAATAAATATCAAATCATTTTTTCTAGCATTTTTTTTACAATAATTTATTGAACTTTGAAATGATGAAAAACTTAAATAATTGAGTTTATTCCTATCAAATTCTTTCTTTAATTTATCAATTGATAATGATCTCTCATTATTAGGTTGAGTTATAATATATTTATAATAAGATGGTAAAATCTTACATATCTCAGGCCAGTTTTTTTCTTTAGTTCCGCCAATAATGAAATAAACTTGAGAAAATTTATATGAATTTATTTCATCTATTACTATCTCAAAACTTGGTTTATTATGACAACCATCAGCTATTATTAATGGGTTTTTAGATATTACATCCCACCTGCACATGATTTTATTTATTTCATATACTTTATTAATTCCATTAAATGACTTTGAATTAATATCTATATTAAATTTTTTTAACATGTAATATGAGGAAATGATTATTCCTGGAATATTTTTTTTAAAATAATTTGTAGGATTAGATACATCTAATTTAAATTTCATTTTTTTGAACTTAACCTCATACTCTCTAGAATCAATATTTTTTTTTAATGATTTCAACTCTAAATTTTTCCATGATTTAAGATGTTTTTTTTCATTTTTAAAAAATATATGATCAATTTCATCCTGCCTCTCCCCTTTTATAAAAATTGATTTTTCTTTAATTATTCCAGCTTTTTCCTTTGCGATATCATCAAGTGAATGACCTAAAATATTTTGGTGATCGTAGCCTATATTAGTTATTAATACAACATCAGAATCAACGATGTTAGTACTATCTAATCTGCCACCTAATCCTACTTCTATNACAGCAATATCGACGCATTTTTGTTGAAAATATTTNAATGCCATTGCGGTTGTAAGTTCAAAAAAAGAAGGACTTATTTTATCAATTATTTTTTTATTAGAATTTATAAAATCAACTACAAACGCTTTNTCTATATGACTNCCATNAACTTGAATTCTCTCTCTGAANTCATGAATNTGTGGTGATGTGAATAATCCAACAGAAAGTTTATTATGGATAAGTATATTTGATATGCCNTATGCTGATGAGCCCTTTCCNTTAGTTCCTCCTACATGAATAATTTTAAAAAAGTTTTGAGGATTTTTTAAATGATTACATAAGGATATAATATTTTTTAATCCNGGTCTTATTGCTTTAGATCCTTGATTATGATATGAATTTATTGAATTAAATAAAAAATCAATTGCTTCATTATAAGTCATGAGCTAAAAAGATTAATCAATTATTTTTTATAATAAAGGTAATTTTTCCTTTAGATAGTTCTGCCGGATTTTCGTTATTAGTTGGACTAAAAGTTAGTTTTAGAATTTCTTCTCTATAGATATTTTCTACCATTGGACTTAATGTNGTCTCAAGAGTCTTTAATCCAATTATTTCTCCGTAGTAGTCNACAATAATCTCAAAAACAATTCTTCCACCTTCTGNACTTTTATCATCTGGTTTTGGNGCAAAATCCCATGTCCAACCTTGCATGTCTAGAGAGGATCCCTTTGATGACNAAGATGATGAATTACTATAAATAGCTCTCTCTTCTATTTTCTTTTCTCCATCAACAAGTACTTNATNATCAGTTTTTTCTTTAGGTAAATCGTNTTCATTTGATTCGATTAATTTATCTTTATNTTCAATAAGTANACNTTCCTCTAATTCAGTTATAATTNCNTCTTCATTTTCAATTACTTCATCTTGAATAGTTTTTATATCCTTNTTATTATTTATCTCTTCATTATTACTTTCTTGAGTCTNCTCTATTACTTCTTCATCTAATTCAGNTTCATCATCTGTTTCTGAANTTTCATTTATATCATCNGAGTCATCATTTGAATCAATCTCTGTTCCTATTTCTATACCATACTCTTCAGGTGGGGGGTAAGTTTCTTTCCAGGCTACTATAATCATTAAAAGTANAAAGAAAAGAAAATTACTTAAGACAGTTAAGTATAAGGCTTTTCTCTCAATATTCTTATTATCCATAATTAATGTCTATTTTTTAGGGATTGTAGCTATCGTTACTTTAGCTTCAAGAGATGTAGCAATACCGGCAACATTAACTAATTTTTCTACAGGAACATCTTTATCACAGTGTAGCACTACGAGTCCCTCATCATTTCCAATAGCATCTCTGATGTGTGCTTCTAATAGATTTTCATCAGATTCTTTATCATTAACAAANTATTTTAAATCTTTTGTAATAGTTACAGAAACTTTCTGAATAGATATTGTAGATGACTTACTAGAGGGAAGATTTACTGGTAATCCTGAAGGAGTTACAAATGACGCTGTTAGCATAAAAAAAATAAGAAGCAAAAAAATTATATCAGTCATAGAAGACATGCTAAATGTTGAATTAATCTTATTAGTTGACCTTAAATTCATTTTTTTAGTTGAAGTATTTCTATAAATTCAATTGTCGTGTATTCCATATTATGAATAAGCTTCTCAACCCTTGTCACGAGATAATTATATGCCAAATAAGCAATAATTCCAACAAATAGACCAGCAGCTGTTGTTAACATTGCTTCATAAATTCCACTAGATAATAATTTTGGACTCACAGCACCCTCCTCCTCAGCTATTGATATAAATGCTTGAATCATACCGGTTACAGTTCCTAAAAACCCTATCATTGGTGCAGCACCTGATATGGTTGCAAGCATACTTAATTTTTTTTCAAGGTTATATATTTCTATCTTTCCAACATTTTCAATAGAGGTTTCTATATTTTTAAGGTTTGTGTGAAGCTTATCTAAACCCTTTAAAATCATTCTAGAGACTGGGTTGTTAATATCTTCGCATATCAATTTTGCACCATTAATATCATCATTTTTAATTCTATTAATTATCTCTTCATTAAAATTTTTAGGTGATTTAGATTCTCTATTTATTATCAATATTTTTTCAATAAATATGTATATAGTAAAAAAAAATAAAACCAGAAGGGGTATCATCATAAAACCCCCTTTAAATAATAGTTCAAGAACAGTAATTTCTTGAGGAGAGTTAATTACAACACTTGAGTCAGACCCATTTATAATTTGTAAAATTAATATCTCAAAATCCATAATTTATTATTTAATTTATTTTTATATGCTTCCAAGCTTTCTTTAGCATCTTCTAAGTCTACATACATATCAACTGCAACCCTATACATATTATTATTTTTTGGGATGATAATTATTGGTTGATATCCACTATTTAATAAATACTTAGCTCTATTTAAAGATAGATTATAATTTGAAAAGCTTCCTTCAATAATAAAATAATTTCCAGTTAAAGAATCTAATTCTATAATTTCTTTATTAAATTTTATTGAAAGATTAATAGAATCAATACTTAGACTATCAATTTCTTTTTGTGAATTTAAAGTATAAGATAATTGAATATTCTTTGAATATAAATTTTTAGATTTTAAAGAATCAATTATATAATTTTTATTATTACTTAATTCAGACGATGTTAAACTATTAAATTTATTTATATCCTTAAAATAATGAAAACAAATTCCGAGTGATACTATTAGAATTAAAAAAAAAATTACTGGTTTTTTATTTCTATTAATCTTACGTTTCTTTAAATCAATCTCTCTTAATCCAAAGTCATTATCCTTTTTCATATTAGAATTTCCAAGTTAAGCCAGATAACAAATTAGTTCCTAATTCAGGATACATAAAATAAATTTCATTATAATGGTTTAGAATATTATCTATATTAAGATGTATCGATAACTTTTCTGATATATGATATTTTGAGTGTAATTTAAGGTTAATAAAAGAATCCATATCAAATGATTCATTACTGAAAGTAATTCCATGATTCTCAAGGAACATGCTCAAGCCAAACCTAACATCAAAATTATTTGACTCATATATACTTTGAATGTCTATTTTATATTCTGGAACAAATGTTTCTGTTATATCATAGTTACTATACTCAAATTTAATCTGGCTAATTATTTTATCAGATAAAATAAAATTTCCCTTTATTTTAAAATTGTTAATTATTTCTTGATCTCCAAATCTAAANAGAGAATATAAATATATAGGGAAANTAAGATCNTCAGGTCTATTATCTCCATCATAAATTTTATATTTTAATCTCCCTGTTATGTCTAGCCTATTATATTCAAACTCAANGTAACTCTTACTTGAAAGCTGATAATTTATTTTTGAATTAATATTTAAATTGATATCATTTTTTGATATTTCATTGTAAATAGATGGGCCATACAAATAAGTAAAATTCTCGATTCTTTCATANTACTCATCAAAATAAATATCCTTTTTAATATCTAATGAAAAAGATAAATTTTTAAAAGCATATGAGAAGTTCATTTCAGGATAAAATCCGTTATAAACTTCTATTTCTTTTAACTCTTTNCTTAATGATGAATACTTTCCTCCAATTCCAAATGTGAAATTTTTACCGTAAATATTTATTAATAAAGGTAATTCCAATGATCTTAATTTTATNTGATANTGATGTTTNGATTGATTTTCAGAATAATCACCAAGTTCATAAAGTTTATTAGAGGGATTAAATGAAATTTTTATTTTTTTTCTTAGNAAGGAAATATTTCCNTTAATTTTTAGGCTGTTATCACCTAAATTTAAATAGNNGTTTTCTCTGTAATTTTTACCTGAAATAGATACTCTGTATTCAAAGCTTTCTTTATATCTTCTCCAATTAAAATTATAATCAAAGANATTATTTCTTGTTTTTAAATCATTAAATAAATTTNCTGAAACATTNATTCTATTTCTAAAACCATAGAAACCTCTGGATGTATTTTTATAAGATAGATTTGTGTTAACAGAGCTATAATTAGAAAGCTTGTAGTTAAGAGATAAGTTATTATCAAATAGTTTATTTTGAGATAACTGATTATTTAAAGACCCTTTAGAATTAGATTTAATGAAGAAGTCAGAAAAAATAGATAACTTATCATTAACANTGAAACTTGGATTAAAATTAAATAAAAACCCTTTATAGTTTCCACCTAATAATGTTAGCTTAGTTGGTACTATAATTTGTTTAACTTCCTCCTTCCTCACCACCTTATCAATTTTTCTATTATCCTTTAAAAATATGCTGTCAATTAAATCGAAAGACGTACTTTTCTTTTTAAAATTATTAGTTTCAAGGTCTATTCTATCTATTTTTTTATCTGACTTTTGTAGAATTATTTGGTTATTTTTCTCAATTAATATTTGAGCATCCTCTATCTCTCCCTCACTGTTTTGAGAAAAAATATTGGTNGAAAAAAANAAANTTATAAGTATGNTACAAAGATTCTTNATCATAATTTATTTTNTTAAGAAGTGATAAGGCTTCAGNCTTTACTTCCTCAATTGATGTGTTTTCTATTATTGATGATAAAGTGGCTTCTGCTTGAAATTTATCATCTTCTGATAAAAATATCTCAGCAATTAAAATATAACTTTTACCTGTCCAATATGGGTAGCCTTGAAAATTTTGATTTAATGAGTATAAAGTTTCTAATGCCTGATTATTTTGACCATTATTAAAAAAAATCTGTGCTAGAATTAGGTTAGCTTCTGCAGCACTTTCATCTTTAACAAGATTTATTGTATTTAATAACATATCTATTGCTGAAGAAGTGTTATCATTTTCTAAAAATGATTTAGCACTTATTAGATTAATTTTATTNCTATTATTAAATGAAATTTTTTCAAAATCATTAACCCTATTAGAATAGTAGAACACAGAATCATAATTTTTCAGATAAAAATAATTTGATAGAATACCTATAAATGATTCTACCCTCTCTCGATTATTTTTACTAACATTTTGAAGATTCTTATAATAATTTATTGATTTCTGGTAATTTTCAAGCCTTAAGTTAATCGAAGCTAGTCTATTTAATGATCTGGAATAGTATTTTGAGTTTATACTATCCGAAATATTCACATATATAATTTCAGCGTTTTTATAATTATTAGTTTTAAAGTATGACTCTGCNAGATAATAGTCAATTTCATTTCTATTAATTATCATNTTTCCTAAAGAGTCTAGAGAATTAACTTGNTTTATTAAGTCNTCGTATTTCTGATTAAAATATAGGTTTCTNATATTTTCATATTCAATATTTTGGATATTATCACTGTCAGGGTACTTAGATCGAAAATCAGATATTTGTTTATTTAAAAGAGAAAAATTATTAGTAAACGATACTATTTTTTGCATCCCAAGTAAAGCTTCTCCCTGAATATTCTTANTATCAATTTTATTAAGGATAAAAAGAAAATCTTTTTCTGCCTGGTCATAGGATTTAAGATTAAAATATGAGGTTGCTCTATTTAGATAAGAATAAGGTACATACTTACTGTATTTTATTTTTTCAATTATTTGAGTGTAATATTCTATTGACTTATCAAACTCAGAGGTTTCAAAATATATTTGAGCTTTCCTAAAAATCGCGTCGTCTGTTAACGATTTATTTGAGTTGTTAATTACCTTATCTAAATACTCAAATGATTTTCTGAATTCANTTAAACCATAATAACATAAAGCGACTTGATACGTCAAATAATTTTTATCTAAGTACTCACTATCAATTACTTTATTATAAATATTTAGAGCTTTTCTGTAATTTTTTGATGCATAATAAGAATCAGCTAGTCTTATAAAAATATCTAAGTCTTCGTTATTTATGCTTTCTGTACTATTTATTTTTTTACTTTTTAGATAATTATCGAAATAAATAGCAGAGTTTTTATAATCTATCATATTGAAAAGAGTATAACCCATTGACCTAAATGCTTTTGATTTAATCTCANTATCAAGATTATTTATACCAAATAGCTTCAATAGTTCTTTTTTTGATTTTGAATATTGATTTGTTACAAAGTAGGCCTCTGATATATTAAATAAAGCCTTTGAGTATATTTGGTTATTATATTTATATTTATTTGATAAGTTAAAGTAATTTATTGCATTCTTAAATTCCCCTTTATTAAATTCATTTACTCCTCTTTGATAAGTTATAAATTGAAACTTTTCTTTTTCTTCGGATGATATATCTGTCTGGTTAGACAAATAATTTATGATCTTNTTATAATCATTAGTAAGAAAGTAATTCTCACTAATTAATTTATTGATCTCATCTGATTTGTAATCAGGGAATTCAAATTTTAATTTATTAAGAGTTGTGATAGATAAATCGTAATTTCCAATTTCATATAAACACTTAGAATAATTTAAGAGTGAGTTTCTTGTAAATACGTCATCTTTATTTTCTCTGTAGGCAGCATAGAAATAATTCTTAGCTATATTAAAATTATCTTCTTTNTAGAANATTGATCCTAAATAATAAGATGCTAGTTGAATGTACTTATTCTTAGTGGTTAATATTTGATTGAATAAAATTTTGGCTTTATNTANATTATTATTTTTATAATAAGAGTAAGCAAGTAAATATTTTATTTCGTNCCCTCTATCTATTTCATTTTTAATATTTAAAAAATTAGTTATTGATTTACTATAATTATTTTTAAATAGATTCGATTTACCAATAAAAAAAAGACAGTAATCTAAATTATCTGTGTAATCATCTAAAGAAGATTCGTATTCTAAAACCTTCTCATAATCTTCTTTTATAAAGTTAATGCTTATCAAAAAAGGAAGTATTTTAGATTGGTAATCATCGTCATAAACTTTATTAAGATACCCTAGAGCTTCTTCAAGCCGATCTAAATTATAATAAATCGCTCCTAATATAAAATTGAGATTATCATTTGATTTTTCTGAGTTTGATAATATTTCCTCAGCTTTTATAAAATCTTTTGTATGATAATAAGATAAGCCAATATAGTAATCGGATTCTTTAGTCTTAGTTTTACTCAAAAATTTTATTGCGTTCTTAAATCTATTATTAGAATACTCATACCTCCCATAAGCATAAATTAAATCCTTTATGGAGCCTGAAAGGTTTGTGTTTATATAATTTTCTATCTCTGCTCTAAATTGATGCTTAAAGTTTTTACTTCTCTTTGATTTAATTATTGAGATATAATAATTATTTGTATAAATTTTATCTTTACTGAGTTCATTAAAATTTTTAGTATAATACTCTATATAAATATCATAAAGTTGATTTTTGAAATATCTTGTAAGCTTATCGTTATTAGATTTTGCACTAAGTGATATTAAAATGAAAATGAAAAAAAATATTTTTCTCATTTATTTATAAATAGTTTAAAACTCATTTCCCTTACTATTGATTTATAATCAAATGATATTGGTTTTATTCCTTTTGATATAAGATCTAATTCACTTAAGTATGCTAAAATTTTTTTTAAGCTTTTTACTGAATATCTATTTATCGCTCTTGAAAATGATTTGGCAACAAAAGGATGGATCCTTAGTGATGATGCAATTGTTTGCGGATTATTAAGATTATTGTTTTTGATAATTAACATCTTAGAATAAAAAGAAAACATATATACCAATAACTGCTGGAAGGGGTATTTATTTTCATTAGATGTAAAATAATTGGTGATTTTGGAAAATTTAATTGAATCTTTATCTATCAAGCTATCTTGAAATTCAAAGAAATTATATTCTCTACTTATACCAACAAAATTTAATACATCTTCTTTCTTTATAGTATTATCAACTTTATTCGAAGTAATTTTATTTAGAGAATTATTTATCCTCTCCAGGTTGTTCCCTACATTCTCAATGATAAGAAAAACTGATTCATCATCAATTTTATATCCTTTTTGGGATACCTCATTATTTATCCAGTTTGGTAACTGGTTATCGTAAACTTTATTTTCTTTTGATGTAGAATCTAAAATAATTGTATTATTGGTAAATGACTTATAAAGTTTTCCTCTCTTATCAATAGATTTACTTTTATGACATATAACTAGAAGTGTAGAATGATTTGGTTTATCAAGGTAATTTTTTAACAGGAGAATACCCTTTTCGTTAGGTCTTTTAAAGAAATCCATTTCTTGTGCCTCTTTGACTATTACTAGTTTTTTATCAGACATCATTGGGAAGCTATTACACGAGCCTATTATTGATTCAATATCTGAATCTTTACCGTAGTGGATTTCCTGATTAAATGACCTATGACTTTTATCTATATAAGTATTTTCAATAAAGTCTGAAATCTTATCAATAAAAAAAGTCTCCTCTCCCATCAAAAGATATATTTTAGAGTAAATATCTTTTTTCAAATTCTGAAAAATTTGAGAATAGGATTCTATCATTATTTAATTCTTTAAAAGTAAATAGTTTTTAATAATATTGTATGATAATATTTACATAAATAGGTTCCTATGAAAAATTTTGTTGAAGAGTTGAAATGGAGAGGTATGATTCATGACATGACACCATCAACAGACACCTATCTATCACAAAATAAAACTGCAGGATACATTGGCTTTGATCCAACTGCTGATTCTCTCCATATCGGTAATTTAGTTCAAATAATGACTTTAGTTCATTTTCAGAAGTATGGTCATACACCAATTATATTAATTGGTGGAGCAACTGGAATGATTGGTGACCCTTCTGGAAAGAGTAAGGAGAGAAAGTTTTTAGATTCAAGTACAATTAGTGAAAATCAAAAAAAAATAAAAATACAATTTGAGAAATTTCTAAGTTTCACAGGAGAAAATAGCGCATCAATAGTTAACAATAAAACTTGGTTTGAAGACTTTAACCTCCTTGATTTCCTTAGGGAAGTAGGTAAACATATTAACATCAACTACATGATGTCAAAAGAATCAGTAAAAAATCGCTTAGATTCTGGCATCTCATTCACTGAATTTTCATATCAGCTGATTCAAGGGTTTGATTTTCTATGGTTATGGAAAAATAAAAAAGTAAAAATTCAATTCGGCGGCTCTGATCAATGGGGAAATATACTAACTGGAAATGAATTGATAAGGAAAGTTTCAAATGGAGATTCTTATGCATTAACAACACCACTAATTACTAAATCTGACGGAGGAAAATTTGGAAAAACTGAGGATGGTAATGTATGGTTAGACCCTAAAAAGACTAGCCCATACAAGTTTTATCAGTTTTGGATTAATGTGTCGGATAATGATGCAATTAAGTTTTTCAAAATATTTTCTTTAAAAAGTCAATCTGAAATAGATAAAATTATAAAGGACCATGAAAAAGAACCTCATCTAAGAATATTACAAAACTCTTTAGCTGATGAAATTACAGAAATTGTTCATAACAGAAAATTACTTGAGATAGCTAAGTCAACATCTAATATTTTATTTGGAAAGTTTACTAAAGATGATTTTAATGACTTAAGTGAGGAGATGATGGAATCTCTGTCAACAGCAGTACCATGTATTAAAATTAAAAAATCTGATTTAAATAATGATTTTAAAACAATTATAACGGAATCATGTAAATTCAAGATATTTTCATCAAAATCTGAGTTAATTAGGATGATTAAAAATAATGGTCTAATGATAAACAAAGAAAAAATAAATAATGATCAATATGATATATCCGATAACCTACATTTCAAAAAATATTTATTAATTCAAAAGGGTAAAAAGAATTATACTTTTATTATTGTCGAATAAACTTATATTTGTGGAAAAATTAAAAATATTATGCAAAGTTCTAAATTAGTTTCAGTTATAGTTGTTTTATTATTTGGTCTCACAATCTTATTCTCTTTTGCCTCTAGTATATTCTATGTGATTGAGTCTACAGAAAGAGCGGTGATTTTTTATAAGTTTGGAAAAGGTCTCGACAAGGAAAATGTGGTTACTCCAGGTTTCGGAATCAAGGCTCCTTGGAATGACTTATATAAGTTTGATATTACCGATAATCTAGTTGAGGAGACAATCGATGTGCTTGATGGAAGTGGTTTAAGTATCAATGTTGACGTTACTATGAACTTTCACTTAAATTATGATAGTGTAGGAGAAATCTATGAGACATATCAGTTTGACTTCTTAAGAAGACTGGTTAGACCTGTCTTTAGATCAACTGTAAGGGATGTTATGGGAAGATATACCGCAGAAGAAATTTATTCTACAAAGAGAGCTGAGGTTGAAAATTTAATTCAAGAAGAAGCTAGTGAGGTCCTAAGACAACCCGGTAATAATATTATAATGAAATCTCTTTTAATTAGATCTATTACTTTACCTGCTCAGATTAAAGGTGCAATCGAAAATAAATTACAGCAAGAACAAGAAGCACTAGCATATCAGTACAGGCTTGAAAGAGAAAAAAGTGAAGCTGAAAGGATAAGGATTGAGGCACAAGGTAGAGCTGACGCCAACAAAATAATTAATAACAGTTTGACACCTAACCTTCTCAAGATGAGGGGAATTGAGGCTACTAGTAAGTTAGCTGAATCTCCTAACTCTAAAATAGTTGTCGTAGGTAGTGGCAAAGATGGTTTACCCTTAATTCTTGGTGGTAATAATTAATATGACAAAATCTGCAAAACTAACATATAACGGAAAAGAGATAGAATTACCAGTCCTGACAGGGACAGAAAATGAAGATGCAATAGATATATCTAAGATCCGTTCCGAAACGGGTCTTATTACATTAGATAAAGGATATAAGAATACCGGAGCGACTACAAGTAAAATAACCTATTTAGATGGAGAGAAAGGAATATTAAGACATAGAGGTTACTCTATTGAAGAGTTAGCTTCAAAATCTACATTTACAGAAGTTTGCTACCTCTTAATATATGGTGAACTACCAACCCAAGAACAATTAGACTCATTTGAGCACGAGATAAGGTTTCACACCTTAGTGCATGAAGATTTCAAGATAATACTTGAAGGGTACCCCTCAAAAGCGCATCCAATGGGCGTTTTGTCATCTTTAATAACAAGTCTAACAGCTTTTTACCCTGAATCATTAGATCCTAGTAAATCAAAAGATTTAGTTGACTTAAGTATATCTCGTATATTAGGTAAGTTCCCAACATTTGCTGCATGGTCATTTAAAAAAAGAAATGGACACCCTATAATATACCCAGATAACAGCCTTGATTATTGTTCAAATTTCCTAAAGATGATGTTCGAGCTACCTTCAATGCCCTACGAACCTAATCCAGTTGTCACAGACGCTCTAAATACATTACTTATACTACACGCAGATCATGAGCAGAACTGTTCAACCTCAACAGTTAGAATTGTTGGTTCTGCCCAATCTAGTATTTACCCTTCTATTTCTGCAGGAATTAATGCATTATGGGGTCCTTTACATGGTGGAGCAAATCAGGCTGTAATAGAGATGCTCGACACAATTATGAACGATAACAATGATATTGATAAATACATTAAAAAAGCAAAAGATAAATCTGATCCTTTCAGGCTTATGGGCTTTGGTCATAGAGTTTATAAAAACTTTGACCCAAGAGCAAAAATTATAAAGAAAGCTGCAGATAATGTCCTCGAAAAGCTTGGAGTTGATGATCCTGTTCTTGAATTAGCAAAAAAATTAGAAAAAATAGCTTTAGAAGATGAGTATTTTGTGGAGAAAAAACTATATCCTAATGTAGATTTTTATAGTGGTATTATTTACAGAGCTCTGGGTTTTCCACCGGAGATGTTTACAGTTATGTTCGCATTTGGAAGATTACCTGGGTGGATATCGCAATGGGTNGAGATGAGACAAAATAAGGAACCTCTTGGGAGGCCTAGACAAATATATTTAGGCGAAAATGCTAGAAGTTATATAAATATTAGTGAGCGTTAATCGTATTTCCTGTCTAGAATCTCTTTGAGGATAAATGCTTCTTTTAAACCATTTTTAGACTTTATTCTGTCTCTTATATTATTGCGTTTTGAAATAGTTTTTTTTGTTGGTTTATCTTTCTTGTTAGTATCGTATCTTGATTCTATTACGGAATCATCTGTTATTTCTTCTTTGANAATACTATTGATATCCTCATCGTTATTTTTTGTAATATTAACTTCATCGATAATTTCTTTTTCTACGATGGATTTTTTTAATTCAGTAGAAAAATTTATTTCGTCTTTAACTTCCTCAACTTTTTCAGGAGATATAATTTTATTATAAAGTTCTGTCAGCTCATTAGGTAGGCTTTCATTAGTTTTCTTTTTTTCAATCTCTGTTTGTTCTGTTGGCTTCTTTTTCTTAGAAAAATAATTTGATAACCATGCTATTAATCCAAAAATAATTGGTCCTATATATTCTGTTAAATCAGGGAAATCCATATTTATATATATTATATTTATTTATCAAAAATAATTCATAAATCTTTATGAGGTTAAATAAAATTGAAATAAAAGGTTTTAAAAGTTTCGGAGACAAAACAACTATTAATTTCAATAAGGGTGTAACAGGTATAGTGGGACCTAATGGATGTGGCAAGTCTAATATNGTTGATGCGATAAGATGGGTACTAGGNGAACAGAAAACNAGTCTTTTNAGGTCTGATAAGATGGAAAATATAATTTTTAATGGGAGTAANTCAAGAAAAAAACTTCAGTTGGCAGAGGTTTCTATATCATTTGATAANACTAAGAATTTAATACCTACAGAATACGCAACAGTAACAGTAACAAGAAAATACTTTAGGTCAGGNGATAGTGAATACCTCTTAAATGACGTTAAGTGTAGACTAAAAGACATAACAAATTTATTTCTAGACACTGGGATATCATCAAATAACTACGCAATTATTGAGCTTTCAATGGTAGATAATATTTTAAATGATAAAGATAATTCCCGATTAAGTTTATTTGAAGAGGCAGCTGGNATATCAAAATTTAGAAAAAGAAAAAAAGAGACTTTCAATAAGATAAAGCAGACAGAATCAGANCTTGACAGAGTTGAAGACCTAGTCTATGAAATNGAAAAAAANTTAAGGTCTTTNAAAAGACAGGCAAAGCAGACAGAAAAATATTATTTATATAAAGAAGAATACAAAAATATAAGNATAAATGTCGCATTAAAAAACTCTGAAAGTTCTAGAAAAAGTTTAGAAACTAATAAAATCAAACTAGGTAAAATAGAAGATGAAAACACAAAGGTCTCATCCGAGTTAGCCAAAAAAAATGCAGCAATTGAATCTTCTAAATCATCCTTAATTCCTTACGAAAAGAAGTTACAATCAAAGCAGGAGTCGTTAAATAAGATACTAGATAAGATAAGAGATCATGAGGAATTAAAACGTATTAAAGCTGAAAAATCAAAGCTGTTAAACGAGAGTGTATCTGAACTAAAAAGGAGTATAAAATTTGATCAAGAGAGTAATAAACGGTCGCAGTTTTCTATCACAAGTATAGAGAAGGAACTTAAAGTTATTAAGAAAAATATTGAAAAGACTCTAGATAAACTTGATTTAAACAAAAAGGAATACCTGAAGTATGAGGAGAAATTGAAGAATCAGAACNTAAAAATTTCTGATATAAAAGATGTAGAAGCTCAATTTCAAGGAATTAGTAATAATATAAAAAATATCACAAGTAAAAAATCTCAGATTGTGAAGCTAATATCTTTAGAGAAAATTGATAAGTCTAAAGTTATAAAAAACCTTAACTCACTTGAAGTTGAAATTACATCAATTGATAAATCTTTTAATATTATTGAAGATTTATTCAGGGCTGATAACAAAGAGACGATCCGAATTAATAAATTATTTTCTGATAAATCGAAAGACTTATCCACTACAGAAATTGATTATAATAACTTGAAGTCAAAACTTGAGTCACTCGAGAAAGAGCTAGAGTACAAATCAATNACTTATGATTTTAATAAGAAAAGGATTAATAAAAATCAATTAAAGTTAAATGATTCTGAAAATGAAATTAAAAAACTATCATCTATTGACGATGAGAAAGACNACGTATTAATAAAACTTTATGATGACAAATCAATCTCAGAAAATGATCTAGAGAATTNTGAGAATGAATACTATAAAATAAAATCAAATATTGATTTGGATGANACTTCAGTTAGAGAGTTACAGAAAAAAAAGGATATAAATGTAGAGCTNATTGATCAGTTAAANAGTGGTATTTATGATACTGAATTAGATTTAAATTCAATNAATCAAAGAATATCNGTAGAATTTGATNTGAAGCTTTCCGAGTGTAAAGTTGATAAAGATTTAATAGAAAACCATTCTATAGAAAATCTAGAATTAAGAAGAGATAAATTAAAAGAAAAAATTGAAAAAATAGGTCAAATTAATCCTTTGGCTATGGAAGCATATAAAGAAATTAATGAAAGACACGAGTTTATAGTTAAAGAAAGAGAAGATTTATTCGAAGCAAAAGATTCTCTACTAAAAACAATTCAAGAGATAGATTTAGTAGCTAAAGAATCATTCCTAAACTCTTTTGAGAAAATTAAAGATAATTTTAAGACTGTATTTAGGTCATTATTTACCGAGGATGATGACTGTGATTTAGTAATTAATGACCCAGATAATCCATTAGAATCCTCAATTGAGATAATGGCAAAACCTAAAGGTAAAAAACCACTTACAATTAACCAGTTATCTGGTGGTGAGAAAACTCTTACTGCCACCTCTCTCCTNTTTGCTATTTATTTATTAAAACCTGCTCCTTTTTGTGTTTTTGATGAGGTAGATGCACCTCTNGANGATAGTAATATTGATAAGTTTAATAAAATAATTAATAAATTCTCATCAAGTTCCCAATTTATAATTGTTACACACAACAANAGGACAATGAATAATGCAGATATAATTTATGGAATCACTATGCCTGAACAAGGTGTTTCAAAGGTAGTTCCAGTTGATTTAAGGAATTTAAAAGCTTAAATAATGAAAAGAGGATCATTTAATTCTAAATTAGGTTTTATACTTGCTGCATCGGGTTCTGCAGTTGGATTGGGAAATATATGGAAGTTNCCATTTGAAGTAAGTAATGGCGGCGGCGCTGCCTTCCTCATAATGTACTTATTTTTTTGTTTCATACTTTGCTTTCCTGTAATAGTATCTGAAATTGCAATAGGAAGAAAAACAAATAAAAATGCTATTGGAGCATTTAACTCTCTAGGTCATAGAAANTGGAATTTTATAGGTAAAATGGGTGTTTTATGCGGAATACTTATATTATCATTTTATACAGTTGTAGCAGGATGGGTTCTTGGGTATGTCGTAGAGATGGTTAATGGAAACTTTGATATTTCTAATAACTTTGGGTCATATGTAAATAATATTCAAAATGTATTTTTATACTCTATTTTATTTATGTTTTTTACTGCATTGATAGTTTCTAGAGGTGTTGAGAAAGGTATAGAGAAAGCTGCAAAAATATTAATGCCATCACTTATAATCATTATACTTATATTAATAATATATGCATTAACTCTTCCTAATTCTATAGATGGTATCATTTTCTATCTTATCCCTGACTTCTCTCAAATTAATTTAACTGTCGTTGGCAATGCTCTGGGTCAAGCTTTTTTCTCACTCTCTTTAGGAATGGGGATGCTCATAACATATGGCAGTTATGTTGATAGTAAAAATAATATAATTAATTCTGCGGCATTAATTACACTAACTGATGTTGGGATTGCTTTTTTATCTGGTCTTATTATATTTCCTTTTGTCTTCTCTTCAGGTATTGAGACTGAAGGAGGTCCAGGNTTGATATTTCAGGTATTTCCAAAAATATTTCAAAATTTGGGTGATGTGACCGGTGTAATTGTTGGGTCAACNTTTTTTATTTTATTATCATTTGCTGCNATAACTTCAACTGTATCACTACTTGAGGTTCCTGTTAGTTATTTAGTTGATGAATATAAGATTGAAAGAAAATATTCAGTTTGGATTGTTGCTCTTTTAATTTTATTAATTGGAGTTCCCTCAGCACTCTCTCAAGGAAAGTATGAATTTTTTAGTCAATTTATAACCTATTTCGGTTCTAAAGAACCTGTAGATTTTATGACATTTATTATTGACGTATCCAATGACACTTTACTCCCNTTCGGAGGATTTATGATAACCATGTATGTGACATATATTTGGAANAAGAAAAATCTCTCAGAAGAAATAAGTAGAGGAAATCNTGATTATAAAGGCTCTGCAGTTGAAAAATATATTAATTTTTCAATATCGTATGTATGTCCATTTATTCTTGGTTCAATTTTTTTAGTGACTTTTTTAAATAAATTTTTCGGATTATAAATTTATTCAAATCTGAGAGANTCNATGGGGTCTAAAGCACTTGCTTTTTTTGCAGGAATATANCCACTNAATATACCCACNANTGTACTGATTATAAGNGATACANCTATCCATAACCANGGNACNATAAAACTNCCACCTCCAATATATATTGTAACTAAGTTACCAAANAACATCCCAAATATAATACCACCTACACCNCCAATTAAACATATTAGTATTGACTCTAATAGAAATTGATTCTTAATTACATTTGGCGTCGCTCCAACTGACTTTCTCAAGCCTATTTCCTTAGTTCTTTCTGTTACAGATACCAACATAATATTCATTAATCCTATTGAGGCACCAAGTAATGTAATAAATCCAATTGTAAATCCTCCAATTTTGAGATATCCAGTTATCTCACCTAACCTTTCATCAAGAGACTCATTCTTTTCTATTTCAAATGAATCATCAGAACCTAGTATATCTCTTCTGACCAACTTAAATAGACCTCTTGAGTAATCTATATCATTTGTTATTTGTTCTAAGTTGCTGACAAGAACTGTTATTTCGTACCTTGAAGTAGGTTTTAATTTTCTAGATGTTTCTATAGGAATAATAATTAAGTTATCACCACCTGGTCCGAAAGAGCTTCCTTGCTCGTCTAAAACACCAATTACTTTAAATTTATTTCCTCTTGCACTGATAAACTTGTTTATTGGGTCTTCATTATTTTTAAAAAGAGTTGACTTAATTCTTGAGCCAATAATTGTTACAAAACTACCATTTTCATTTTCAGTTTGAGTAAAGTTTCTACCACTTAAAATGACTTTTTGATTTGTGTTGATATAATTATGATCTCCTGCGTCCACTACCACATTAGGGTTTGTTATCTCTGACTTATATTTAAGTTCAGCTATTGGGGTGACTCTTGTGCTTATAGAGGGAGTTCCAGCACCATTATACCTATTTATAAACTCTTTTGCTTCTCTGTATTTTATAATAGGGTAATTTTTTTTAATTATACCCGATTCTTTACCTCTGTCATTTCTTACACTTCTTATATAAAAACTATTTGATCCTAATTCAGAAAAGCTACTGCTTACAGACTGTTGAATACCATCAATTGAGGTTAAAATACCTACTAATGATGATATACCAATTGAAATAATTGCAGCAGTTAGAGATACCCTTAACTTATTTGATTTTATGGACGATATAGACTCTGATATATTCCAGAGAAAAGTCTTTAGGAACATAAATTTATTCTTATTAGAAAGCATATTATGCAAATCTAATAAAATATTAACTACAAGGCAGCTTTAGTTGTTGACACAATAACAGATGCTATTTTATAGGGATCACCATTAGATGCTGGTCTTCTATCTTCTAGTCTACCCTTCCATCCATCTTCAACAGTACCTATTGGTATCCTAATAGATGCACCTCTATCTGATACACCATAAGAAAATTTATCTATAGACTGAGTTTCATGTAAACCTGTTAGCCTTTGGTCATTATCAGCACCATACACGTCAATGTGTTTGTTGATATTTTTCCCAAACTCTTCGCAGATCTTATTGAAAACATTCTCATCACCACCACTTCTCATTACCTCATTAGAAAAGTTAGCATGCATACCAGAGCCATTCCAATCTCCCTTAACAGGTTTAGGGTGTAAATCAATGGCTAGACCATATTTCTCAGCATTTCTTTCTGAAAGATATCTTGCAACCCAGACTTGATCTCCAGCATTTTTAGCACCTTTTGCGAATATTTGATATTCCCACTGTCCAGTAGCAACTTCAGCATTTATGCCTTCGACATTTATTCCAGCTTCAAGGCACTGATCTAAATGTTCTTCAACACACTCTCTTCCAAAAGTATTTCTGGCTCCTACACTGCAATAATATTGGCCTTGTCCCTCTGGGTATCCATTATCAGGAAATCCAAGAGGTAAATTAGTAACAGGGTCAATTAAAAAATATTCTTGTTCAAAACCAAACCAGAAATCATTGTCATCATCGTCAATAGTTGCTCTACCGTTTGAAGAGTGAGGCGTACCGTCAGCATTAAGAACTTCTGTCATAACTAAATAAGCATTAGACCTATCTGGATCTGGAAATATAGCTACTGGTTTTAGGAGGCAATCAGAGTCATTACCATCTGCTTGTAAAGTAGAACTCCCATCAAATGACCACATGGGACACTCATCGAGTTTACCTTTAAAGTTTCTTCGGACCATAGTCTTGCTTCTCAAGCTTTGAGTAGGNTCGTAACCGTCAAGCCATATATATTCTAATTTCGATTTTTCTGACATANGATAATTTAATTTTTATTCTATTGTAAAATATTAAAATTATTAGAAGATTCTAAAAAAAGTAACGTTCAATAACTCGAAATGANTGAAAAAATACAATCTCTACAAAAATGAAAGAGATTTTGATATTTAAATTATGAAAATTTTAAATAAATATGATATAAATATTAATTCTTTAAATAGCTCCTAAAAACCTTTTTAAATTTATCGATTTTGGGTGCTATAACATAAGAACAGTAGCCGTTATTTGGATTAAGTTTATAATAGTCTTGGTGGTAACTNTCAGCAGTATAAAATATTTCAAATTTTTGAATTTGAGTAACGATAGGACTTTTCCATGANCCCGAGTTTTCTAATTCGGATAAAATATTCTCTGCNAATTCTTTTTGTTCTGTATCGTGATAAAGTATTATTGACCTATACTGGGTTCCCACNTCTGCACCTTGTCTATTCAATGTTGTTGGATCATGCGTTCTCCANAATATTTCTAATAACTCAGGATAAGATATCTGTGAGGGATTATATTCTATNTTAACAACCTCAGCATGATTAGTNTTACCAGTTGTAACTTCTTTGTAGGTTGGATTTACAGTATTTCCAGCTGAATATCCTGACTCAACACTAACTACGCCATCTACTAATTCAAATACAGCTTCNGTGCACCAGAAACATCCAGACCCAAAAGTTGCTATTTTGTTCTCCATTATAAATAAATTTAAAAGTAAAATAATGATATTCATCTATTGACAATATTTTTTTAATAAATTAATTGCCTTANTATTTTCTAACGAGGCAGAAGTGGTAAAGTTTTTACACGCATTTCTTGAATCATCTAATTTCAAATAAATCAAACCCATATAGTAGTAAGAATCAGAGTTATTTGAGTTTAATGAAACTGATGTCTTNAAAGACTTCATAGCATCAGGAAATAANCCCTGATACTGNAGCGATCTNCCAAGAATTAAATGTGCTTGNTCAAGATCTGGNTTTATCTTNATTGCATTCTTTGAATATGATTCTGCNACAATATAATTTTTNTTTCTTATTGAATTNATTGCAAGGCTTAGTAATGCGTTTATGTTTTTTTTATCTATATCTAATATNTTTTTATAATCAGAAACTGCCATGTCATATAATTTNATTTCTTCATATGACCTNCCTCTTCTATATANGGACTTAGTATCATTAGGATTAAGNTTCAANCCTTCAGTNTAAACGNTTATTGCCTCCTCATACCTTTTATNATTATACAATTTNTCNCCTGTTCTANTGTCATCAGTAACACATGAAGNNGANAGAAAAATAATTAGAATTAATTTTTTCATGTAGGTATTATTAATTAATTTAGGTACGTCTAAAAATCTTTTATGTTATGACTAATTTAATTTTATCAAAATCAGAAGAAAACTATCTTAAATCAATATATAACTTATCTGAATTAGGGAACAAAGTTGTTACAACTAACTCTATTTCAAAGATATTAAATATAGANCCAGCATCNGTAACAGATATGATAAAAAAGCTATCTAAAAAGAAATTAATTTATCATGAAAAATACAGAGGAACTAAAATTTCAAAAAATGGCATTAAAGTAGCACTTCAAATTATTAGAAGACATAGACTCTGGGAGGTTTTTTTATATGAGAAATTAAATTTTAATTGGGATGAAATNCANGAAGTAGCAGAAGAGCTAGAACATGTCTCATCTGATCAGCTAATAGATAATCTTGATAAATACCTAAANTATCCAAAAATTGATCCCCANGGAGATCCAATACCAAATAAATTGGGAGAGATAGATTTTGTCGATAAGATTTCNATTTCAGATCTAAAAATAAATGAAAAAGGAATTGTATCTAGAATAATAAATGAAGATGAAGAATTTTTTATTCTTCTCAACAAACTTAANATNGAGATTGGNACAGAAGTTAAAATTTTAGATAAAATAGATTATGATGGATCTNTAGATGTTTCGATAAANAATAAATCANTAATAATATCAAAAGTAATTGCTGAAAATATTAAAATAACAAAAATCTAAATTATGGAAAGCTTAATAAATTTCTTTGAATCTCAATCATCTCCAATAACTCAGTCACTTTACGCTGGTCTATTCACATGGATTTTAACAGCTATTGGAGCAGGTTTAGTATTCTTTTTCAACTCCACAAATAGAAAATTTTTAGATGCNGCATTGGGGTTCACAGGCGGTGTAATGATTGCTGCAAGCTTCTGGTCACTATTATCACCTGCNATTAGTGCAGTAGAAGTACAAAATGAATTAGGATTAACTACTTTACCTCCCTTTNTACCTCCTGCTATTGGCTTTTTTCTTGGTGCATTNTTCATGTANATTCTTGATAAGTCCATTCCTCACTTACATATATTCGGAAAAATTGAAGAGGCTGANGGACCTAAAAGTGACTTGAANAAAACCTCACTGCTTGTTTTAGCGATAGCAATTCATAATATTCCTGAAGGATTAGCTGTTGGTGTAGCATTTGGTGCACTTGCATCACCNGAATACTCATCAGTATTTACTTTAGGATCAGCTGTAGCATTGGGTTTGGGAATAGGAATTCAAAACTTCCCAGAAGGATTCGCAGTNTCAATGCCACTTAGAAGAGCTGGTTTTAGTAAAATGAAATCTTGGAAATGGGGTCAATTATCNGCAATTGTNGAACCTATATTTGCTGTAATTGGAGCAGCATTTGTAATTTTAGTTTATCCAATTCTACCCTATGCTCTTGCATTTGCAGCAGGAGCAATGATATTTATAGTTGTTGAAGAAGTTATTCCTGAAAGTCACAGAGGAGGTAACGTAGACATCGCTACAATGGGATTGATCATTGGCTTTATAGTGATGATGAGCTTAGATGTATCTTTGGGATAATTTTGAAGTTATTCTAAATAAACATATTTTTTCTTAGTGAGTATATAATTTGTCTTTATGTATTTTTGCCTATGAATTTTAAAGATACCATTGTAGCCCAGTCCACACCATCAGGCTCTTCAGCGACTTCTACTATTAGATTGTCAGGGTCTGAATCAATAAATATTGTAAATAAAATTTTCCCTTCTAAAGATTTAAGAGATGTGAAATCACATACTGTTCATTTTGGAAATATTATACATGATGGTAATGTGATTGATGAAGTTGTTTTAAATGTTTTCAAAGAACCGAATTCCTACACCAAAGAAAATATCATTGAGATATCGTGCCATGGATCTCAAATTATAGTTAAAAAAATTATAATGATTACAATTGAATTTGGTGCTAGAGCTGCAGAAAGAGGGGAATTCACATTTAGATCATTTATAAATGGTAACTTGGATTTATCACAAGCAGAGGCAGTGTCTGATTTGATTTCTGGTAAAACAGAGAATGCTCATAGAATTGCAATTAATCATTTAAAGGGTGTGTTCTCTAATAAAATTAAAAAATTAAGATCTGATTTATTGAACCTCTCAAGTCTTCTAGAATTAGAGCTTGACTTCTCAGAGGAAGATGTTGAATTTGCTAACAGGGATATTTTAAATAAACTTCTGATTGAGATCGATGAACTTTGTAAAGTCTTAATTTCTAGCTTTAAATTAAATAATGCTGTTAAAAATGGGGTAAGTGTAGTTATTTTAGGGAAACCGAATGTTGGGAAGTCTACCCTACTAAATAACATATTAGATGATGATAAAGCTATTGTTTCAGATGTACCTGGAACAACAAGAGATATTAT
The DNA here is from genome assembly GCA_002692105.1 of Marinoscillum sp. Taxonomy (GTDB): domain Bacteria; phylum Bacteroidota; class Bacteroidia; order Cytophagales; family MED-G16; genus MED-G16. The sequence goes on along the minus strand of NZKG01000019.1, from coordinate 137 downwards.
AGAAGACACAATAACAATTGGAAATAATCTAGTAAGATTTATTGATACTGCAGGTTTAAGGAAGACAGAAGATAAAATTGAAAGTATAGGAATAGAAAAGGCATATAATAAGGCCAAAGAGTCATCTATTATCATAT
>NZKG01000018.1 GCA_002692105.1 Marinoscillum sp. | reverse complement strand
AAGACATCTTTATCGCCTTCTTCAGGTTCAATAAAACCATAACCTTTAGTTTTGTTAAACCATTTAACTTTACCTTTTGGCATTTGCTTCCTTTTCTTATCTATCTTTACGACACAGTAACAGTAACGTTGTTATTTTTTTAGTGTGATTATTTTTAAAAAATACTTTTTTGAGCCCCTGAATTTAGGTAATTTTGTGCATATATGCCGGCAAGAGATACTGCTTTTATTTCAAGCCATGTAAATGGGTTAGGGACTTCATTGTTTACATACTTTAAAAAAGTTTCAATAGCTTGTTTATGACCTTTACCATCAGAAAATACTTTGCTCTTATCATCTGGTCCAATTAAATATCTCAAAAGTTGAAAATCTTCAACAATAAAAGAATTATCACTTCCATGAATCTCTAATCTTTCTTTAGATAAATTGTTATTGGTATCTGAAAAATATTGAACAGCAGCATGTGCACCATTTGCATAATTTATATTGATAAAAACCTGGTTATCGTATGCTTCATCTAATTCTTTATCAATTGGAGAATGGGAAGATATGTTCTGTGGTAAAGAATCAAAAAAATATGTCCCAAGATCAATAGCGTGGATAGCTTCACCTACAATTCTTCCTCCTCCAATTTCCTTAATGTTTGTCCAGTGGTCTCTTTCAAGTTTTGGAACACTAAATCTAAAATTTAATGCATTGGCTGGTGAAGCATTTAATTTTTCTTTTATAAACCTAGATGCATTNCTGAACCTTCTATTAAACCCTAGGAAAATTTTNGGATCTTCCGCATTGTACATTGCCTCTTCGATTCTGGTTATATCATCAACTTTTATGGCAAGTGGTTTCTCTACATAAACTGCTTTAGTAGAATTTATTGCTTTGATTACTAAATCGGCATGATTGAAATGTTGGGTTAGAACAAATACAGCGTCTATTTCATCAGATTCAAATATTTCATCTTCAGTTTGGTATTTATTTTTAATTTTGAAATTTTTTGCTAATGCTTCAGAACTTAATCCCCCTGAAGATGCAACCCCTAAGATCTGACAAGATTTTTTTAAATCTTTCAAAATAGGAATAACTGTTGTGGATGCAAAGTTTCCCGCACCGATTACGCCGATTTTAATTTTTTTATTATTTTCAGGGATGAGTTCATTTTTCTCAAATTGAATTTTAGGTTCAGTTTTAATATCATATCTGAGCAAAACTGACAATGGTTTTTCTTCTGAATTAAATGAATTATAAATATTAGGAGATTCTGAAAATTCAACTTCCTTCGTAATTAAATCTTGAATACTGATTTGATCCTGCGATAGGAGTTTTAAAAATGCTTCGAAATTCCTATTTTCTGTCCACCTCACGTACTCTATCGGATAATCATTCCCAAGAACCTCATACTGCTTATCATATCTTCCAGGTCCATAAGACTTTGATACGACAAGCTCTAGTTCTTTGTAATAAAACTCGTTTCTAGAAATATTTAATGGAATATCCCCGACAACAACAATTTTTGCCTTATTCCTTGCAATTTTTGTTGCTGCCTCGATTGGTTCATTGCTATCAGAAGCAGCAGTAATAATTACCGAATCTACTTCATCAATTGGTAAATCGTTAATTGAGGCAAAATAGTTTTTATTATCTCCTCTCCTCATATCGTCAGGATCTATACCAAAAACTTCTGACCCTTGAGCTTCACCTAGCCTACAAACTAATTGACCAACAATACCCAAACCTACAACTACAATTCTTGAACCTAATGATGTTTCCGATAATCGCAAACCATGTAAAGCGATACTTCCTAAAACTGTATAAGCCGCTTCTTTATCGTTTGTTGCTGAAGGTATTCTTGAACACAAGTTTTGATTTACAACAACATATTCTCCATGGTTACCATTCGATACAACCATGTCACCTACATGAAAATTTTTTACACCTTCGCCAATTTCAACAACTTTTCCACATGAACTATACCCAAGCTGAATTGGAAGAATATTTTTGGGAAATACAGCATTCCAAACAGCCCTNACACCCTCTTTTTCTAGGAGCTCAATTCCTTTTTCAATATTTGATGAACTTTGTATTTTTTTAGCTACNGANTTATTNGCAGACTCAATTGTTGCAGTCTCAGTTCCTGTTGAAACAACTGAATAATGATTTTGAATTAATACTTCACCAGGTCCCGGCCTTGGTATAGGAGTTTCCCATAAAATTGGTTCAGGATTATTTTTTTCAACAACTAACTGTTTCATTTAACCTCTCAAGAATTAATGATAACTATATTATCTCGCTTATCAGGGGTGAGGTTAGATTTAATAATTCACCTGAAGGCGTTTCTATTTTTAATGATCCATCATCATTTATATCTTTAGCCCAACCNCTTCCATCCGGATATTCAACAAGTTTTCCTAAAGTGGTAAGTTTTAATTTGTAATTTTCGAGATTGAAGTCTTTTTTTGTTATATAGTCCATCACTTTTTTTGCCCATTTTTCAGCATCGAGAAAAATTNCATTGTCATCTTGTTTTTCTTTATACAAACCTCCTGCACCTGGCATGACAGGATTGCTCCAGAAATAATTGACTCCTAAACCTATACAAATCAAATCGTTATTTTCTTCTACAAGAACTCCTCCAACTTTGTCTTCATTTAAAGTTATATCGTTTGGCCATTTTAATTTCAGGTCTTCAATTTGATTTAAACAAACAAATGAATATCCAGCTAATAATGGAATCAGAGTCTTTTTAAAGTTAACAATTTTTTTGTTAAAAACTAGTGAAGCTGCCAAACTTTGATCTGCATTTTCCCATTTATTTTTATTTGTTCCTCGGCCCGCGGTTTGAGCTTTACTAACAATTAGCAATGTTTCTTCTTTAAACTCATTTATTGCATAATCTTGAGTATTTGCAATTTCATCAAAAAAAATAGACTTCATACTGTTACTTCTTTACATATACATAGGTCAAATATATAGGTTAATAATAATAAGAAAGTTGGGCATGTCAGAAGAAAATTTAGCTGGCTTACGTAATGAAAAAGCAAAAAAAATTCAGCATCCTAAAGGTAAATTAACTGCATATGAAAGGATTCATCTTCTTTTAGATGAGGGCTCATTTACTGAAATTGATGAAAACGTTGTATCAGAAGAAAATCCTGATGGTGAAGCAGTAGTAACAGGATCTGGAACAATTCATGGAAGACCTGTTTTTGTTTTCTCAGAAGACTTTTCTGTAATGGGCGGAAGTCTAGGAGAAATAGTTGCAAAGAAAATTCTTAGAATAATGGATTTAGCTCTTGAAGCAAAAGCTCCAGTAATTGGAATCAAAGATTCAGGTGGTGCGAGAATTCAAGAAGGAATCTCATCTTTGTATGGGTATGCTCAAATTTTCAGAAAAAATGTAGAAGCGTCTGGAAAAATTCCACAAATATCCGTAATTGTTGGGCCATCAGCTGGAGGAGCAGTTTATAGTCCAGCCTTAACTGATTTTATTTTTCAGGTAAAAGATATAGGACAACTTTACGTAACTGGTCCTAATGTTGTTAAAACAGTTACTGGAGAAGAAGTAAGTTATGAAGAACTTGGTGGTGTTGAAGCTCATGGAACACAGTCAGGCGTAAGTCATCAAGTGTGTGAAACTGAANAACAAGCTTTTGAAGAAGTAAGATACCTGCTCAGTTTTTTTCCACAGTCATCAGACCAAAAGCCACCAACTTTTATTACTGAAGATGATCCATTAAGAAATGTAGATTCTCTAGAATCCTTAATTCCAGAACTTAGAAATCAACCGTACGATATGAATGAAATAATTAATACCATTGTTGATGATGGTGAGCAGTACCCAGTTCATGCAAACTATGCATTAAATATCATTACTTCATTTGTAAGAATAAATGGAAATACTATTGGGGTCATTGCAAATCAACCAATGGAGCTTGCTGGAGTATTAGATATCAATTCATCTATAAAGGCCTCAAGATTTGTTAGATTCTGTGATGCATTTAATATTCCTCTTTTAACACTCGTTGATGTACCGGGTTTCTTGCCCGGTGTTGAACAAGAACATGGAGGAATCATTAGGAGTGGAGCGAAACTTCTTTATGCTTATTCAGAAGCCACTGTTCCAAGAGTTTGTGTAGTCATACGTAAAGCATATGGAGGAGCTTACATAGTTATGGATTCGATGGGTTTAGGGGCAGATAAACTTTTTGCATGGCCTACTGCAGAGATTGCTGTAATGGGTGCAGAAGGTGCAGTAGATGTTATTCATAGAAAAGAATTAAAAGATAGTGATAATTCTGAAGAGCTTAAGAAGAAATTTGTTGATGAATACAATGAGAAATTTAGCAATCCTGACAGTGCCGCAAAACTTGGATTAGTAGATAAAATAATAAAACCCAGCGAAACAAGAAAAATTGTTTCAGAAGCATTCAAAGAACTGGTAAATAAAACAAACGTAGGAGATAAACATGGAAACATTCCCCTCTAAAAATATATCTATTTCTTGGGTTGAAAAAGGCTCTTTNNTCAGAAACCTATCATTATCTTTTGGCTTTGCAGTATTGACTGCTTTAAGTGCTCAAATAAGATTTGAGCTTCCATTTACTCCTGTTCCAATAACAGCTCAGACATTTGTAGTTATTTTGTCAGGCTTGCTTCTTGGAAGTAAATTTGGCTCATTAAGTATGATTTTTTATTTATTTACAGGTCTTGCAGGTTTTCCTTTTTTCTCAGGCAGTGTTGCAGGGTTAGCCATACTAAGAAGCCCAACAATTGGTTACATTATCGGTTTCTTTATAGCAGCNCAAATAATTGGAAATATGTCTCAAAAACCCACAATAGCTATAGCAACAGGCACATTGGCAATATATATTTGTGGTGTAATTGGTTTAATAATTACATTAAATATATCGCCAATTGAAGCATTTGGAATTGGTGTTTATCCATTTATTGTTGGAGATCTGATTAAANCAAGTCTTGCAATAGGAATTGCCCAAAAGTTAAAATAAATTATTTATGACAAAAAAAAGAATACTAATTGCTAATCGTGGTGAAATTGCACTAAGAATAATCCGATCAGTAAAAGAAATGGACATGCATGCAATCGCTGTTTATTCAGATATTGATAGTGACTCTTTGCATGTAAAACGTGCTGATGAATCATTTTATTTAGGTGGATCTCTTCCTGCTGACAGTTATAGAAACTTAAAAAATTTAATAAAGGCTGTTGAGGAAACAAAAGCAGATATGGTTCATCCAGGATATGGCTTCTTGGCAGAAAATGCAGATTTTGCAAAAGCAGTTCAAAAGANAGATGTAATTTGGATTGGACCTAGCCCAGAGACNATAAAATCAATGGGAGACAAAATAGAATCTAGAAAATTAATCTCAAAGGTTGGTTTAATACCAGTTCCAGGACAATTGAAACCATCCCGAACAAAAAGAGAAGCCTTAAAAGATGCAAATAGTTTTGGATATCCANTCGCTCTGAAAGCAGCTCACGGAGGTGGTGGAAAAGGTTTAAGAATTGTCAGTAATGAAAAAGAATTAAATGAAAATTTTGAAATAGTAAAACGTGAAAGTGAGGCATATTTTGGATCAGATCAAATTTACGTTGAAAAATTTATAAAACCAGCAAGACATGTAGAGACACAAATATTAAGTGATAAGTACGGAAATCATGTTTATTTAGGAGAAAGAGATTGTTCTTTACAGAGGAGGAATCAAAAACTTATTGAAGAAAGTCCTCCTGTATGGTTATCTGAATTTGGCCGAGAAGAATTAAAAAAAGCAACAATTAAGATTGCTGAGTCGTCAAACTATGTCAACGCAGGAACGGTAGAGTTTTTAGCTGATAATGACGAAAATTTTTATTTTTTAGAAATGAATACAAGATTACAAGTTGAGCATACCGTTACAGAAATGAGATACGGTATTGACTTGGTCAAAGAGCAAATTAAAGTAGCACTCGGTAATTCTTTAGAAGATTTCAAAACTGAAGCTAGAGGGCACAGTATAGAATTTAGAATAAATGCTGAAGATCCGACCAATAATTTTCTGCCAACTCCAGGAACTATTACTGAATATAGAGAACCTATGGGGAACGGTGTAAGAGTTGATGGATGGGTAAAGACTGGTACCTCAATATCACATTTTTATGACAATCTAATTTCAAAATTAGTTGTATGGGGAGTTTCGAGAGAAGAAGCAATTTCAAAAGGTAAAAGATGTCTAGATGAGTACATAATTGGAGGCATACCAACAACAATATCTCTGCTTTCCGATGTTATATCAACTAAAGAATTTAAAGAAAGTCAAATTCATGTTAAATTTTTGGAGGAAAATTTTAAAATTAAAGATATTTCTGAAGATGAGATATTTACTGATAGACCAAGCAAAGTCAATATATCTTTAAATGATAATGAAAGTCCATCATTGGCTCCTCAAAGGCCAAAGAAAATCGGTATGGATCTGACTGGAAATATAAGAAATCCCGGAATCATAAAAGCAGATATGCAAGGAACAATTATGGATACCTTGACAAAAAAAGGTAAAAAAGTAAAAAAAGGNGATTCCTTGTTCGTGCTGGAAGCTATGAAAATGGAGAATGTTGTGACTGCCCCTATTGGTGGTGTTATCAAAGAATTCAACATTAAAAAAGGTCAACCTGTCAATAAGGGTGATATATTGATTGAAATAGGATAGGTATGAGTATATATGGAATTGGCGTAGACCAAGTTGATTTAAAGAGAGTTAAAAGATTACTAGAAAAATCTGAAGAAAGATTCTTAAAAAGATGTTTTACTGAACAAGAAATTAAATATGCAAAAAGATTTTCTGATCCTTCAAAAAGATTAGGTGCAAGATTTGCAGCCAAAGAAGCTGTGATGAAATCATTAGGAAAAGGCTGGAGAGAAATTAGCTGGAAAGATATTGAAGTTACTGGTGGAGGAAAACCAACAATAAAAACATTTCGAAGAGCCTCNGAGGCAGTAAAGAAAAATAACATCAAAAATATTCACATATCACTTTCACATGAAAATGAAAATGCAATAGCATTCGCTATTTCAGAAAAGAACAATTAATCATGCAATGGGTTGGTATGTTCCCAGGTCAAGGCTCTCAAGAAATAGGAATGGGAGATGAACTACTACAAAAGTATGAAAACCTACTTTTAGATACTTTTCAAGAATCGCTTGGATGGAGTTTGGAAGCAATTATTAATTCGAAAGATCCTGAGTTAATTAAAAAAACAAATATTGCTCAGCCTTATATATTTTCAGTTTCTTACTGCTATGGAATCGAAGCAATCAAGAATTTAGGTAATCCAACCGCTCTTATTGGCCACTCTTTAGGTGAGTATACGGCTTTATGTTTGTCGGGATATTTAGAATTTAAAGATGCCTTGAAGGTAATTGCTGTAAGAGGTGAGGAGATGCAGAAAGCCGTTGAAAACTCTAATACAACAATGGCTGCTGTTTTAACAAATGATTTAGAAGTTACAGTTGAAGAAATCAATAAATTGAATAATCAAGGAATTCAAATATGGATATCAAATTTTAACGATCCATCACAAGTTGTTATTAGTTCATACACCGACGATATGGATTTTCTTAAATCAAATCCAAAAGCACTTGGTGCAAAAAGAGTCATCCCTCTTGAAGTAGCTGGAGCTTTTCATACTGAAATAGTTAGTCCTGCAAAAAAACCACTTAAGGATGCTCTAAGTGAAATTAATATATCTGAGGGGAAAATTCCTGTTTATATGAACGTTGATGGAAAAAAAGTTGAAGTATCCTCGCTTAAAGATAACCTAGTAAATCAAATAGATAATTCAGTTCTTTTTAATCTNCAAATTAATAATGTAAATAAAGATGTGAATCCAGATTTATGGTGTCATATTGGGCCAGGAAATGTAACTGCTGGAATGTTAAGAAAGTCTATATCATATAAGGATTTAAAGATAATAAACTCTTTGGAATCATCTAAGTAAGGGGAAAAATTGAAATCAACAATTACAGGTTGGGGTAAATGTACGCCTGACAATATTATGACTAATGATGATTTATCAAAATTTGTTGATACATCTGATGAATGGATTCAACAAAGAACAGGTGTTAAAGAGCGAAGATTTAGCCATGTAAACACATCAGATATGGCTGAAATAGCTGGGAAACACGCAATTGCTTGTGCTGGATTAAATCCTGAGGATATTGACGTTGTAATTCTTGCTACATGTACACCTGATAGTATTGTTCCCTCTGCAGCAGCACATGTNCAGAAAAAAATTGGNGCAATCAATGCTTCTGTATATGATGTAAACGCTGCCTGCGCTGGTTTTTTATATGCACTTGAGCAAGGAAAAGCCTTTGTTGAAAGCAATCTTTACAAAAGAGCATTGGTAATCGGTGCTGAGCACATAACTTGGTTACTTGATTGGTCTGACAGAAATACGGCTGTACTTTTTGGTGATGGTGCTGGAGCTGTAGTTATTGAAGAAAGTAAAAATGAAGCAGACGGTGAAATTTATTCTTTTTCTAATGGTTTAAGTTCAGACAATTTAGAGATTCTTGAAATTCCAAATTTTGGTTCTTCAATGGATAGATTTAAAACTGATGAAGCAGCCAGGGTTAGATGGACCTTTGATGGTCAGGAAATATTCAAATCTGGAGTAAGAGCAATGGCACAAGCTTCTGCTGATGCAATCGAAAAATCCGGATTGTCAAAAGAGGATGTTGAAATTTTTATTCCTCATCAAGCAAATATAAGAATTGTAGAAGCTTTAGAAAAAAAATTAGGACTTCCCAATGCAACTACCATAAAAAAAGTTCATCGATATGGAAACACTTCGGCAGCATCTATTCCAACAGCATTTGTTGATGCAATTGAGGAAGGTGAAATAAAAGGTGGTGAAACTGCTGTTTTTACTGCTGTAGGTGCCGGACTTGCTTGGGGAGCATGTGTAGTTAGATTGGGAGATCGTGTTACTCCAATTAATACATCCGATGCCAAACTACCAGATTTTAATGGNACTGCTACTGACACAATTAGAAAAGCTATCGAATATCAGGTTCCTGACAAATTAGACAACATATGAAAACAGTTTTTGTAACAGGAGCCTCAAGAGGTATTGGAAAATCTATAGCTTTAGAGCTTGGAAANAACTTTAAAGTTGTAGTTGGATTTTCAAACTCTGAGGATATGGCGGTAGAAGTTGTGGAAGAAATCAACAACTCAGGAGGAGATGCGCTTTCTATTCAACTAAATATTGGTGATAAAAATTCAGTGGATAAGGCATTTACAGAAATAGAAAATAAATATAGTCATGTAGATATTTTGATTAATAATGCAGGGATTACTAGAGATAATATTTTACCAAGAATGAAAGAGGATGAGTGGAATGATGTTATACAGACAAATCTAACTGGAAATTTTTACACATCTCAAAGAGCGATAAAGAAAATGATAAAAAATAAATGGGGAAGAATAATATTTATATCTTCTGTTGTAGGATTGTCAGGAAATCAAGGTCAAGCAAATTATGCGGCTTCAAAAGCCGGATTAATTGGATTATCAAAATCAATCAGTAAAGAAGTAGGTAGCAGAAACATTACATCGAACGTTATTGCACCTGGATATATAGAAACAGACATGACTTCATTTATCGATGATGAAAACAGAGAAAATATTATAGAGCAACTTTCAATAAAACGCATGGGTATGCCAGAAGATATTNCAAACATGGTATCTTTTTTATNCAAAGATGAGTCAGAATATATAACAGGACAAGTAATACCTATTGATGGTGGTNTAACAACTTAGTGGGAGTAATTATGGAAGTAAATGAAGTTTTTGACAAGGTAAAAAGCCTATTTGAAGAAGAATTAGGCATCGATTCTGAGAAAATCACTATGGATGCAAAGTTAGAAGAAGATCTTGAAATTGATTCACTAGGTATAGTTGAAGTCGTAATGGCATTTGAAGATGAGTTTGAAATAGAAATTGATGATGAAGAGCTTACAGATGTCGGCACAGTCGGCCAAGCTGTAAACCTTTTACATTCAAAACTCTAAACCATGACTAAACAACGTGTAGTTGTAACAGGTTTAGGTACGATAAATCCACTTGGTAATAATGTATCTGATACATGGCAAAACTTAATAAATGGTGTTTCCGGAATTGACTATATTACTTTATTTGATGCTTCAGATTTACCAGTAACTTTCGCTGGAGAAGTTAAAAATTTTGATGCAAATGAATACATGGGAAAGCAAAATGCACGAAAGCTTGACCGATCAGGTCATTTATCTATTTTTGCAGCAGAGGAGGCAATCAAAGATGCAGGATTTAATATCAGTGAACAATTGGGTGATGACTTTGGAATAATATTTGGAACTGGGATTGGTGGAATTGGAGCGACTGAGAATGCTGTAAGAATTTATGACGAAAGAGGTTCATCAAGAATAAGTCCGCTTGCGATTACACAGTTAATGCCAAATTCAAGTACAGGACAAGTTGCTATTAAATATGGCATTCGAGGCCCATCATTAACAATTACAACAGCCTGTGCGGCCTCTGCGAATGCGGTAGGTGAGGCAAAAAGAATGATTGAGCAAAATATAGTTAGTAAAGTTCTTGTTGGCGGTACCGAATCTGGGACAACTTCAATGACGATTGGAGCATTCTCACAAATAAAGGCACTTTCAAAACAAAATGATGAACCTAAAAAAGCTTGTAAGCCTTTTGATAAAAATAGGGATGGTTTTGTAATGGCNGAAGGCTCTACTGTATTAATTNTNGAAAGTGAAGAGTCTGCAAAGAGACGAAACGCAAANATTCATGGATATGTATCCGGTTATGGATCATCAACTGATGCANATCATATAACTGCACCTTCAGAGGGAGGCGAAGGAGCCGTACGCGCAATGAAAGATGCAATTGCTGATGCAGATATTGAAAGTAAAAGCATTGATTATATAAATGCTCATGGTACATCTACCCCAGCTAATGATCTGAATGAAACACTTGCTATAAAATCTTTATTTGGTNATGATGCATATAATGTCAAAATTTCATCAACGAAATCAATGACTGGACATTTATTAGGTGGTGGAGGTGCCTTTGAAGCAATGGCAACAATACTATCAATTAAAAATGGAAAAATTCCACCAACTATTAATCTTGAAAATCCTGATGAAGACTGTGATTTAAACTATACACCNACTAAATATGTTGAAAAGGAATTAAATACAGCAATGTCAAACTCATTTGGGTTTGGTGGGCATAACGCAGTGCTAATATTCAATGCTGAATGAATCTTACTAGACTTAAATTAATGAAAAGATATGTNATTCTTATATTNTTAATTTCTATGTGTGGAGGNGAATCTACTGAGNATGTCAGAAATACAGACCAAACATTACANACAGAAGTACAACCAACAGATGAAATTTTAAACTTAAATGACAGTAGCAACAGTGAAGTTTTTGACTACGACATACTCTTAAATTTTACTGATTGTGTAAATGACAAAGGATTAGAGATTTCTATCCCAATCTTTTTACAAAATGATGATGGTAGCGTAAAAGTTATTTTTGAATTAGAAGGNAAGTCTGCCTTGGAGCAAATGCCTGATATGAATCTTAGGACAAATGCNTTAATACANTGCGAAAAATTTATCCTTCANTCATCTGANGATTCTCAAGAAATAGAAAGATTAATCCGATATCTTTTTGAAGTATTAATTATGCCCTCAACAACAGGTGTTGATATAGATGATATGCCAATTGAGGCTGGATCNNCAGAAGATACTTCATCCCAAAATCCCAATGAAGGAACTGAAAACCAACAAAATAATCAAATACTAAATTGGTGGGATTCAGAATTAGTAAACTCACAATTAGATATNTCATCCACAGATGTTTGTAATGATTATGGTTGTATTACTGTCANAACAAAAGCTGANAGNTGGCCAGATGGTGAAATAGATTCTCAATATGGGCTTTCATTAAGTAGTTATATTGGATATATGGACAGAGAGATTGTTCCTGATAATATTAACTTCAATAGTCTTCCACCTTTAGAAAAAATTGCAAGATGGGCCTCTCAATCTACAGTAACAGTTATTGCAGACAGATGTTTTGACACTAATGGAAACAAGATAATTTTGAGTACAAACCCATATTCTGGATTTTTTATCTCTAAAGATTATGTGATGACCCATAGCGATAATGTAATTACTTTAAAAGAAAAAGAGGCTTCAGGAGCATATTCAAGCGGTGATTTTGGAGATCCAAATGGCTATGGAAGTATGTATAACTGTGAAGAATATGAAACTGTTATAAATTCAGATCCTGTCACGATTGACGGTGGTCCAGAGTTTATGGTTAATAATATTGAGGGTGAGGGAACCTTTATTCAATTATTTGATGAAACATTTGGTGTAGGAAAAATTATTTATAACAAAGATGATATTGCAATAATAAAGATTGAAAAGTATACAAAAGATGTATTTACACCTGTAAGTTCTTGGGAAGATTGGTCAGTTAAAAGTTCAGAAATACTCCCACTTCCAGTAAAAGATAAAATTCAGTTCAACAATGAAAAAGTAGTAGCTATACACCACCCAGAAGCTTCAAATACTTCGGGGGGTTGGTTCACAACAGTCACAGATCTAGGGAAATGTGAAGGTAACAGAAATAGAGGTCAATACTTGCAAAATCCAAAAGTATTTTGGCTCGATTTTTATTCTGATTTTGGAAGTTATGGAGGCCCTGTTCTTGATAAAGATGGTTATGTAATTGGAATGATTGGTGGTTCAGTAAGCAATGTTGATTGGATGTGTGGTGAGATATCTCGAAGTACTAAAAGAAATAGTTTGGGTGTTTTATCTTCATTTATTGCAGACAGTACAAAGGTAACCCAAGCTATTGATTCAGTTAATTTATCGCTTGCAATAAGTGATGCAGCAAAAACTAATACTGATCTTGAAAATCCTTTAAAACCAGATTTAAAAGAAATTTACAAATGGCCTAAAAATCCAATAGTTCCAAGTAGCGTGCTATATGAGGAAATTACTTACGACGAAAATTTCACTGAATCTGGATTTCCAATCGTTGAATTAAACAGCTCTGCTTTTGAAATAGCTAAACAAGCAACATTAATGTTCGTGTCAGAAACAGGGTGTTCTGCATGTAAAGAGGGATCTACAGATCAAGATTTTTCATTAAATTGTTTGTGTACGGCATTTGCAGTAACAAATAATTTAATTGTTACTAATGATCATTGTGTTTCAGCTATGAAGTTAGGTGATAAAGCTACATTTAAAACCTTCTTTGGTCAAAATGTCGAAGGAACATTGATAGGGGCATCAA
>NZKG01000017.1 GCA_002692105.1 Marinoscillum sp. | reverse complement strand
TTTGAGCCTGATAACTCGATATTTAAAAATTATAATTACATTCCTGAGTACCTAGAAGATCAGATATGGAATTACGCATTTCTGAACTCTGGACTTACCTTAAACTATAATGGGAAGAAGTATCACTCAGAAAACGGACTCCTTGACCTCCTAGAGAGTAAGACGGATAAGGAATCTATTAGGTACCCAATAATCCATTTTAAAGGAAGTGAGATAGAATGTGCAATGACACACACAAATAACTATGGTGAGGAGTACTACTCCTTTGTAAACGGTCAGTATACAACACAGGGTGGCACTCATCTGGCAGCATTTAGAGAAGCAGTAGTTAAGACTGTAAGAGAGTTTTTTAAGAAGGATTACGACGCAACAGACATAAGAGCGAGCATAGCTGGTGCTGTAGCTATAAGGGTTCAAGAACCTGTATTTGAGTCACAGACAAAAACAAAGCTAGGTTCTTTAAATGTTAGCCCAAAAGGTCAGAGTGTACGTGCATTCGTTAATGAGTTTATCAAAAAAGAACTGGATAATTACCTCCATAAAAACAGCGATACCGCTCAGGCTATACAAAAGAGAATTATACAATCTGAAAGGGAGAGGAAAGAAATTGCTGGTATAAAAAAATTAGCTAACGAGAGAGCTAAAAAAGCTAAACTTCATAATAAGAAATTAAGAGATTGTAGAGTACACTACAATGATAAGAGGGGAGATGAAGAAATAAAAAACAACTCTATGATATTCATAACTGAAGGGGATTCTGCCAGTGGCTCTATAACTAAGTCAAGAGATGTGCAGACACAGGCTGTATTTAGTCTTAGGGGAAAACCTTTTAATTGTTTTGGACACACAAAGAAAATAGTTTACGAAAATGAGGAGTTTAATTTACTCCAACACGCACTTAATATTGAAGATGGTTTAGATGGATTAAGGTATAAAAAAATCGTCATTGCTACTGACGCTGATGTAGACGGCATGCATATAAGACTCTTATTATTAACTTATTTCCTTCAGTTTTTTCCTGATCTTGTAAAAATGGGTCACGTATACATACTTGAAACTCCTCTCTTTAGAGTAAGAAATAAGAAAAAAACAATGTACTGCTATGATGATCAAGAGAGAAATACTGCTGTAAAAGAATTAGGTAAAAACACTGAGATAACGAGATTTAAAGGTCTTGGTGAGATTTCACCATCAGAGTTTAAGAATTTTATTGGAGATCAGATAAGGCTTGAGCCTGTCATATTGACTAAAAAATCAAAAATTCAAGACCTACTAACTTTTTATATGGGAAAAAACACACCTGACAGACAAGAATTTATAATTGATAAGCTGAGAGTAGAAAAAGATTTAATAGAGTCTGAAATATGAGTGATTTAGATAAGAATATTGAGGAAATTCAGCCTATCTCCGATAACGCGGTATCTGACCTTTATGAGGATTGGTTTCTAGATTATGCCTCCTATGTGATTCTTGAGAGAGCCATACCATCTATAGATGATGGCTTTAAACCGGTTCAGAGAAGAATTTTACATTCAATGAATATGATAGAGGATGGTAGATACAATAAGTGTGCAAATATTATAGGGAGCAGCATGCAGTATCATCCTCATGGCGATGCCTCCATAGAAGACGCTCTGGTAAATATGGGTCAGAAAGACTTACTTATTGATACTCAGGGAAACTGGGGAGATGTGAGGACAGGTGATAAGGCTGCAGCATCAAGATATATTGAAGCTAGATTATCAAAATTTGCTCTTGAAACTGTCTTTAANGANAAAACAACTGAATGGAAATTATCTTATGACGGAAGAAAGAAGGAGCCNGTNAACCTTCCAGTGAAGTTTCCGATGCTTCTNACTTCAGGGGTAGANGGTATAGCAGTAGGTTTATCNACAAAAATTATGCCTCATAATTTCNTTGAACTNATAAAGTCTTCAATNTCATACCTNAAGGGNAATTCTTTTAAGCTTTACCCTGANTTTTTGACTGGAGGAATGATTGATATATCTGATTATAATGANGGTAAGAGAGGAGGNAAAATCAGAGTNAGATCTAAAATTATTGAAGTTGATAAGACCACATTGGCAATNAAAGATATACCNTATAATACAACNACTACNAGCATAATAGAATCAATTCTNAAGGCAAANGACAAGGGAAAAATTAAAGTTAAAAAAGTGGTTGATAATACCGCTGAAAATGTTGAGGTTTTAGTTCACNTAAACAAGAATCAGTCTCCAAGTATAACAATTGACGCACTTTATGCTTTCACAGACTGTGAGGTGTCTATATCTCCGAACGCATGTGTGATTGTTGATGAAAAACCTCAATTTTTAGGAGTTAAAGATATATTAAAATATTCTGCAGAATCAACAAAAAAATTACTGAAGAAAGAGCTTGAAATCAGAAGAGACGAACTCAAAGAAAAAATATTATTTTCTACTCTTGAAAGGATATTTATTGACAAGAAGATATATCAGAAAATAGAGAGTTGTGAGACTTGGGAAGATGTAATCGATACAATTGATAAAGGACTTGACCCTTATAAAAAGGATTTTTATAGAGATGTTGATAGAGATGATATTGTAAGACTCACTGAAATTAAGATTAAAAGAATTTCAAAATTTGATAAGAAAAGGTTAGATGAGACTATAATTAAGTTTGAAAATGAGCTCACAAAAACATTAAAAAATCTTAAAAACTTAACTGATTATACAATAGAGTACTANTATAAAATACTAAATAATTTTGGTAAGGGGAGAGAAAGAAAGACAGAGATAATGAAATTTGAGAATATAAAGGTTAAGTCTGTAGCAGCAAATAATGTTAAACTATATGTTAACCGTAAGGAAGGGTTTATTGGTTATGGTATTAAAAAAGATGAATTTATTTGTAATTGCTCTGACATTGACGATATCATATCATTTTGTGCTGACGGATCCTATAAGATAGTTAGGATTCAGGATAAAGTATTTGTTGGTAAAAATGTTATACTTACTCAGATATGGAAGAAAAGTGATAAGAGGATGGTATTTAACTGTGCCTACTTTGATGGTAAATCAGGCTATAGCTACGTAAAAAGATTTCAAGTTACTTCTGCAACAAAAGAGCGAGTTTATAATGTATCAAAAACTGANAAAGGTTCTAAAATCATATACATTGAATCTAGACCNAATGGAGAATCAGAGGTGGTTACAGCTTTTNTACATGCATCACAAAAAGCTAGAAAAAAGTCATTTGACTATGACTTTGGAGAAATTGAGATAAAAGGAAAATCAGCAAAAGGGAATATATTATCAAAATATAAGATAAGAGCAGTAAAACATAAACACCTTGGTCTATCTACATTATCAGGAATAAAAATATATTATGATAATTCTATAGGTAGACTCAATAGCGAGGGTAGAGGTGATTTTNTTGGTAAGTTTAATGGAGATGATATGATAATTGTTTTCTTTAAAGATGGAAATTATGAACTAACATCCTTTGAAATAACAAATAGATACGAATGGAATAATATACTATTTTTAGATAAATATAGCCCTGATGGAGTAATTTCATCAATATATTTAGATGGAAAAACTAAAAATCATTATGTTAAGAGGTTTAAAGTTGAGACAATTACCCTAAATAAAAAGTTTAGTTACATATCTCAAGAAAAAGGATCAAAACTGGAATATGTTACTTCTTCGTCAGGTGAAATAATTCTATATAAACATTTTTTNAATAAAAAACTTAGNCCAATTGAACTAGATATTGATGGTTTTATAGATGTCAAGGGTTGGAAATCTATTGGAAATAAAATTTTATCTGAAAAAATCAGATCAGGGACTTTTAAGTTGAAAGAAAGAGTAGAGAAAATTGATAATAATTTACCTAAACAAGAGAATGAGAAAGAAAAACAAGAGAATTTTGACGTAGGAGAGTCTATAGAACTTGANCTGGACACTGATCAATTAAATTTATTCAATGAAAAAGATTAAGGTAGCTGTAGATGTAGGTAACTCTAATGTTGTAATNGGNCTTTACTTTNACGGTGTTTGGGAGAAGATTTATAGGTTGAGTACAAAAAGGAATTTTACNTACTGGTCTTTTCAAAAAAAACTTAANAAAATTATTGATCTTAATGATTTTAATCCTTCTAATATTGAATCTGTAATCATAAGTAGTGTCGTACCAACTCTGACAGATATTGTTAAATTATCCTGTAATGATATGTTATGCGAAAATATACATATTGTAAGAGCGTCATCGGTAAAAAGAGTAAATGTGTCAATTGACAATATAAATGAAATTGGAACAGATCTTCTCTCTAATGCTGTAGAAGGTTCTTCTATGTATGATGATAATGTAGTGGTTGTAGATTTCGGTACCGCACTAACCTTTACAGTAATATCTAAAAATAAAGACGTACTAGGTGTGAATATTGTTCCTGGTCTAAAGACAGCTATAAACTCTCTTTACAAAAATACTGCTAATTTACCTGTAATTGATTTGAAAATTCCTGATAAGGTTATAGGAAAAAATACTGTTCACTCTATTCAAAGTGGAATTATGCATGGATATGTAGGACTTGTTAAAGAGATTTTATCAAAAATAAAAGATGAATTAGTAGGCGATACAAAGGTCATAGCTACAGGTGGTTTATCTAAATTTGCAGAACCGCTTAAAGTTGAGTTTGATGATATAATACCTACCCTAACATTAGATGGAATGATAAAAATTCTAGAGGATTATGAAAACAATTGAAATTGTTAAATAAATATTAAACAAAATCATATACATATAGTATATATATATAAATTAGACAAAATTTAAAATAATGAAAAGAAGTGTTATAACGTGCGATATGGAGGGAAGGGTGCTTACTATGAATAGAGGCGCTGAGGAAATATTTGGCTATAAAAAAGATGAGATTGTGGGCA
The DNA here is from genome assembly GCA_002692105.1 of Marinoscillum sp. GTDB lineage: Bacteria > Bacteroidota > Bacteroidia > Cytophagales > MED-G16 > MED-G16. The sequence goes on along the minus strand of NZKG01000017.1, from coordinate 27,938 downwards.
AGAAAAGGGTATCTATTTTCTCACCTGGTGAGATCGTTATTCAAAATGTTGCAAATTGGCTTGGAACAGCTGATAAAATGGGAGAATATATAGGTAAAACATATTTTTTAAAGAAAGATGGCTCAAAGATTAATGCAAAAATAAGGATAACACCATTATTTGGGGATGGTAAAGATAAGCCTCAGACAGGTTACTGTGGTGAGACTACAGTTATAGACGAAGTTGTTGAAGTACCTATAAATTTTTCAACAAAAGTTATCAAAGGTGTTGCAATTTCAAGGATCCCTTTTACATCAGCATCAATTTTTCCTATGCTTGCCATAGCATCATATTATGCTGGTCTCGGTGATGGTTTATTTAGTGTTACAAACTTATTTTTTGCTGTTATAGGAGTTCTCTTACTTCATTTATCATCAAATGTCTTCAATGACTATTTTGATGTAAGCGATGGTACTGATGAAGCCAATAACGAGTACTTTCAACCAGGTGGAGCAGCAATAACTGGTGGAAGTAGGGCAATTGAACTTGGTATAATTACTTTAGAAAAAACTAAGAAAGTTGCTATCTCATTACTCATGGTTTCCCTTTTATTTGCTGGCCTTTTATTTTATAATATTTCCCAAGTAACTGGATCTCTTTACAATATATATTGTGCTTTATCAATCGGAGTTTTAGGTTTGTTTCTTGGTTATTTTTATACAGGAAGACCACTTAGGCTTGTAGCCAGAAGGGGATTAGGCGAAATATCAATATTTTTAGCATTCGGACCCCTGCTTACGCTAGGTACAGGATATGCAATTTCAACTGAAACTATTGCTTTATATTCATCAGAGTTTTATATGCTTTTATCATTAGGGATACCCTTTGGTTTACTTACCACTAATATTTTATATATAAATCAATTCCCTGATGCAGATAGTGACGCCAAGACTAATAAAAACCACCTAGTTGTCACCTTTGGTAAAAAGGCATCTCGTTGGGGTTATCTTATTATTTTATCTATTGCTTTTTACTCCTCAGTTTACTTAACAAATTCACTAGATGTACATCAAAACTTTAGTTCAGATGTTTTCATTATTGGTAACGCAGTTTTATATCTTTTTGGTTTGTTTATATTCAGTCGACTCTACAGAGATTATGATAAGAGAGAGTTAGTTAATTCAAACATAAACACTATTATTTTACAGTCATTATTTTCAATTTTTTATATAATATCTCTTAACCTTTTCTTTATTTAATGAAACTGCATATCATCAGACATGCAGAGACAGAATATAATAAGTTAGGTATTATTCAAGGTTCTGAGGTAGACAGTGGACTCAATGACCTCGGATTAAGGCAATCTGAATTATTTTACGATTATTATAAGGATCATAACTTTAAAAAAATTTATGTTTCCGGATTAAAGAGGACTTTCCAAACTGTTAAAAAGTTTATAGATAATGGTTTCCCTCATGAGAAATTAAGTGATTTCAATGAGATAAGCTGGGGTGTTAATCAGGGTAAAAATGACGATTTAGATGAGTATAAATTATTAACAGACTCATGGAAATTTGGAAATTTAGATAATAAATTTGAGAATGGAGAGTCACCTAATCAGATGGTAGTTAGGTTGATGATTGGTTTAAAAAAAATTGTCAACGATAACTTTGATAATGTTCTTCTATGTATCCATGGTAGAGCTTTAAGGGTGCTATTATCAAAGATAATTGATAATGATTTAACTATGATGGATAAATATGTTCANTCTAATACAGGGATGTATATAATAGAATATATTGAGGGTAANTACTCTATAATTAAAAGTAATTTTAGAGAACACTTAGTAAGATAATCTGANTATTTTTTTGCAGCTACTTTCTTCTTTGTAGTTGTCTTCCTCTTTGTTCTCTTCTTAGGCTTCTCTTCTACAACTTCTACAATAACATCAGCCAGAATTCTACCACAATATTCGCAAAGAATTATCTTTTTCTTTTCTTTAATTTCAGCTTGTCTTTGTGGAGGGACAATATTAAAACAACCTCCGCAAGCATTTCTTGAAACTTTAACAACTGCTAGACCATTTCTTTGTCTTTCAACAAGTTTTTCGTAGGAAATAAGAAGGTTTGATTCAATTTTTTTTGATGCTTTTGTCTTAAGAGAAGCAAGTTTTTTCTCTTCGTCCTGGCTCTCATCTGACAAGAGATCCAAGTCTGCTTTTTTAGATTTTAAAACTTCGTTTGTTTCTTTTATAATTTTTTTAGTTTCTTTAACCTCTACTTTTATTTCATCAATTTTCTCTTCNTTTTCTGTAGATTTCTTAGCAAATATTTTTGTATCTAATTCTTGAGATTCTACCTCCTTGGATATAGCATCATATTCTCTATTGTTTTTAACATTCATCTGCTGTTCCTTATATTTTTTGATAAGTTTTTTGGCTTCAGAAACTTTATTTTTTAAATCTTGAATGTCATTTGTCTTATTTTCTATATCATTTTTAAAGTTGTCAAGTCTCTTATTGTAACCAACTAACTCATCTTCAAGGTCTTGTATTTCATCAGGAAGTGCACCCCTTACTTTTTTAATTTCATAAATTTTGGAGTCAATCTCTTGAAGCTTTAAGAGGTTATCTAATTTCTTTTCAATGCTATGTTCCATCTTGGTTGTAATAATTTATTGGATTTGTATTCTCATTTGATAAATGAAGTGCAATATTAAGAAATTTTTTGCTTAAATATTCATAAATCAAATCTTTTGTAAATTGTTCACCTTCGTAGTGACCAATATCTATAATTGTTATTTTATTATCTGCCAGAAAAAAATCATGATATTTTAGATCTGATGTTATAAAAACATCAGCTCCAACAGATATTGAATCTTCTATAAGAAAAGAACCAGATCCACCACATACTGCAATTTTATTAATATTTTTATTTAAAACATCACTATGTCTAATTGAACTCACATTGAATAATTTCTTTATTTCTGAGAGTAATGAATTAAACTCTATTTTTCTTTTTCCAAACATTCCAGACCCAATATTTTTTGATGTATTAAGTGTATTATATATATGGTAAGTTGGCTCGTCGTAGGGATGGTGCCTTTCTATACAATCTTTTATTTCTTTAATATGCTTTTTATTAAAAACAATTTCGAGTTTAATCTCTTCAATTGTCTGCTTTTCATTTATTTTTCCAATCTTTGGGTTTGACCCATCTTGTGGTAAGAAAGTTCCTTTCCCAGATATCTGGTAAGAACANTCACTGTAATTCCCAATTATTCCTCCGCCAGAATTAAAAATATTATTTAGGAAAACATCTTTATCTTTCTCTGGTATGTAAATATCAAGCTTACACGAAAGGTTTTCTTTCTTTCTTAAAATTTTTGGATTATTTATTTTAAGTATATCACAAATTTTTTTATTTACACCATCAGATACATTATCAAGATTTGTATGAAGCGCATATATATTAATATTGTTTTGAATAGATTTTTTAATAACTCTGGATTCCCAATTATCATAATTTATTTTGTTTATACTTTTAAATAATAGAGGATGATGAGAAATTATAAGATTACATTTTTTATTGATAGCCTCATCAATGACTTTCTCAGTGCAGTCTAAAGTTATAAGACATCCGTTGATATTAGAATTAATATCACCTATTATTAGTCCAGAGTTATCGTAAGACTCTTGATAAATTGAAGGTGCCCATTTTTCTAAAGATTCAATAATTTTACTTAATTTCATGTAATATGATTTCTTTTTTTACAAAAGTAATAATGTTTCCCTTTTCTGTAGTATATGGGCTCTTCATAATTTTCAGAAACTTGTTATTTGATATTAAATATTATAAACCAAAAAAATTCAAGAAAAAAATAATTTCAGTTGGAAACTTAATCATGGGGGGGTCTGGTAAAACACCTCTTGTAGAATATTTGGTAGAAATTTTATTAAAAAAAAAGAATAATATTTCAATAATAAGTAGGGGGTACAAAAGAAAGACTTCTGGTATGATAATCTTATCTGATAGGGATAATTTCAGAACAGTTGGGGATGAAGCAATTCAATATTTTAAAAAATTTAAAAATACTGTAAAAGTAATAGTATCAGAAAATAGACTAAAAGCATTGAATATAAATGAAACTGATAACGTAAATGTTAATATACTTGATGATGCTTACCAGCAGAGATTAGTTAAATCAGACTTAAATATTTTATTATCAGCTATTAATAAGCCTTTTTATAAGGATCATATATTTCCTGTAGGGATGTTAAGGGAATTTAGAAAAAATGCTGACAGGGCAGATTTNCTTGTGTTTTCTGGGTGTGATATAAGAATGAATGAAAANGAAAGGAAAGAGGTTGTTATCGAAGCAGAAAAATATTTAAAAAAAAATACACCTATATTATTTTCTCATATACGATACGGTAAACCAAAAAAAGTTTTTGGAAAAAAAATTAATAAAAANGTTATTGCAATATCATCAATCGCATACCCAAATAGTTTCTTTAATTTTTTAAAATCAAAATATAAATTAGTTAATACTTATCAATTCCAAGATCACTACAGGTATAAAGATAAAGANTTGTTAAAAATAATTAAGAAATATGATAGAGATGTATCAATAATCACAACAGAGAAAGATGCAGTTAAATTATGTGAATATAAACACGTTTTAGGGTCTTATAGTGTATATTATGTGCCTATTAAGGTTGGTTTTTTATTTAATGATTCAATATCTAATTATTTAGGTAAATGAGGATAATATTTCTATTTCTGCTTACAATATGTACATTTTCTTCTTTTGCTCAAGAGAGAGAAGAAAAAACTAAAAAGGAGATAAGTCAAGAAAGTTTAAATCAGAGAACTATGTTAGATGACTCAACTAAAATCATATATGGNATGAGAACTACATCATATATTAATAAAGATAACTTCCATTTTTCAGATACGGTTTTTCAAGTGTTGGATTCTACACTAAATAATATTTATGACATATCTGTACCTGAAAAGAATGAGTTTATATATCAAAACTTAGGAAATTTAGGGAGTCCATTAAATAATATTTATCTGAATATACCATCATCATTTTCTCANCAATCAGGACTTGGCTCTTTAAAACCATATATTAAAAATATTTCATTAGAAAAGCTTTACGACACTAAATCTCCTTTTATAGATCTTGGTTTATATTTTGGTGGTCTTGGACGCTCAAAGGTTGATTTTGAATTTTCTCGTAACGTAAACGAGAGTTGGAATTTAACCTTAGCAATTAACAGGATATCTTCTGATAAACAAGTCGGTGCAATAAGAAATAAGGGGGATAAAAACATAAAATCTTCATCTGTAAGGTTAAACGTTTTTCATAATTCAAAAAATAAAAAAATCACGCACTATACTGATTTTATGTCATTAAATCATAATATCTTAGGTACCGGAGGCGTGAATTTGGTCACTGACTCACTTCCGCTTAAGTTTTTTCTCTATAAAGATTTTGAAGTTAGGCTAATCGACATAAATAACTTATATAAAAACGTAAGACTTGAGTCTTACACGGATTATAAATTAGGTAATCATTTGAAAATTTATAATCATACTAAATTCAGTAATGAACAATTTAGTTATGAGGATATGAATTTATCTCAGAATATAGATTTTTATGATGAGCTAACTAATAATGTTAGTACTCAGGATTCATTTAAGGTAAAAAGTATCTCAAATAGGGTAGGAATAAAGGGTAATTCTAGGGTATTAAATTATAATATTTATGGAACTATCGGTAGCTATATGTTTAATACAAATCCTTTAGAAAATAATATTACGGAATTTTATGTAGGCACTTACATAAAATATATTAATTCAAGTTTTGATTTATTTGGAAATTTTGAGATTAAGAAAACAAGCGACTATAGATTCAAAGTTGACTTTAAATCTAAAATATTTGAGGCCTCATATTTAAGCGGGTTATATGAACCTACTATTTTTCAAAAATATTATAAAGGAAATCATTATTCTTGGAATAATAATTTTAATTCAACCTTCTTAAATGTTATTAATGCGAAAATTAATCTTGAAAATAATTTTTTAANATTTTCACCATCNATAAATNTCNACACAATAAANGANCATNTATANTATGTNGAAACAAANCACTTNCAACATAATGAACTGATAAGTTTTAATCAATTTATTTTAGANCTCAAACTTAANTTTTTTGATAGNATTATTNAGATNGATAATAAATACACATACAGTGTCTCNTCAAAATCAGGANAAGGAATATTAAATTTNCCTAAACATAAATTTTANTCAAAACTTTATTACAATGGTNANTGGTTTAANAATACNATACCTGTTCAATTNGGAGCAATCACTTCTTNTAGNTCAGAGTATTATGGNGATTCTTATAATCCNATAACTCAAAATTTTTATGTTCAAAATGANTTTCAACTTGAGAGTTATTTNAGGTTTGANNTATTCTTTACAATGCAGGTGAATAATCTAAGNATTTTTCTNAAAATGAATCATTTTAATCAATTTGATAGGTACGATGGTTATTTTGTAACTCCATATTACCCCGCTCAAAAAAAAGTACTAGATTTGGGAGTTAGGTGGTACTTTTTTAACTGATGAAATTTTACATAACNNTNTTTATNCTATTNTTAACATCNTATANTNTTTATTCACAGACATATATNAAGGTTAANGCACCNACAACANTNTTNGGTGTGCCNGGTATAGGTGTTGANGTTCCTNTATCAAATAAGNTGACTTTCCAGTTAGATGTAACTGCTTCATTTTGGAATTCAGTTACNNCTANTAAATATGANAAAAGACCTTATGTCTTTAATCAAATATTTCCNGAGATAAGGTATCATTTTAGTGAATTAAATAATGGNTTCTATGTAGGTATTCATGCTGGATCAGGNATGTTTAAATTATCAAAAAANAGTTCATATGCATCCTCAAATAAGTACCAATATGGATATATTATTTTNACAGGNATAACTGGAGGTTTCCAGAAAAAAATAAAAGANAGGTGGNTGTTAGATNNTTTCNTTGGTGGAGGNTGGTCNAAAGCNACATANGAAGGNTTTGACAGAAAANCTGGAGTAAGGTATGATATACTNTCTTTAATTAACTACAGTGCTCANTGGATTCCNTACAGAGGAGGAGTTATGATAGGTTATANGTTTTAAACGTTTTTAATTATATTTATTNGTGAAANTCATGAAAAANTCAAGNAGATCTTTTATTTCTAAATCTGCACTAGGCGTNGGTGCTTTATCAACATTAAGTTTTGNNANNAAATCANNNTCTNAAATTGANCTTAAGAGTATAAAANGNNGNTTATCCAAAGAAGANAANGAATTTTGGGNTGATGTTAAAAATCTTTTTCCAACTGATAAAAACGATACTTACTTCAATAATGGCACTTTGGGTGTTCAGTCTAATTACGTTCTCAATACAGTAATTAATGACATGAGGAATAATGCAATAAACGGAGCAAAGACTGATTATAAGGGAGAAGGTCCTAATCTATTGGCTGGGTATGATCCTTATTTAAATATTAGAGAGAAGTTAGGACTAATACTTAACTGTGATTATAAGGAGATATCTCTAATACAGAACGCAACTTTTGGAATGAATTTTGTTGCACATGGACTGAATTTAAAGAGGGGTGATGAAGTTATAAATACAAATCAAGAACACGGCGGTGGCTATGCTGCATGGAAACAGTTAGAAAAGAGAAAGGGTATAGTATATAAGCAAGCTATCCTCCCTGTACCAGCCAACAATAAAGAAGATATTATAAATTCAGTACAATCATTAATTACTGATAAGACTAAAGTTATTGCAATTCCACATATTGTTTCTGTGTATGGCACTGTTATGCCAATAAAAGAAATTTGTGCGTATGCCCGAAAAAAAGGAATTTTCACGGTTATTGATGGAGCTCAGGCAGTGGGTCAGATTGATGTAGATTTAAAAGATTTATCATGTGACGCTTATTATTCAAGTCTTCACAAGTGGCTCCTTTCACCGCCTGGTAATGGAATTTTATATTTAAATAATTCTATATCAAAAGATATATGGCCAACACTATCAAGCTATAACTGGGATAATAAGGAAGATAAAGGATTCAGCCTCCAGCAGTCAGGAACGGGAAATCCATCACTAAGGGTTGGTTTAGAAGCTTCTATAGACTTTTTTAATATGATTGGTGGAGAAAAGTGGATAAATAGAGTAAAATACCTAGGAAAGTACTTAAGAGATGGATTAAAGGAATTAGAAAATGTTCAAATCGTATCATCTCATAACGAAGATTTATGTGCTGGCTTGACTACTTATAAGGTAGATGGTATCAATGGACCTGAGTTACAAAAAACACTTTGGGAGAGAGAAAGACTTCAGCCTAGGTCTGTTGGTAAGGANTTACTAAGGCATTCTGTTCATATCTATAATAATAAAGAAGAAATTGACAGAACNTTTAATGTTATTAAATCCTTATCGTGAGTGATATAATTAATTTTTTTAGTGACGTTCCAATTGCTTTTAGGACTTCAGTATTACTAGGAGGTATAGTCTTTTTTTGGNTNTTAGAGGGTATAATTCCTCTCTATTCATTCAAATATAAAAAAACAAGNCATGCTGTAACAAATTTATTTTTTACTTTATCNACTGCANTTATTGGTTTTGGTCTTGCTTTTGTTCTTTTAGAGTCAACAATCTTTGTCACCCAAAATAAAATTGGTATTATACACATCATCNAATTACCTCTATATATTCAGGTCATAATTAGTTTNCTTTTACTTGATCTTGTAGGCGCTTATCTTATTCATTTTATTGAACATAAAGTACCATGGATGTGGAAATTTCATATTGTACATCATAGTGATATGAATGTTGATGTTACTACTGGCTTAAGGCATCATCCTGGTGAAACTTTATTTAGAATCAGCTTTACAATCCTTGGAGTTTATATTTCAGGAGCCTCAATAGGTATGGTAATGTTATACCAGAGTCTTTCAGTCTTATTTGCTCACATAACACACGCAAATATAGATATCCCTAAAAAGTTAGATAAAGTAATTTCATTTTTATTTGTAACTCCTAATATGCACAAAATCCATCATCATTATAAGCAACCACTCACCGACTCAAATTATGGAAATATTTTTTCCATTTGGGATAGAATTTTTAATACTTACACTAATATTAAGGATCAGAAATCTATAGTATATGGTATCGACACATACATGGATAAAAAAAAGATAAAATCACTAAAGAACTTATTTCTAATACCATTTAAAAAATCCTTAAATCAGGATTAAAATATTAAAATGAAAATACCATCATCTGTTAATTCTTTAGATAGAATATCTAAATATATTTATGAGACTCCACTAAGAAAATCAGATAGATTATCATCATCAACACAAAATGTATTTTTAAAACTAGAAAATTTACAGAAAACTGGTTCTTTTAAGGCTAGGGGTGCACTTAACAAAGTTTATTCCTCTCATCTAATAGGTAAAGAGGTTGTTGCAGCCTCTTCAGGAAACCACGGATCTGCCGTGTCTTATGCCCTGAGTACTAAGAATCTAAGTGGTAGGATTTATGTNCCAAATGGGGCAAAAAAATCTAAAATAAAAAAAATTCAAAGTTACGGCTCAGAAGTAATTTNTTTTGGTGAAGATTGTCTCGACGCAGAACATGAGGCTATAAAGTATTCTAGAGAAAAAAATTGTATGTTTATATCTCCTTACAATGATTTAGATGTAATTTCTGGACAGGGGACTTTAGGAGTAGAAATTTATAATCAGTTACCAGATATTGATGCAATATTTATCACAGTAGGTGGGGGCGGTCTTATATCAGGAGTTGCACATTATCTTAAATCAAAGAATCCACTAATAAAAGTTTTTGGATGCTCTCCAGTTAACTCATCTATCATGATTAACTCTCTAGAAAAAAATGATATTATTAATTCAGAATCTAAAGAAACTTTATCTGATGGTTCTGCAGGTGGTGTAGAAGATGGTTCTATTACACACAAGATTTGTAAAAAATACATTGACTTTACATGTTTGGTAACTGAAGATGAGATAGCGTCACAAATTATTCAGACCATCGATAATGAGAAGATAATTATCGAGGGCGCTGCTGCTGTTGCAATAGCATCGTATCTCAAGATGAGCAAGAAACTTAAAGGCATGAAAAATGTTGTAATAATTGTTTGTGGGGGGAATATTGGTAATAATACTTTAAAATCAATTCTATGATTGCAAAAGTTTACTCAAAAGAAGAAATAATTAATTCTCTGGAAGGTGTTGATCTGATTAACCCTATTGAAATTGGATTTGTTGAGTATTCAAAAGGTAATAGTGTCGTACCACCTGTGGGAGAACTNTTATTTGATCATCCTCCTGGTGATGTACATATTAAATATGGCTACATAAAGGGACATGATAACTATGTGATAAAAATTGCCTCTGGTTTTACTGAAAATTATAAGTTAGGTCTTTCATCTAGTCATGGAGTTATGGTCATGTTTGATAGCAGATCTGGGTACTTGAAGTGCCTACTTCATGACGAGGGATATCTNACAAATGTAAGGACAGCAGTTGCNGGTGCAATCTGCGCTAAATATCTAGCNCCGGATAAAGTTAAAAATATTGGTATAGTAGGTACAGGTATACAGGCAAGGCTACAACTTAAGTACCTAAGAGATGTTATTAAGTGCAGGGAAGTAGTAATTTTAGGTAGAGATAATAAAAAAATTATTGACTATATTGATGAGATGTCAAAATTTGGATTTAATGTTAGAAAAGTAGACAGCTCAGCTGAATTATGTAAACTATCCAACCTCATAGTTACCACAACCTCAGCAAATGAATCCCTTATAAGAAAATCTGATGTAATCCCAGGTACCCATATAACCGCAGTAGGATCAGATACTCCTCAGAAGAGAGAGTTAGATCCAGAGATATTAGGTATGGCTCATTCTCTAGTGGTAGATAGTATCCCACAATGTCTTGAGAGAGGAGAGACAAAATATGCTCTTGATTTGGGTCTTGTGAAAAAAGAAAACCTTATAGAACTTGGAAAGGTGATAGATAATGGTGAAAAGATCAGATCTGACCAGAATGAGATAAGTGTAGCCGACCTAACCGGAGTTGCAGTTCAAGATATAATGATTACAAATACTGTTTACAATAATTTAAATAATAAATGATGAAGCTTCTTATTTTTTTAATTTCAGTTTTTCCTCTATTCAATAATAAAGAGTCGTCAACTTCCGTTGTTAAAGATGCCTCTATAATTGATAATTTAAAATACAGAAATGTAGGTCCAGTCAGAGGAGGCAGGGTTACAACCGTTCACGGTGTCTCTGCAGAGAGAAATACATTCTATATGGGCACAACTGGAGGAGGTGTCTGGAAGACTACCGACGCAGGTTTAAACTGGTTAAATATTTCTGATGGATATTTTGAGTCCCCTTCCATAGGTGCTATAAATGTCTACCAGCCAAATCCTGAAATAGTTTACGTCGGAACTGGCTCAGATGGGTTAAGATCTAATGTTATTGTTGGTAAAGGTCTGTACAGATCTGACGACGCAGGTAACTCATGGGAAAGTTTAGGTTTATCTGATGTTGGTCAGATAGGTGCCGTAGAAATTCATCCAGATGACCCAGATAATGTACTTGTAGCAGCTATTGGTCAACCTTTCAAGAGTAATAAAGAGAGGGGACTTTACCACACAAAAGACGGAGGGAAGAATTGGGAAAATATTCTCTTTATTTCAGATTCTATTGGTATTGTAGATGTCGAGTACGCACCAGATAATCCAGATATCATTTATGCTGCATCTTGGAGAGCTGAGAGAAAACCTTGGACCATAATCAGTGGGTCGACTAATGGTGGTGCATATAAGTCAGAGGATGGAGGAAAATCTTGGGATATGATAGATATAGGAATAGAAGCAAAATATATAGGTAAGATAGATATAGCTGTATCTTCCTCAAATCCAGATAGATTATTTTTGATGGTAGAGGCTTCGGACGGAAAGGGAGGACTTTATAAGTCTGAGGACAGAGGAAGAACCTTCAAGCACATGAACAGTAGGGAAGAGTTAGTCAATAGACCATTTTATTATTTAAATGTTGAATCTAANCCATTAAACTCTGATATTCTTTATTCCAGNGCAAATAGNTTTATGATTTCAAAAGATGCTGGAGCTACATGGAAATCATACAGCACACCTCATGGAGATAATCACGATATATGGATTAATCCTAATGACACTTCGGTATGGATACAATCTAATGACGGAGGAGCTAACATAACGTTTAACTCTGGACATACTTGGACTACTCAGTTCAATCAACCAACAGCGGAGATATATCAGGTAGAGGTTGATGACCAGTACCCTTACTGGCTATATGGTGGTCAGCAAGACAACTANTCAACTGTTTCTGTTCCTAGTTTACCTCCATATAGTGTTCAGGCAGGACCCAATGCATTCATTACTAATACGGGTGGCTGTGAGACCGGCCCAGCTGTACCTAAGCCAGGAAACCCAAATATTGTATACTCTAACTGTAAAGGTAGGTTTGGAGTATTTAATAAGGTTACCGGACAAGAGAAGCAGTACTATGTTGGAGCATCAAATATGTATGGTCACAATCCTAGGGACTTAAGGTATAGGTTTCAGAGAGTTTCNCCGATACATGTTTCTCCTCATAATCCAGATATTATATATCACGCTTCTCAGTACCTTCACAAGACAACAGATGAAGGGGAGACGTGGGANACTATATCTCCAGACTTAACTGCATTTGAGCCTGATAAACAAGTTATCTCGGGTTCTCCTATAACTAGAGATATAACAGGTGAGGAGTTTTATAGTACTATCTATTCTGTAAGAGAGTCAACACTAAGAGAAGGTCTAATATGGATTGGTGCCAATGACGGACCTGTTCACGTAACTAGAGATGGAGGAAAAAACTGGGATGATGTAACCCCTAATAATAAACTTAAAGGAGGAAGAGTTGACTCAGTAGAACCATCACACCACAAAGAGGCTAAGGCTTATGTGACAGTTTTAAGGTATCAGTTAGGAGACTGGAAACCATATATCTACAAGACAGAGAATTACGGTAAGTCATGGAAGTTAATAACTGATGGTATTCCTTCAGATTATCCTGTTAGGGTCTTAAGGGAAGATCCGGTGAAAGAGGGGTTACTATTTGCTGGTACGGAGTTTGGAGTATTTGTATCTTTTGATGATGGTGAAAATTGGATGCAGCTTCAAAATAACCTTCCAGTCACTCCAATCACAGATATGAAAGTGCATAGAGATGATTTAGTCTTATCTACAATGGGAAGATCATTCTGGATATTAGATAATATCACCCCACTCAGAACTTATGGTGATTTCTCAGATCAGACTTTGCTGAAAATAAATGATACACACAGGTATAGATACAGGTCATATAGCGACGAACACCTATCTTACCCTTCATCCGCAGTTGATTTTGATTATTTCATATCAAATGATGAGGTTGGCAATGTTACTATCTCTGTTTACGGTGAAGATGATAACCTAATTAATTCATATTCCTCTGGAATAGATCAGGATGGGGTAGATGANTACCAGATGTCAACTAGCACCTTTGTCTCACTTAAAAGCAATAAGATAACTACAGATAAAGGTTTAAATAGATTTAGCTGGGATATGAGGCACAGAGGTTCTTGGGACGAAAATGAGAACAGATCATTTAGATCTGGGCCGATGGTTTCACCAGGTAAATACGTAGTTTTATTAGATATTGATGGNGTTAAATCCTCNCAATCATTCAAAATTTTAGAAGATCCTAGGGTTNAGGGGATGTCAGCAGATGATTACCTTGAGCAGGAGAAATTCTTACTTAANATNAGAGATTTTTTAACTGAACTTAAGGTATTCAAAACTAATTTAGATGAAAAAATGAAGTCATCTAATTCTGATCAATACGACGACATATATAATCTTTTGGTGACTACAAAAGGTACCTATATGCAGCCTATGCTCATTGACCAGGCTAGGTATCTTCAGTCTATGTTGGGAAGAGCTGACCAGGTACCAGGAAAAGATGCTTACGATAGATTCAGAGAGTTAAAAGATTCATTTTCTAGACTGAAAGGAAGTCTAGGAGATTAAGTCTATACCTATTCTTGATTTCACTTTTTTGAAGTCGTAATCTACTAATCCGATTGACTCTTCAAGTGTTATAAATCTAAATTTGACGGACTCATTTGGTTTTATTTGAGCTAATTTAGGTATATCTACACTAGAGATAACACCGAGTCTCGGGTATCCACCTGTCGTCTGAGAATCGCTCATAAGTACTATAGGGTTACCATCTGGTGGTACTTGAATCGTACCTTCAACAACTGGAGAACTTTTAATACTTACATCAAAATCTATGTTTTCTCCTATTTTTATAAGTCTAATACCCATCCTATCACTTGAAGGGCTTACTGTAAAAGGCTTATCTGTAAAGTAGTCAAGCTTACTTTCAAATAAACTATATTCAGGTCCCTTGATGACTCGGATAATATTTTCATTAAAATTATTTATTAACCCTTTTGGAACTTCTCTTTTATTAATTTTTTTAAAAGATTTAAACTCTATTATATCACCTTTTGATAGCTTTTTACCATTATTCGCACCTATACCTACTTTTTCGTAGGTAGACATACTCTCAAAGTAACTGTTAGATATGATTTTTCCTGATATTGAGAGGTATAGCCAGTTTCCATTTATTATTTTTTTTATGTCAAGAATATCTCCATTTTCTACACTTAAAGCTTGATTCATAGGTGTTTTTTTATCGTTTATGTAACACTCAGATTTAGCTCCGCATAGAGATATATAAGTGTCAAAGTGAAATTTAATTTTTGAGCCAATTAATGTCATTTCAATGGTTTCTTCAGATGCACCCTTCCCAATTAGCCAATTAGAGAACACGTGAGATTTTTTATCCATAGGCCCACTTCTTGGGATCCCGAAAATCCTTGAGTTTTTTCTTTTTATATCCTGAATACTTGATAATGAGCCTGACCTTAAAATCTCAATACTGTTTTTCATTTTTTTTTAAGTTATTGTACTCCTGCATACTAACCTCATAAAACTTTACTGTATCTCCTTCTTTCATCAGGATAGGGGGATTTGAATTTTTATTAAACAGAGATGATGGTGTGTTTCCAATCACATTCCATCCGCCGGGACTCTTTATGTTATATATCCCTGTCTGCTTATTTGCTATTGCAATTGAGCCTTCTGGAATCTCTTTCCTTGGTGTTTTTTTTCTAGGGATAGAGAGTTTTTTCTCTAGACCAGATAAATAGATGAATCCAGGCAAAAAACCAATCATATTTACTTTATAGGTTCCTTTTAGGTGTCTGTTTATTATCTCTTTAGTTGATAAATTTATTTTTTTACTTACATGTTTAATATCTAAGCCAAATAAATCATCATAGCATATAGGTATTTTCCAACTTATTACTTTTCTTTTTTTTTTACTAAATGACTTTGTCTCTAGTAAATATTTGACTTTTGTAGATAAATCCTTTACTGAAATTTTATATGGATCATTATAAATAGTAATAGACTCTGGTGTCTTGACAGAATCGAGAATAAAATCTTCTAATTTTTGAGATAAAAAAGAGTGAGTATCATGTATTTTATTAATGTCACCTTGACTTATTGTAATTATGAGGGCTCTATCTCCTAGGTATTCGTAACTAAAATTTTTTCTCATAAAGATTAATTTTTGAGAGTTCTTCAGATATATTTTGAGCAAAAATTACAGCGTGTTTCTGGTCTCCGTGTATACATACTGTCTGAGCCTTAATTTCTTTATAATTACCGTTTATAGTCTTTACCTTATTTTCGTTAACCATTCTCATAACATGTTCGACACCTAAATCTTTATTATTAATAATAGCATTTTGATTTTTTCTATCAACTAGGGTTAGGTCGTCGTTATAGTTTCTGTCAGAGAAAACTTCTGATACGTATTCTAGGCCTCCTTCCTCTGCAATTATCCTCCATTTTAACATAGAAGGGCCATATATTTTTAGGTTTGGATCTATTTTTGAAACAGTATTGACTATTAATCTTGCAATTTGATCATCTTCAGATGCCATGTTATATAAGGCGCCGTGTACTTTGACGTGGTGAAGTTTAGTTCCAAGGTATTTTGTGATACCATATAATGATGAGATCTGATAGATTAGTAACGATATTAGCTCTTCCTCATTGATTTTCATTCTTCTCCTTCCAAAGCCCTCAAGGTCATATAGAGAAGGGTGTGCCCCAACTTTTACATTGTTTTTTATAGCTAGCTCTACTGTTTTAATTATGGTTTTTGGATCCCCCCCGTGAAAACCACAGGCAACATTGCAAGATGTGATGTATGGCATAATGGCCTCGTCATTTCCTACTTTCTTCTCGTAGAAAGATTCCCCCATATCACAATTTAGATCAATATATTCTTTCATAATAGACTCAGGCTTCTTAGGCTTATAAAAACAGATAAAATTATGATTAATATTCCAATTCCGTTGTAGGATCTGGTATTTACATTTTTCCCTAGAAACGTGGACTGATTAACAGCCCAGAGTAAGGATATTCCAATAATTGGTAAGAATAAACCATTGATAAATTGAGCTAATTTAATTATATAGATGGGATTATAGCTGATAGAGGAGGACACTGATCCTATAATTATCACTACCACAGAAACTAACTTAAAACTTTTATCTTTCCATTCTGGCTTGTAATTAAAAATACTTGAGAGAGCATAGGAAGTAGCTACAGGGGCTGTTATGGAGGATGTTATACCAGCCGAAAGCAGACCAATAGATATAAAATATTTAGAGAAATCTCCGAGGAATGGTGATAACTGTCTCCCAATGTCAATGGCATTTTTTACTTCGTTTCCATCAATTAACCCCCTTGCCCCAGCTGATGTAATAATTATTGCCGTGGATATTACTCCTCCAATAAATATAGAAAAGCACGTATCAATTATTGATGATTTATATTCTTTTTCAGATTTCCATTTCTTCTTTGCCACGTAAGAGTGGAGAAAAAGATTGTAGGGAACCACAGTAGTTCCTATTAGCCCAATTACATAAATGAAATTTCCTTCGTTAATTCTTGGAATTAACCCATTAAATATTTCTCTGAGGTCCGGTTTTGATAATATTGCAGTCACTATGAATGTTATACTCATAGTAAACACAAGTCCAACAAGAGCCTTCTCAAATAAATTGTAGGAGCCGTATATTATTATTGAAATAAGTATAAGTGCAACTAGTACAGATAATACATTAATTTCATTACCTAGTATGTGAACCATTCCACTTCCTGTGAAGGTCTCAATACCCATTACAGTACCACTTATGTTTCCTGACTCATATGCTGAATTACCAATAAATAAGGACAGAAATACAAAAACAAAAAAAATATTTTTAANTAAATTATTTGAGCTTGATTTGAATATGTCTCCAAGCCCTAGCCTTGATATGACACCTATTCTAGCGCTAAGTTCCTGTAGGTAGGANGTGGCGATTATAGANAATACAATGCACCATATCAATGAGTAACCGAAGTCTATACCTGATAAGGTGCATAATGTAATTGTACCAGGTCCAATAAATGCTGAGGTTATAATAAATCCTGGTCCAATACTGATTTTAATTTTTTTCATTTTTAGTTCATGAAATTTTCGGCAGAACCGAAGTCAAGGTACCAGGATAATTTTTTATTTAGAGGCTTAACATGTGATGCAGGATATTCTAAGTATCTACCTTTTTTACNAATAATTTCATCAATAACTTCTCTTTTCCCTGAACCGCATGCGTGGATTATAACCTCNTTAGAGTTATTTATTTGATTCAGTGAGAGGCTCACTCTTTTCTGTCCTGAGTCAGGGTTTGTTCCTACAACACAATGATTAATATTAATTAACTTATCCAACTCATGTGGAAAAATAGATGCTGTATGACCATCACCTCCAATTCCAAGAATACATAAATCAAAAGAGGGTAAATTACCTACNAAGTCAACCTCCTTGCTCAGTAGTCTAGTATATGATTGAGCCTCTTCAGAAGGTTTTTTTTTCACCCTTTATCCTGAAAATATTTTCTTTAGGAATATTCATTTTACTTAAAAAGTTTTTATGTGCTGACCCGTAATTACTCTCACCAGATGTTGGTTTAACACACCTCTCGTCAACCCAAAATATTCTTGACTTAANTTTTAAATCTTTATTTGTTAATTTTAGAACTTCATTAAATAACCCAATTGGTGTAGATCCACCAGAAATTGCAATATTTTTATCTTCAGTAAGATATTCATTNNTTAGATACTCTGCTAACTTTCTATTACACTCTGTATTATCCTTAAATATATTAACATTCATGATCTATAATTCACATTCTTCTCCGTCATTTACTAAGTTTTTACAGGGGTATCTCCAGGTGTTATGATTTCTAAATACATCGTTAGCATTTTTAGGACCCCATGTCCCAGATTTATAACTAAATAATTTGAGTTTATTTCTTTTGATTGCTGATGATATCGGGTCAACTATTTTCCATGCCATCTCGACAAAATCACTTCTAGAAAATAACAAAGTATCTCCATTAAAAACATCCATAATGAGAGTTTCATAGGAGTTGATATTAAATTTATTTGAAAGGTTTTTGTAGTGAAACTCAAGATTCTTGTTAATGATTTCTTTCTTTTTACCTGGTTTTTTTAAGTTGAACTTAACGAGAAGTCCTTCGTCTGGCTGAAGCCTAAAAATTAACATATTGCTCTCATCTATTGAGCTAAATATATTTTTATTTTTCTTGAAATTTACAACTATCTCAGTAACCTTTGTTGGCATCCTCTTTCCTGTCCTTATAAAAAATGGTATGTCTTTCCACCTCTTGTTATCTAAGAAAAGTTTACAAGCTAAGAAAGTTTCAGTTTTTGAGTTATTTTCAACACCTTCTGATGACCTGTATGAGTCGTATTCTTCACCATTTCTTCCCCTAGATTCGACGTACTGGCCTCTTACAATATGCTGATCAAAATTAATATCTCTTATACTTTTTAAAACTTTAATTTTTTCATCCCTTATACTTTCTGGATTATTTTCTTTAGGATCTTCCATAGCGATAAGACATAATAATTCAAGTAGATGGTTCTGAAACATATCTTTTAAGGCTCCGGATTTATCATAGTAACCTCCTCGACTGCCAATACCTATACTCTCTGCAGCTGTAATTTCAACGTAACTTATGTAGTCCTTACTCCATAATGCATTAAAGATTAAGTTTGAGTATCTGGATACTAATATATTTTGAACTGTCTCCTTACCTAGGTAGTGGTCAATTCTGTAAATTTGACTTTCATTAAACCCAGACTTCAGCAATTTATTTAGTTTTTTCGCAGTTTCTAAGTTCTGACCAAATGGTTTCTCTATTACAATTCTTGAGTAACCTGAATTTTCTTTATTAAGATCAGATTTAATAATATTTGATATTATATCTTTATATGAACTTGGTGGGGTAGAGAGGTAAAATGTTATATTGAGAATACTTTTATCAGATTTTTTTATTGAACATATTTTTTCCTTCAATTTTAAAAAATGATTCATATTCGATGTCTGAACCCTGAGGTATGTAGAATTTTCTCTAAGCTTTTTATCAAGTGTTTCGAAAATATTTTTCTTTTTTTCTCCTCTTCCACATCCAATCACTACAGTATCACTTGGCAATTCATCCCTATTATCTAAAGCATTTAGGGCAGGAAACAACTTTCTTTTTGCAAGATCTCCTGTAACACCAAAGATGACAATTATGTTGTGTGATTTCATTTATAGTATACCTCATGCAAACATATCTAAACAAATAATTCTTATTCTATTATTATTAAAAAATTTGAATCATATTTGCTGAAAGTGTTAATATGAAATACGATTTTGGGTTGGTTGGTCTTGGTGTTATGGGGAGAAATTTCATTTTAAATGTTGCAGAAAATGGTTTTTCAGTAATAGGACTCTCCTCAAAGAGAGAATCTATAGATACGCTAGAAAGTGATGGTAAAGACTTCACTGTTAAGGGTACTGAAGATGCAAAAGAATTTATTGAAAGTTTATCTTCCCCAAGAAAAATAATGTTACTTGTTCCTGCAGGTGATCCTGTAGACTCTGTTATAGATAGTTTTATTCCTTTTCTATCTCCTGGAGATATTATAATTGATGGGGGAAACTCCCACTACGATGATACTGAGAGGAGATATAATAAATTAAAGAAATTAAATTTTCATTTTTTAGGTACTGGTGTGTCAGGAGGCTCAAAAGGTGCCAGGTTAGGTCCTAGTATAATGCCTGGTGGTGATAAAGAAGCCTACGAATTGATTAGACCAATATTTGAGAAAGCATCCGCGAAGGTATCTGGTGATCCTTGTGTATCATTTCTAGGAAAAACCTCTGCAGGACATTATGTGAAGATGATACATAATGGGATAGAGTACGCTATGATGCAATTAATATCTGAGGTCTACCATGTGTTAAGGTACGGGATGGATAAGTCCAATGATGAAATCCATCAAATTTTTTCTACATGGAATGAAGGCACATTGAACTCTTACCTTATAGAAATTACTGGAGATATTTTCAGTGCTAAAGATGGAGAATCAGATACATATCTTATAGATATGATATTAGATAAGGCAAAACAGAAGGGTACTGGTAAGTGGACATCTCAAAGTGCAATGGATTTCGGAGTCGCTGTCCCAACCATTGACTCATCCGTATCAATGAGGATTATATCATCTTTTAAAGATGTTAGAGGCCTAGGAGAGGAAATATATCCAAAATCAAACCCTGTAGTTGGCGAAGTAAGTGTAGGAGATCTTGAGAAGGCACTGATTTATGGTTTTACCATATGTTACGCCCAGGGTCTGTCCCAACTTAAAGTTACCTCGTTAGAGAAAGGGTATTCTCTTGATTACAGAGAAATATGTAAAATATGGAGAGGCGGTTGTATAATTAGGGCATCTCTTCTAGAAGAGTTCATGAACGCATTTAGCAGAAATTCAAAACTTGAAAATCTTATTTTTGATAAAGAAATATCTAATATGATTAAAGAAAATGAATCAATTGCAAGGAAGGTAAGTGTATATTGTATTAATAATAAGATACCGTCTATAGCATTAAACTCAACTATAAGTTACCTTGACGCTATAACTCACACGAATTTACCTATGAATTTAATACAGGCTCAGAGGGATTGTTTTGGTGAACATACATTTGAGAGAATAGATAAGCCAGGTACATATCATAATGAATATTGGCAGGGGTAATTCAATTTTTATAAGTATTCATTTATTTATAATTTTGCACCGAAATGAGAAACTTCATATTAATTTTATTTTTATTAAATCCAACTCTTAGTTTATCTAATAATTTTTTGAAATTTAAGACTGACTCAGTTTGGACTTCCCCAGATTCATATTATCTATCCAGAGGAAAGGTAACTACACTAGTTAACCAGTCTCAATATAAAAATTGGGTCGCAGGAGGTATTAATAACCTTTCTCTTACCTTAATTCTTGATTACGACTACATACTTAAAAAGGGTGATTTGGAGTGGATTAATAGAATTGACGGCGCCTACGGTATCGTTAAAAATCAGAATGAGTCATTAAAAAAAAATGAGGATAGGTTTGAGCTTTATTCGCTTCTAGCTCTTAAGAATAAAGGGAGGTGGTCATATTCTGCTCTCTTAAATATCAAATCTCAGTGGGCAAATGGATATGAGTACACGCAAGGATTTGCAAACTCTCAAGTAAGGACACTAAAGACTAAATTTTTATCACCTGCATACACGCAGTTAGGATTTGGTATGTTCTATAAAAAAGATGATAATTTTTGGTTTAATTATTCCTTGTTATCTGCAAGATATATTGTAGTTAACCCTATTTTTACTGAGTCATTAGCGGATGGAGATAGTTATTTTGGTGTTGATAAAGGAAAGACTGGTAGGTTTGAGGCTGGTGGTATATTTTCTGCTTATTATAAGACAGAAATAATGAAAAATATGTTTTTTGAAAATAAGTTAAATTTATTTCAAAATTACCTTGAGGACCCACTTAATATAGATATTGATTATGTTATTAGTCTTGAGTTTACCATAAATAAATTTTTATCTACTAATATTCTTGTCCAGTTACTCTATGATGATAATGCTGCTCCTGAGGTTCAGTTAAAGGAAGTCTTTGGGATTAGTTTCAACGTTAATTTCTAAGAGGTAGAAATGGTTATCACATTTTTTAATTTTTTATTAATATCACTCCTAAACAATCCAGTTTCTATTTTTAATGGAATAAATCTAGATGGATGGAAAGTCCACGGTACTGAGTTATGGTACGTACATGCTGGGGACTTAATCTGTGAGAGTGGTCCTGATAAAGAATATGGATATCTCGCCACCGAGAAGCATTATAAGAATTTTATATTAACACTAAATTTCTTACAAGAATCTGACGGAAATAGTGGTGTTTTTTTTAGGTCTCAAATTGAAGGAACTAAAATATCTGGCTGGCAAGTTGAAGTGGCTCCACCAGGTCTTCACAGTGGAGGTATCTACGAGTCTTACGGTAGGGGTTGGTTAATTAAACCTCCCAAGTCTAAAGATGATGTAGTCATAATGAATAAGTGGAATACTCTTAAAGTAAAGGTTGTAGGGGGAGATGTTACCACATGGATAAATGGAGTTAAGATGATTCATTTAATGGATGAAAAAATATCTAAATCCAAGGGATCTATTGCCCTTCAAATTCATGATGGTGGTGGGATAAAAGTGAGATGGAAAGAAATCAAAGTAATTGAATTATAATATGTTCAAATACATTCACAATTTTCTGTTTTAATCTGATCAAGAAAGATGCACGCACCCTCGTTTAATAGATTAACTGAGAAAGGATACTCACTTTTTGAAACTTCATCTAAGGGTATTACTTTATTAGTTTTAAATCTAGTATTAGCATCGATTATAACGTAGATACCATTGAGTTCATCATTTTTGAACTTTAAAAAATAATAATCATTCATAATAGAATCTCTAGCAAAATCTGGAGTGTATCCATAGTTAAGAGTTAAACTGAAATAATCTTCAAATAAATCGTAGTTTATAACTTTTTCATTAATATAATCACACTCTATATAATCGGATGGTATAGCACCTTCTTCACTGGCATCGTTACAAGATATAAATACGAGCGATATAATAACTCTAAATGTTAAATTCATTTGTATTTGAGCTTAAAATATAGGATAACCAACGCACAACTTCCAACAAAGAAGTTAGCACTGATTACAGCTACATCTTGTTTACTAAACGCATAGATGAGCCAAACTACATTACTAAGTAGAATTATTAAAATCATAGTAAGAGATAACTCTTTAGCTGATCTAAGTTTCCATGTTCTGTAGACCTGAGGGAAGAAAGTAATTCCCGAAAGGAAGGCCCCAAAAAGCCCAATGACATCTATGAATTTCATTAACTAATCTTTATGGATATAATACGACTCATAAGATTTTTTGTTGAGTGCGTCTGTCCAAATAATTTCAAGTTTATAACGTTTTATGACGTGTGTTTTTCTCTCAATAAACTCTTTTATAAGATTACATTTGATCATAACATAAACGTAGGCTATTGGCCTTAGAAATCAAAGTAAAACTTATTAAAAGTACTTTAAAATGAGTAAGATTGATACAATTAAGATGACGAAAACCCTAAATATTAATTTAAATTTTTGAGGTAAAAAGTGTCTGATCATTTAGTCAAAATAAAAAGGATCTGTGTAAAGGAAATAATCGCATTCCTCCTTAGTATGGGTTCTCTCATGGATAACTTCAAACACCCTTTTAGGGTAGTTGCCTCTAGCCAAGGAATTGTCTTCATCTGAAGATCTATTCATATTATTTCACTTTCCGTTTTGAACTGGTTCAGTGTCAGGCATTAGTTTATTTAGAACTGTATAAACAGGGCAAAATTTTGTTAATGGACTAATTATTTGAAGAACGGCCACACCTACTGCAACCCAAATCCACTCAACATTAAATTGATCTGCCAGAGCTATTGATCCGAGGTAAAGTAGTCCTACAATTCCGTCATGTACTCTAATTTTAATTATATCTCTTTCTGTTGTCATATTTAATTGTTTAAGGTTTTTTGTTAATTTAATTATACTTTAAAAAAAATCAAAATAAATGTTTCCAAGTATTTTCTAAATGCAATCGGATTTACATAGATGTTTAAGTTTCTCGATGTCTTTTTCCCATTTATTACCATCAAAAAATTCTATTCCTTTAAAGTCCCTTACTTTATATAGTGACTCTTTTCCGTAACATGTTCCTAAATAAACAAATTCCTTTTTTTTCTTTTTTGCGAGATGTATGACATGTTCCATCATGAACTTGCCAATAGGTGCAGTTTTTAAATATTTAGTGTCATAGAAAGCAAACCAGTAATGAATCATATTAGGGTTAGAGTGGGAGAGAACATAACCCATATCACTTTTATCAGATTTAAAAACAAAAATTTTATTGTAGTTATTTCTCTTAATAATTAGTTGAAGTCTCTTTTCTGACAAGGGTTCATTTGTAAATCTTTCTCTAGAATACCTTAGGGCAAAGTTTAAAAATTCATTATTATGACTGAAATCGTCTTTGTCAAATTCCTCAACTTTTATTGTATATGATGACTTTATTTTTTTTATTACCCTCTTGTTTTCTGATAGCCTCTCATATCCTTTGAGGTTTATTCTAATACTTCTTGCCAAGTAATAAACTTCTTTATAATTATTAAGATCACCAGTATAAGGAAGGAAGCCGCTTTTGAACGCTTCTTCTACAGAATCACTTTCTTCTAGAACTGTGTTAAAAGTGTACCCAAACTTATAATTCTTGTAGTCAACTCGGTCTTCTTTAAGTATCTTTCTCATGAAAAAATGATTGGTGTAATTTACTTAAATCAATTCCAAAAAACATTATTAAGATGCTTCATTATAATAGAAATTATAGAATAAAAATATTTCTATTTTTAATTAATGTATATATTTAAATACCAAAAAAATAAATTTTATTAGTATGGATCTTAAAAATAAATTACCAAATATAGCATTATATGCATTTGGAGGTTATTGTACACTTCAATCAGTTGTTATCTTTGTTTTCATAGAAAGTATAGTTCCTCAAGTATTTAACACGACACCAGAGGGATTAGAAATTGCTATTTTAATGCATTACGGTATGGCTCCTGCATTTTTAATAATGGGACTAACTGCTCTGTTTGCTACTACTTTTGAATTAGAAAGTAAAAGAAAAATAATTCTTGCATTTCTGATAGGGTATGTTCCTCTTTTCGGTGTTTTCTACTATTTTTTAGGACATGAAGCAATGAACGCTGGTATTGAGACATTTATTCCCGATATAATATGCTTTATATTAGGACTTGTAGCATATTTCTCAAAGAAATAGATAATTTTTAAATAAAAATATCTTGAATCCTTAATTTTTCACTAGGAAGTACAGTTGAGATTTCGTTTGAATATTGACTTAGTCTGTCGTAAAAGTTTTCCACTGAGAATGTGAACAGCTCCTCAAATTTCTGTTTCCAGTTATCATCTGATGGGTTTAGTTCCCAATAATCCTTATATATTAATCTGAAAGCTTCCTCCTCAGTCTTTCCATTTTTCTGTAACTCTTTTGTGAGAGCAAGCGCAATAAACACTGATGAGGAATAATTTGTGTCTTTGTCAGATGATAAATCAAATTTTTCAAAGATTGTAGGGTTGTTAACTGCAGAAACATCAACTTGAGATTGAGCCTCAAGGAAATAGTTTTCTCCATAGAATTGTTGAATATAGATAGATTCAAATGATGCTGCTGTTCCTTCTGATAACCATTTAAGTTCTATATCTCCATCAAAAAAAGATTCAGATAAAGACATCTGGTAGACGTGAAAGTACTCATGAGCTATCACTGAGAACCTATGCAACTGGTTGTATTTGAATTCGTTCTCAGGTATTTCAAGGACCATGTATCTCTCCTTGTCATTTCCACAGATACATGCTCCTGTTGTGTTTCCGATATGTTTTTTGAAAGGTTTATCTATATTACTAACCCATGAATAAATATTCATGTTATCTTGATAACTTCTTGGTGTAGCTGGTATAAGGTTTTCTAAATTACCAATTATTGTATAGAACTCTGATACCCACTCATCAGGTAAACTTTCATGTAAATTATAATTAAAAATAAATTTTTCATTTAAAGTTTCCTGATCACCTTCTTCACATGAGACACAAATAGTGATTATTATAAAAAGTCTAAAAATATTTCTCATATCATAAATTATCCATGATTTCATTGAAATGGTATATGTTATTTCCTTTTATATTTTTCATTGATATTTTATGCATGGAAGATGCCACATAATCTGCTCTAATTGGTCTGTAGTCTTCAGGCATTAGATATGAAAATAAAGGCATTACGTGTTGAGCTAATTTTTCACCGAATCTACTTTCATTCCTTTTCCCAAGTAGGAGAGAGGGTCTAAAGATAGATAAAGAATCAATTCCTATTTTTGATACATCCTCATCAATTTCTCCTTTTAGGCTTAAGTAGAAATTATTTTTAGATCTATCTGCACCAGCTGTCGATACTAAGGATAAGCTCTTAATTTCATTCTCCTTACATGCTCTTGCGATATTTAATGTGATATCGTAGTCAATTGATCTGTATATTTTCTTATTATAATTTACTCTTGACTGAGTAGTGCCAATTCCAGAATAGACATAATCACAATTTTTAATTGTTTTTTTTATTTCATTTAAACTACTAAAGTCAATGACATGGTTTTTATGTTTTGTATTATTTATTATAACCTTATTTCTTGTTAATGTAACTACCTGTTCACATAAAGGATCATTAATTAATATATCTGTTAAAAAACCTCCAATTAGGCCAGTAGATCCAAAAACTGATGCTTTATAAGTCTTCATATTAAAATGTTCCCCACTTATTTTTAATCATGACTCCCAAGCCGCCATTTATTAGAATTAAAGATAATGTGCCAATCATGAACCAGTCAGAGTTTTCATATTTATTTATTATGGCTAATCCAAATAGGCAGATTCCACTTGAGAAGGAAATTAATCCAACTAATGCAAATGTGTACCTTTTAAATTTGGAATTTTTCAAATCTTTATTCTTTTAATCAAGTATATTCAAGATAGTAATCAATGATAATTTAAAAATATAATTATGAAAAAAGTTTTTTTAATTCTTTGTATTCTGGGCATTATAATGCCTTATTACCAGTTGTATTTCTTCCTAGTGGGTGATAACCCTACATTTGACTATTTCATATCAGAAATATACTCTTCTCATCCTGTGTCAATGATTACTTGGGATATTACGATAGCATACTTATCATTTTTTGTTTTTTTAATTTATCAGAAAGTAAATAAGGGAATTAGTATTGCTAAATACATTTTAGCATCTTTTGTTGGCTTTTCACTAGCCTTACCTCTATATCTATATGATAACTATGACAGATGATTACCGTATTGTATACTATGAATAATCTTTTCTATATTTCTATTTTTTATTTGATAATGGGAATTGTATGTCTATCAATAGTAATAAGCGTTGAGGATGCATATAATATTACTTTTTATAAGCAAATTATCTTAGGACTTGGAATAATATACATAATTCTTGGCGGGTCTAGATTATATAAGCATTTCAACGGTAAAGATTAATCACCAGAAAAAGTTACCTTGTACTTTATCAATCTTTTGAAGGTCACAGAATTCAAATACAATATATGG
>NZKG01000016.1 GCA_002692105.1 Marinoscillum sp. | reverse complement strand
TTGATTCTCTTCTGGGGTTTCCTCTTTAGGTGCCTCAGCAGCAGGGGCTTCTTCTTTAGGTGCCTCAGCAGCAGGGGCTTCTTCTTTAGGTGCCTCAGCAGCAGGGGCTTCTTCTTTAGGTGCCTCAGCCGCAGGAGCTTCCTCTTTAGGTGCCTCAGCAGCAGGAGCTTCCTCTTTAGGTGCCTCAGCAGCAGGAGCTTCCTCTTTAGGTGCCTCGGCAGCAGGGGCTTGAGCCTCTAACTTTGCTTTTTCAGCTTCTTTTTCTTTAGCTCTTAACTCGTCAATAACTTCTTGCTGGGTTTTACCAGCTAAAATATCTTTTACATGGTTCTCTATAACAATCTCTTCTTTATATACATACGCACCAGTCTTTTCAGATTTAACTGATCTAATCAGTTTAGCATATTTAACGCCAGACTTGTCTCTTAAGGAAGCAACTACTTTTTTAGCCATTATTTAATTTCTTTATGAATTGTATATTTTCTCATTATAGGATTATACTTCTTAAGTTCCATCCTATCAGGTGTATTTTTTTTGTTTTTGGTGGTAACATATCTAGATGTTCCAGCTAGGCCAGAGTTCTTGTGCTCCGTACACTCAAGTATAACCTGTATTCTATTTCCTTTTTTTGCCATGTCTTAGATAGATAATGTTCCCTTTTCTTTTGCTTTTTTTAAAACTGCACTTATGCCGTGTTTATTAATTGATTTCAAAGCTGAAGAACAGACTTTGATCTTAATCCACTTATCCTCTTCAGGAATATAAAACCTCTTGAGGTGTAAGTTAGGAGAAAACATTCTCTTAGTCCTGTTATTAGCCTTCGAGACGTTGTTACCTACTCTCGCTCTCTTACCTGTTATTTGACAAACTTTAGACATAGTTTTTTTTATTAGCACGCAAATATCGTAAAACTGAAAATAATAACAAACCTGTTCAATATTTTTTATTTTTTCTTATTCTAGTATTTTTGGTAATCAAAACCCATATGTAATGATTAATAATAGTAAGCAAGCAATTGAATTAGAAGATAAATACGGAGCACACAATTACCATCCACTACCAGTAGTTCTTTCAAAAGGAGAAGGAATTTTTGTTTGGGATGTGGAAGGGAATAAATATTTTGATTATCTATCTGCCTACTCAGCTGTGAATCAAGGCCACTGCCATCCTAAAATAATCCAGTCATTATCTGATCAAGCCAAAAAATTAACCCTTACATCAAGAGCATTTTATAATGACACCCTTGGTGAATATGAAAAATTTATAACCGAATTCTTTAAATACGATAAAGTTCTCCCAATGAATACTGGTGTAGAAGGAGGAGAGACGGCAAATAAGTTAGCAAGAAAATGGGGTTATGAGGTTAAGGGAATCCAAGATAATAAGGCTAAAATTATATTTGCTCATGGTAATTTCTGGGGAAGAACGCTGGCGGCTATATCGACGTCTGATGACCCCTTATCTTATAAGGGTTTTGGACCATATATGCCAGGCTACGAGACAATTCCTTATAATGATTTAGTAGCGCTAGAAAAATCTTTTCAAGATAAAAATGTGTGTGCTTTTATGGTAGAACCTATTCAGGGAGAAGCTGGTGTAGTAGTGCCTGATGAGGGATACCTTGCTGGGATAAGAACTTTATGTGATAAATATAATGTGCTATTTATAGCTGACGAGGTTCAAACTGGTATTGGTAGAACAGGAAAAATGTTAGCAACTGACTATGAAGATGCCAGGCCTGACATACTTATCTTAGGGAAAGCTCTTTCAGCCGGTGTCTTACCTGTTTCCGCAGTTCTTGCTGACGATGAGGTAATGATGTGTATAAAACCTGGAGAGCATGGTTCAACATATGGAGGTAATCCTTTAGCATGTGTTGTTGCAAAGTCTGCGCTTGAGGTAATTCATGAAGAAAATTTAGTTGAAAATGCTCTTTCTAGAGGCCAACAGTTTAGGGACAGGTTAGAAAAATTTAAAGGTAAAAATGATCTTGTTAAGTTGGTTAGAGGTAAAGGTTTACTAAATGCTGTTGTTATTAATGATAAGGAGGACAGCTCGACGGCTTGGGACATATGTCTAAAAATGAAAGATAATGGACTAATTGCTAAACCAACCCATGGAAACATTATCCGGTTTGCGCCGCCACTTGTAATATCAGAAAGTCAAGTTGAAGAATCCTGCGATATAATTGAGGAGAGTATAACAGAATTTACTAAGTCTAATTAAATAAACTTTCATCTCTCTCGATCATTAAGATAGATGACTGGGGAACAATGAAATATTTTTCACCTTGGTACATTACCTCGTAAGCCCCACCTTGTAGAAAAACAGCGAGATCACCTTCTTTAACTTGAAGCGGTACATACTTTACTTTCTCCTCCTCTGATTTCCACGGCTCGTCGTTATCTACAGGTAAAGGTATTGGATACCCTGGACCTGATTTAACTACATACCCATACTGAATTTTTTCTTTTTCCTTGACACCAGGGGGAAGGTAGAGCCCACTGTCTGATCTCTCAGATGCCTTTCTCGGTTTTACAAGAACTCTGTCCCCTACTACATTAATTTTATCTAATGAGTTAACTTCTTTATCCATAATTATTATTTTGATCTATCAACTAGCTTAGGGTTAATCTTTTTACTTGTCTTGGCACCAAGTTCTCTCAACCTCTCTGTTTTTCTTACCAAATTATCCTTGCCGTCAGTAAGTTTCTTCATAGCATCTTCATAAGTATTTTTAGTAGTATTAAGATTATTACCAACTTTAATTAAATCCTCAGAAAAAGATTGAAATTTATCGTAGAGTGACCCTGCTTGTCTGGCAATCTCAATAGCATTCTTATTTGCTTTATCTTGTTTCCACATGTAAGCAACTGTTTTTAGTGTAGCAAATAAAGTTGAGTTAGTTACCATGACTATATTTTTATCTATCGCCTTATTATAGATGCTGACATCTTCCAAAACAGCAAGCTTAAAAGCTGGCTCATTTGCCATAAACATAAGTACATAGTCAGGCTGGTTAATATCAAGGTCTTGATAGTTTTTATTAGATAGAGTCGTGATGTGGTTATTAATACTTTTGAGGTGCTCTTTAAGATAAACTTTTTTCTCCTCATCATCCTCAGAGTTATAATAGTTCACATATGCCACTAATGAAACTTTAGAATCAATTACTATACATTTATCTCCTGGAAGTTTTACTACGTAGTCAAGTCTCTGGTTCTCCAGGTCTTCTGTTTTTATATTTTTCTCTTTTTCATAGTGAATATTTTTTTCTAGACCAGCTGCATTCAATATTGTTTCCATCTGCTGCTCTCCCCAGTTTCCCTGTGTTTTGCTCTCTCCCCTCAAAGCATTAGCTAGGTTATTGGCGTCATCTCTCATCTTCAAAGTCTCGCCTTTCAGATGATTAATTTCCGATTTTAAAATGGCATTAAATTCAAGTGCGTCTTTATTTGATATTTCAACTTTTCTTTCGAACCTTTCTATATTATCTCTAAGAGGATTTAAGATACCTGAGAGATTTTCTTTATTTAATTCGCTTATTTTTTTTGTCTTCTCGTCAAAAATTTCATTAGCAAGGTTTTTGAATTCTAAACCTAGAATCTCTTTCATTCTGTCTAATTCTTCGTTCTTATCTTCAGGTGCACTTTCTGAGGGTGTATTATTCATCTTATAAATAATGAACGATAAACCTGCTAAAAGGAGTAAGCCAATAACTAACAAAAGAAAATCCATATCCAAAAATAAGAAAATATTTAAAAGGACCTACTCAGAATACTCCTCAACTGGAATACAACTACAAAATAAGTTTCTATCACCATGTGCATTATCGATTCTACTAACCGAAGGCCAAAATTTATTTTCTGAGACAAAAGATAGAGGAAATGCAGCTTTTTCTCTTGTGTAGGTATATACCCAAGAAGAAGATGTAACTACAGAAAGGGTGTGGGGTGCATTTTTCAGAACATTATTATCTCTCTCATATGTACCATTTCTAATTTCTTCAATTTCTTTCCTTACCTCAATCATTGCGTCACAAAATCTGTCTAACTCATCTTTATTCTCACTCTCAGTAGGCTCGATCATCATAGTTCCAGGCACAGGGAATGATACGGTTGGTGCGTGATAGCCGTAGTCCATTAGCCTTTTCGCAATATCTTCTACCTCTATATCTAAGTCAGACTTAAATTCTCGGCAATCTATAATAAATTCATGAGCACTGGTACCATTTACTCCCTTGTAGAGAATCGGATAATGCTCCTCAAGTCTAGACCTAATGTAATTTGCGTTAAGAATTGCTAACTTGGTTGCATTTGTAAGACCACTAGATCCCATCATCGAGATATAAGCATAAGAAATTGCAAGTATACTTGCGCTGCCATAGGGTGCACTTGAAACTGGAGTGATTGTCTTCTGGTCAAAATCTGAAAAGATGTTTCTTGGAAGAAACTTAACTAACTTTTCAACGACCCCTATAGGCCCCATACCAGGACCTCCTCCCCCGTGAGGAATACAGAAAGTTTTATGAAGGTTTAAGTGACATACATCTGCTCCAATTTTTTGGGGATTAGTTAGGCCTACTTGTGCATTCATATTTGCTCCATCCATATAAACAAGTCCGCCATTTTTGTGAATTAAATCACACACCTCTACAATATGGTCTTCAAAAACACCGTGGGTAGATGGGTAAGTTATCATAAGACAGCTTAGGCTCTCAGCATAATGGTCACATTTTTCTCTAAGGTCTTCAATGTCTATATTACCGTGCTTATCACACTTTATAACTACAACTTTCATCCCAGCCATTATTGCAGATGCAGGATTTGTTCCGTGGGCAGAGGATGGTATTAGTGCGATATCTCTCTGATCATTTCCCATGTCAAGGTGATAAGCCCTTATTACCATTAAACCAGTGTATTCTCCCTGAGCTCCAGAGTTAGGCTGAAAAGACAACGATGAAAAACCAGTGATTTCTGAAAGCCATATATTTAATTTTTCTATCATCTCCTGATAACCTAGGGACTGACTACTTGGTACAAAAGGATGTAAATTCATTTCATCCCATGTGACTGGAATCATCTCAGTAGTTGAATTTAACTTCATNGTACAAGANCCAAGAGAAATCATNGAGTGNACCAAGGATAAATCTTTNTTTTCTAGCCTCTTCATGTACCTAAGAATCTCATGTTCNGTCTGAAACTTGTTAAATACNTCGTGCTCNANNAANCTNGAANTTCTTNTAAAATCNTGCTTTTNTTCAAAGGCCTTNTTCTCTAAAGCNTCGAGATCAATCTCTAAATTTTTCTTTGATAANCTTGAAAAAATTTCAAGTACATCTAAAANATCTTTATGTGTTTTNGTTTCATCAAATGANATNCCCACATGATCTGTGTCAAAAAACCTAAAGTTAATNCCAGCCTCCTCTGATATCTCTCTTATTNCTANTTTATCCTTTNCANCAACCTCAATTTTTAATGTGTCAAANAAGGTTTTATTTGTCTGATTAAACCCAAGTCCTCTGAGTCCAACTTCTAGAGTCCTTGTCAGATGATTTATTTTTTTTGCAATATTTATCAGTCCATGCCTACCATGAAAGACTGAATACATTCCAGCCATCACGGCAAGAAGTACTTGTGCAGTACATATATTTGAAGTTGCCCTATCCCTCTTTATATGCTGCTCCCTAGTCTGCAGGGCCATTCTATATGCTGGGTTACCAGACTTGTCAACGCTTACTCCTATAATTCTTCCTGGTATGTGTCTCTTGAAATCTTCTTTAGTAGCGAAGAAGGCTGCATGCGGTCCTCCGTATCCCATTGGGACGCCAAATCTCTGTGAGTTTCCAACAACTGCAGATGCACCCAACTCGCCAGGAGGCTGGAATAAAACTAAACTCATTAAGTCAGAACACACACATGTAAAGATGTTTTTTGAATTACATTTTTCTAAAATTGTGGAAGGGCTATAAATATTTCCATCCGAATCTGGGTACTGGATTAAAGCACCAAAGAAATCATCAGCATAATCAAACTGACCTATATCATCAATTACTAATTCAATACCTAGCGGCTCTGATCGTGTCTTTAGAAGCTCTATGGTCTGTGGATACGTCTTATTGGATACAAAAAATTTATTTGCAGATTTTTTTGGGCCCTTCCTTACTCTAAAAAACATTGTCATTGCCTCTGAAGCGGCCGTGCCTTCATCAAGAAGGGATGCATTTGCAAGATCCATACCTGTAAGGTCTGAGACCATAGTCTGGTAGTTGATTAGTGCCTCTAACCTACCCTGAGCTATCTCTGCCTGGTACGGCGTGTAGGCTGTGTACCAACCAGGGTTCTCAAGTATATTTCTTTTAATAACTGAGGGTGTAATACAATCGTAGTACCCCATCCCAATAAAACTCTTGAATTTTTTATTTTTTCCTACTAGCTTCTTGAATGATTTCAAAAACTCTGTCTCAGTCTTAGGTTCATCAAGTGACATTTCGCCTTTGAGCTTGATAGAACTTGGAATGGTTTTATCTATAAGACTGTCAGTAGAATCGAAGCCAATCTGCTTTAGAATTTCATGCTCCTCTACCTCTGAAATTGAGTTGTGTCTCTTAGAGAATTCATCTGAATTGAAGGAAGAAATATTCATAATAATATCGATAGAAATCTATACGCAAATGTATACAAGAAGTTTAAAAAGAAAATAGATTAGATTAAAGAAAATAGATTAATTCTAAAAAATTAAATTTGTGTAAAATAGATAATTAACATGTCTGCAATTCTTATAAAAAATGCTACTATAATTAANGAAGATATTAGGTTGGTATCTGATGTCTTAGTAAAAGGTAAAAGGATAGAGAAGATAGATAAAAATATAAATGTTGATTACTCACATAAAACTATTGACGCCGAGGGATTATATCTAATCCCTGGTCTCATAGATGACCAGGTTCATTTCAGGGAGCCTGGCCTAACACACAAAGCTGAGATCTCCACTGAATCATTGGCCGCAGTTGCTGGAGGCGTAACAACATATATGGAAATGCCCAACACAGTCCCTAATGCTACAACCATTAGTGAGCTTGAAAAGAAATATNAAATCGCTAGAGAGAGATCGTATGCAAATTTTTCATTTTATCTAGGCGCAACAAATAACAACATGAGAGAGCTTAATGCACTTGATAAGAATANAGTNTGTGGTGTAAAAATCTTTATGGGTTCATCTACTGGTAATATGCTTGTAGATAATGAGAAAGCATTGAATGAAATATTTAAAAATTCAGAGACAATAATTACAACCCATTGCGAAGATGAGTTAACAATAAAAGAAAATCTTTCAAAAGCTATAGAAAAATACGGAGATGACATACCAATCACGGAGCATCCAATAATTCGATCTCGGGAGGCATGTTTTAAGTCGTCTTCTCANGCAATAGAACTTGCAAAAAAATATGGATCAAGGTTACATGTACTCCACATATCTACAAAAGAAGAAATTGAACTTTTTGAAAATATTCCTATATCTGAAAAAAAGATAACAAGCGAAGCCTGCCTACATCATATGTGGTTTTCTGAGGAAGACTATAATAATTTAGGGAGTCTAATTAAATGGAATCCAGCAGTTAAAAGTAAAGAAGACAGAGACTCAATCCTTAAAGCAGTAAAAAATAATTTTATTGATGTAATTGCCACTGACCACGCGCCACATACATTCGAAGAAAAATCTAATAATTATTTAAACTCACCCTCTGGAGGACCGCTAATCCAATTCTCTCTTCCACTTTTATTGGAGCTGAGCTTAAAAGGAAAATTTAAAATAGAAGAAATAGTTCAGAAGACATCTCATAACGTGGCGGAATTATTTCAGATAAAAGAGAGGGGATTTATAAGAGAGGGATACTTTGCTGACCTTGTTCTATTTGACCTGAGTTCCAAAACAGATGTTTCAAAAGAAAAGATATACTCAAAATGTGAATGGAGCCCACTGAAAGATGAGTCATTTAACTCAAAAGTAATACATACAATTGTTTCAGGTAATCATATTTATAAAGACAGCAAATTAAATAATGAACCCAATTCGATGAGACTTGAGTTCGATAGGGATTAAAAAATTTATTTGTCTTAATAAGAACATTATTCTAGATTTGCTGATTCAAAATGGTGGTTGTAGTTCAGTTGGTTAGAACGCCTGATTGTGGTTCAGGAGGTCGCCGGTTCGAGTCCGGTC
>NZKG01000015.1 GCA_002692105.1 Marinoscillum sp. | reverse complement strand
GCAACATAAAAGGGAGAGTTATCTTCCTCTTCACAGGAGATAAATAGAAATGATAATAAAATAACTAATAATGGAAATCTCATTACTTATATGGGTAAAAGATTCAGTTTAATTTAATTACAATTAAAAAAACGAAAACTAGCAGTCATCACATGTTGAGGTGCATTCACAATCTTTGCATTCACAATTCATAATACTAATATAAGAAAAAAGTACAAAGGGTGCCTCTGCACCCTTTCTTTTATTAAATTAAATAATTTTAAATTTTAATCTAAGAGAGATTTGTTCCAGTAAAGAAATCTTCTCACAATTTTTCCATCTTCACCAAACCAGTCGATAAATAAAACTTTCAGTACAACCTCTTTACCATCAGAATTTCTCTTCATACCCATGTCCCACCAAGACTGAACTGAGTTACTGTCTCTCCAGTCATACTCAAGGTAATCTGGATAACCAGATTCATCTAAGTAAGTCATGGTCCAATTGGCAAATATCTTATTATCTCTAGCCTTTATTTCATCAAAGGTCATTACATCCTCCTCGTTAATGTCATGAAATCTTGAATTCTCATGAAAGAAGCTATACGCCTTGTCTGCGTCACCATTTAAAAAAGCATACATAGCTTTCCTAACCGTATTTATATTTTCATGACTAACATAGATTGTACCATTCTCTCTGTCAGATCTCGCATCACCGATCATACTAAAATTCAATTTATTACTATACTCAATAATTGCAGTAATTTTTGATGCGTCATCATTTAATCTGTAGACTCTAAGGACATTGTGGTCAAGTTCTACCCCTGTATCTTTATGTACACCGTACACTCTAAACCATGACTGAACCCAGTTCCCAGATTTTTTATATTCTAACATGTCAGGATATGCTCCCTCAGTGTCATCAAAAGAAACGTAGTCGAAGTAATCTCTAAACCACTTGATGTTATTTATAACTCTATTCTTAGAACCTCCTTCGTCATTTTTAGTCTCGGAATTTCCATCATACCATTTCACATCATCGTGTAAAATTTCCTCAGCCATTTCAATATCACCAGAAGCATACGCTTCATGGAAAGAGGCGATCAGATCAATTCCTGGATGCTCATCATAAATAGTACCGTTTTTGTTTTTTTGTGCTTGTAGGGAGAAAACAAATAAAAAACTCACTATATGTATTATGTATTTCATAAGTTATTAATTTAAGTATTACAATTAATTCTTTTAACTATTGAGGTATAATTCTGTATATACCATCCTTCTCCACGGCAAGGTGAATATAACCATCTGGACTAACTTTAATGTCTCTTACTCTACCGATATCTGAAGCTATTTTTTCTCTGTAATTTACCTTACCAAAAATATTAGTAGTTAATCTTTCAAGATATCCATAGTTTAATGACCCAACAAGTAAACTACCACTCCAACCATCGTAAACATCAGAATCTAAATATTCAAAACAACTAGGTGCAATCGATGGCACCCAATAATAAAGAGGTTGTTCCATTCCATTCTTGGCTGTAAGATCTGTAAATATTGTACTATCGTAATTTATTCCGTACGATATGACTGGCCACCCATAATTTTTTAGAGGCTCAATTATATTAATTTCATCTCCTCCCCTTGGACCATGCTCGTTAGTCCAGATCTCATCTGTTTCAGGATGGTAGAAAATTCCTTGTGGATTTCTGTGACCATAAGAATATATTGCGGGGTTTATACCTATTTTATCTACATATGGATTATCCGATGGAATACTTCCGTCATCGTTTATCCTAAAAACCTTTCCACCGTCTCGATAGAGATCCTGTGGATTTATATCCCTACTCCCCCTATCACCGATACCAAAGTAAAGGTGACCTTCCTTATCAAATGCTATTCTTGATCCCCAATGGGTACCCTTTTCAGAGCTCTGCTTACTAACAAAAATATCTTCAAGATCTACCAGTGAATTTCCATTTAACTTTGCTCTTGCAATCGTGGTATTACCACCATTTTCATCTAGTTTCTTTGCATAGGTAATATAAAGTGTATTATTATCTTTAAAGTCGGGATGCAATTGAATATCCATCAGTCCACCTTGTCGATTAAGATATATTTCAGGACCACCCAGCACTTCATTTTTTTCAGAGCCGTTATACGTGTAGATTAGACCTTCTTTATCAGTAAAAATTATATTATCATCATCTAAAAATTCAATACTCCATATTATACCGTCGTGATCAACAAGTTTCTCTAACTCATAAGATAATTGACTAGACTCAGTAAGTTCAACTTTAGGATTACAGGATCCAAGAAGGAAACAAAATGAAATTAGAAATAAAAATATTCTCATAAAATTAAAACTTTAATAAACTGTTTTTTTCTATTGGCCTAGAATAAAAACCAATATAGGAAATATATAATAAACCCAAAAANATTATAAGCATACCGTACCTTAATTCTGAGAGATGAGAGATGAGAGCTATTAAAAAAGGAAATATTGCTCCTCCAACTATACCCGTTAGTAGTATGCCGGTAAAGGTACCATAATTTTTTTTTACAGAGTTCAGGCCAAGAGAAATTACTAATGCCCAAATACCTGAGAGNGAGAATCCCATCAACTTAAATGATAAAATTGAATATTGAAGTTCTCCAAAAAGCGCAACGAGAATCAATACTGAAGATGNTAAGGCATAAAGTTTTAGTAAAATTTTACCATCTAAAATTTTAATNAGGATAAGGGATCCTAATGTCCCTAAAGTTAAATTTCCCCAGAACCCAGATATGACCTCTACCCCAACTTGATTNGGGTCCTGGCCNTGGTACTGGTACAAGAACTGAGAAGACCAATTATTTATTCCCTGCTCAACGCCTACNTAACAAAANATACCGAAGAAGAATACGTAAGAATTTTTATNTCTCAAGAATGAGTAAAAAGCCNANCCAAATTTAAATTTTTCGGAATCATCTATACTGAGAGACGGCAATTTGACTAAATATATAACTACTGAAATAATTAATAATAAAAATATAAAAANGANATATATTGAGACCCATGGACTATCAGCTAGTANCGGGTATTTCAATATCTCATTTGACTCGATGACATACCCGTAAAAAACAGGACTTACAAAAGATGCAAAGCCAAAAACTAGTTGGCCAATGACAGAGAAGAAAGCAAAATTTTTAGGATTTACNGCCTCTCTAAGTAATGGATTTATNACNACTTGTAAAATAGCCATNCCCGTTCCTATTAGAAAAAAAGAAATTATTANGCTGAGATAAGACTGGAAGATTACAATAATTGCAGCTCCTGTAACTGATAATGAGAAGGCCAAGAAGATCATCTTCTTATCACCTACCCTCTCAAGGTATATACCTGTGGGAACAGAAAATAATCCATAGGCAATGAAAAAAGAGAGAGGTAAGAATGAAGCTAAAATTAAGTTTAAATTGAAAGATTTAATAAACTCAGGTATTATTGGTCCTATAATATTAGTGATGAATGATATAACAAAAAAAATTACCATTACTATCAGGACAGATAGGTAATCAATTTTTGATTTAGACATAATTATTTTTTTTGGAATACACGAACATAATCTAATTCCATAATATCTGATGAATAACTTGGGCTGACATTACCCCCTAGATTACCTCCCATAGCAATATTTAATAGTAGGTAATGTGAGTTGTCAAAAGGGACCTGATCATTATTATTCATTACTGTGTAAACTTGATTATCTACCATAATCTTAATTAGATCTTTTGTCCATTCAACAGTATATATACGGAAATCTGAGGATGAGTTAAGATCAGTAACCTCTCCATACGATGCGTATGAACCGTTTGGTGCTGCCCAATGGAAAGTGCCATATAATTTATTTTTGTCCCACCCATTCTGCTCCATAATATCAATCTCTCCACAAGATGGCCACCCAACACTTCCGTACTGATCTTTATGGTAGTTGCCTAATTCATTTATATTGGCACCCAGTGTCCATATAGCTGGCCATGTCCCCTCAGACTGAGGCAGTTTTGCTCTGACATCAACCCTTCCATATTTAAAGACAAATTTTGAATTGAGTCTTGCAGAGGTGTAATCTCTTCCCACGCCATTAACAACATGGTTTTCTTTTATTGAGACGATCTTTAGAGAGCCATTATCTACATAAGAATTCGTTAAGTCATCAGTGTAATGCTGCAATTCACCGTTCCACCATCCCCCGTCCGGATTTGGTGGTAGAGTCTGATGGTGCCAAAGCTCGGGATCAGGTTTTCCATAATAATTGAACTCATCTCCCCACACCATGACATAAGACTGATCAAATTCATTTATAACCTCACACCCATTTTCGTCTACCGCCAAAGAATTATCAGAGTTTGGGCATAAATCAATTTCATCAGGCACTCCGTCGTTATCTGAGTCAGGCAATATAATATTGGACTCCTGAAATTCTGCCACAACATTAAGGTCAGAATTTACGACAACATCAATAGGGTTTTCAGATCCAGATATATCTCCTGACCATCTTACAAACTCATAAGACGTGTTACTAACTGCCTCTAGCTTGAGGTTAGATCCAATCGTCACGTTTTGGTTACCATCATATTCAATGCTCCCAGCATTTTCTGGGATTACAAAGAATGATAAGCTAGCAAGCTCTTCATCTGAACAAGATAAAAATAATAGAATAAGAAGGAAAGATATCTTATAATTCAATGGATTCCTTGTTAGTTTATAGTTCACAATTTATAAAAATNTANGAATTTGAGATGTAAATAATNCATTTTTAATAAAAANAAGGAGTAAAATCATCTATATATTTAATAATTTATAATTATAGTCTACTATTTTATNAATACTGTAATTATTTAGTATTTTATTAAAATTATTACACANNTANGTGTCAATCATTAAAAATTATATAATTTTGATTATTCATTTTA
This sequence comes from Marinoscillum sp., assembly GCA_002692105.1. Classification (GTDB taxonomy): domain Bacteria; phylum Bacteroidota; class Bacteroidia; order Cytophagales; family MED-G16; genus MED-G16. The sequence continues at coordinate 17,686 of NZKG01000015.1, read as the reverse complement.
TAGTTTGGTTTAACACACAAACTGGTTAGTTAGTTAGTTAATGCCCCTTGGTCGGGGCATTTTTCTTTTAGGAATATTATCATATATTTGCCGCAAAATTTAAATCATGAATTTAGAAATCAAAGAATTTATATCTGCTACAATGATTCTGTTTGCAATTATAGATGTGGTAGGAAATATTCCACTTATAATTCTGTTAAGAGAAAAATTCAAAGTAATTGAGTCTGGAAAGGCCACAATAGTTTCGCTTATTATAATGGTTACATTCCTTTATGTTGGTGAAATCATATTGCAGCTTTTAGGTGTTGATATCAACTCTTTCGCCGTGGCCGGATCTATCATTATTCTTTTTCTAGCGACAGAGATGATACTTGGAGTTAAGTTATATAAAGACAGCAACCCAAAGACTGCATCAATAGTACCATTAGCATTCCCCCTTATAGCCGGACCTGGTACTTTAACAACTCTGATATCTATCAAATCTGAGTTNAGTAATATCAATATTATTTTGGCAATTATTGTGAACATGGTCTTAGTATATATTGTATTAAAGTCCTCAGAAAAAATCGAGAAGATGATAGGAAGTCAGGGAATAAATATACTGAGGAAAGTGTTTGGTATTATTCTTCTAGCTATTGGAGTAAAACTTTTTACTACAAATATTAAGATAATATTCTCTTAAGGAGATTAAACACCCTCTCTAACCTCAGACTCCTAGATCCCTTTACAAGAACATCAACCTCCGAAAACTCCATNTCAGATAGAGCTTTTTCCATCTCATCAAAGTCCTTATACCATCTTGATTCTTTGTTAACATCATGAGCGGCAAGCATTTTCTCACCAACAAGAACACAATCTCTTAAATTTAATTTTGATGTAAAGAGACCTATTTTGGTGTGCTCCTCTAATGAAATATCTCCTAACTCATTCATATCACCTAAAATCAGCAGCTTGTCATTATCTGAAAAATTCATAACTGAATCTATAGCATTTTTCATAGATACAGGGTTTGCGTTATATGCATCAAGAACTATTGTTGATTTATTTATACTGATAACTTCTGATCTATTATTAGAATTTAAATCAGAAGAACAAATGCCTTTCGAGGATTCCGACTCACTTATTCCAAAAAACTTAGCGACAGAGATAGCCATTATTATATTCTCATAATTGTACCTGCCAAATAGTTTTGACACCCTAGACTCATCAACCCCATTTTTTTCATCTCTAACTTTGAATATAATTTTAGGCTCATATATCTTTTCGCCTTCAGGCGAAGTCATAACTGCTACTTGAATATTTGAATTTTTACCCTCTACATGGATAGCACTTTTAAACCTTTTGGAGAAATTTTTAATGGTGTCGTCATTAGTATTTAAAAATATCTTACCCCCATTCTTGTTAAGGTAATCATACAGCTCTGACTTNCCCCTAACAACACCCTCAAAAGATTTAAAACCCTTGATATGTGCATTAGATATATTTGTAATTAAACCACATGTTGGCTTAGCTATTTCACACAGAGTCTCTATCTCCCCAACTGAACTTGCACCCATCTCTATAACACCGATTTCGTACTTGTCAGAAATATCTAAAATACTAAGGGGAACCCCTATGTGATTGTTGAGGTTTCCTTTAGTAGCATATACTTTAAACTTTATGCCAAGAGCAATTTCAATTAAATTCTTTGTAGTAGTCTTTCCATTAGAACCTGTTATTCCAATAATAGGTATATTTAACCTGTCTCTGTGTTCACTTGCAAGATCTTGCAATGATTTAAGAGTATCATTAACTAATAAAAATTTTTTTGATTTAGTTATCAGACTTGGGTTGTCTACAACACAATATTGTGCACCCTTCTCTAGAGCCTCGAGAGCGAAGTCATTTCCATCAAAGTTNTCACCGCCCAAACAAAAAAATATATTATTTTTTTTAATAGTTCTGGTGTCTGTTGAAACCCCTGAACTTTTCTTAAATATCTTATAGAGCTCTTTTACCTCTGTGAGCATTATTTTTTAACTTTATAGTGAGTTTCTACCTTACCTTTCATGATCTCAGACAATTTATTTTTGAGAAGTTTCTTTTTGATAGGAGAGAGATAGTCAACAAAAAGCTTTCCTTCTATATGATCGAATTCGTGTTGTATAACCCTAGCCCTCATACCACCAAACTCTTCTGTTTTCTTTTGCCAAGACTCGTCATAGTATGTGATTTTAATTACTGACCTTCTGCCCACATCACCTCTGACATTAGGAATACTAAGACACCCTTCCTCAAAACTCCAAACTTCACCACTCTCATCTTCAATAACTGGATTAATAAAAACTTGCTTGAATTTTTTCATATCCTCATCCTCCAACATAGAACCATCAACAACAAAAATTCTTTTAGATATTCCAATCTGCGGAGCTGCAAGACCTATACCCTCTGCGCTATGCATAGTCTCAAACATATCATTAGATAACCCTTTTAAATCTATCTCGCCTTCAACTATTTCATCAGCTCTTCTTCTGAGAACAGAATCTCCGTACAGTGTAATGGGATATATCATGAGTTCCTAATTAAGTAAGATTGCAAAATTAAACTTGCACTCACTTTATCAATATTACTTTTTTTTCTTCTATATTTTTTATTCTTTCCAAGAAAAATCAATGAATCCTTAGCGATTTTTGAAGTGTACCTTTCGTCATAAGTATCGATCTTTATCGAGCTAAATTGAGAAGATAACTTAGATATGAAACTTTTTGTAATTGCTGTTGAGTCTGTTGGCTCACCTCTTAAATCTAAAGGCATACCAACTAGGAATAGATCAACATTATTTTCATTCAGGTAGGATTCTGTAAATTCAAATATCTTTTTATTTTCACATGTAAGTAAGGGTGTAGATATTATCCTTTGCTCATCAGTTACGGCCACACCTACCCTCTTGGCTCCGTAGTCAAAACAAAGAATTCTTCCCATTAATTAAGAAACGATATATTTCTAATCTTATCAGAAATGAGATTTTCTAATTCTAGAGCTCTTGGAAATAGTATTTTATTTTCAATNTCTGAATGAATTTCNAGTTCATTATCAAAATCTTTTAGCTCTTGNAATATAACCTTAAGGTGAAGGTTTTCNATATTATCTAGTGAATAGTTTTTTGTCAGACCCCTGATACCACTCATCTCGGAATCTTCNTTAATATGTTCTTCTGCAATTTCCTTCAGAGAAATATTCTTAAGTGCATAAAATAATTTTGCATGGTTTAGGTCTTTGATTCTGGAGCTNGAAAGTTTTTGAATGTGAGTGAAAATAAATTTTTCTTCCTCAAGTATATGATCTACAAAGTCTTCATAGAAAATAGGGAATATGAATTTAAGATCTTTAAAGAATGGGTATGACCTATCCTCCACATTAAGGCTAGATATGAGCTCTTTTATATAGGGGAGCTTATTCTTAATAAAATAACTATGATTATGTTTAAGATACTCAATTACCAAGTTGAGAGGGGAAGTCTTTAAAGTATCAAAATCTAAGTCAAAATTTTCGTCTAATGAAAGCCTGTAACCAAAGAGAGAATTTATATCTATCCCTTTTATTTTACAAACTTCATTAATAGTGAGATTACTGCAATTATAGAAGTTAACCCCAAATGTATCTAGTGCCTTAGCGAACCTAAAGTCTTTTTCGACTACGTTATAAACCAGGTTATTTTCCACGTTTTTTGTTTTTAAAAACATGGGGTTAAAAGTATGAATTTATATCTAGTTTATAAAATAATTTTTAAGAAAATATTGATAGATCTGGATATTTATCCATTCATGGAAACTAAGAATTCCTCGTTATTTCTTGTACCCTTTATTTTGGAGAGTAAAAACTCCATAGCTTCAATAGAGTTCATGTCTGCAAGATATTTTCTTAAGATCCAAAGTCTTGACAACTCATCCTTATCAATTAGGAGATCTTCCCTTCTTGTACCTGATGCTGTGACATCTATAGCAGGATAAATTCTTCTATTTGATAATTTNCTGTCTAGTTGAAGTTCCATATTTCCAGTTCCTTTGAACTCTTCAAATATTACCTCATCCATTTTCGAACCTGTCTCTATGAGGGCAGTTGCAATGATAGTTAGAGAGCCACCTTTTTCAACATTTCTTGCTGCACCAAAAAACCTTTTAGGTTTATGGAGAGCATTTGCGTCAACACCTCCAGATAAAATTTTACCTGAAGAAGGTATAACGGTGTTATGAGCTCTGGCCAGTCTAGTTATAGAATCTAAAAGTATAACAACATCATGCCCACACTCTACCATTCTCTTAGCCTTCTCTAATATAATATTAGCTACCTTTACATGTCTTTCAGCTTGCTCATCAAAAGTAGACGAAACAACCTCTGCCTTGACGCTTCTTGCCATATCAGTAACCTCCTCAGGCCTCTCATCTATAAGTAGTATCATAAGATAAACTTCAGGATGATTCTCCGCAATTGCGTTAGCGATCTGCTTGAGTAGAACTGTCTTACCAGTCTTAGGTTGAGAAACTATCATACCCCTCTGTCCCTTACCAATAGGAGAGAAAAGATCTAAAATTCTTGTAGAATAATTATCTTGGTTAGAGCTAAGGTTAAGCTTCTCTTCAGGAAATAACGGAGTTAGATACTTGAAAGGGATTCTGTCTCGAACTTCTTCGGGAGTCTTACCATTAATTTCTGATACCTCAATTAGTGCAAAATATTTTTCGTTTTCCTTTGGCGGTCGAATTTTACCTAAGACAGTGTCACCCGTCTTAAGTCCAAATAATTTTATTTGTGACGGAGAGACATATATATCATCTGGGCTGGCTAAGTAATTATAGTCACTGCTCCTCAAGAAACCGTATCCGTCTTGCATCATTTCAAGTACACCTTCACTCTCGATAACTCCTTCAAACTCCTTTACCTTCTTCTCGTAATCAGAATTTTTTCTTTGATCAGGTCTATCTTTTCTAACTCTGGTATCTCTTCTGTCGCTGCTCCTACCTTTTGGAGCTGGTTTCTTGGCGGTTTTTTCACCTTCTTCCTTTGGCTTGTCAGATTTTGATGAGGAACCTTTAGGCTTAGAAATTGCCTGCTCGTCTAAAATTTTATATATGAGATCTTGCTTTGATAGTTTTGAGACACCCTTTATCTTGAGCTCCTCAGTTATATCTTTAAGCTCTGATAATAGCTTATCATTAAGTTCGTCCATTGTATACATATCGAAAAAGTTTTTGATTAACGTGTGTTAGTGGGAGAATTTATGGGTTGACCCAGTAACAATTGACTCCGCAATGATACCATTATTCTTGAATTTGTCAAAAAAAAAATTAATTTTTATTAGATTGGAGTTTTAGAGAAAAAAATCATTCTTAATTAATAAAAAACCTAGACATGCTTGAGATAACCAGGATTAGAAATGACTTCGAAAGTGTAGTGAAAGCACTTAAAAAAAGGGGGGTATCTGGAATAGAAAAAAAATTAAATGATTTGATTGATTCAGATAACTTAAGAAAATCACAAAAGACAGAGATTGATAAGGTATTTAAAGAGTCAAATGAACTCTCCAAAAGAATTGGCACAGCCTATAAAAGTGGAGAGACTGATGAAATTGAGTCTTTAAAAAATATATCTCAGGAGTTAAAAGAGAAAAGTAAAGAAATAGCTGAGAGTCTTAAGAAGACAGAGAATGAAATTAATGAGATTTTATATGAGATACCAAACACACCAGATAGCAGGGTGCCAGAAGGTAAAAGCGATGAAGACAATGAAGTTATATTCTCTTCAGAAGTTTCTGAAGTTGACAGAGAACTTAAACCGCACTGGGACCTTATAAAAGAATTCGGTATTATAGATTTTGAGATAGGAAGTACCATAACAGGAGCAGGTTTTCCTGTTTACACTGGGGACGGGGCAATACTCCAAAGGGCTCTTGTAAACTATTTTTTAGACTTTGCCAGAGAACAGGGGTATACAGAAGTACAACCTCCTATTTTAATTAACGAGCACTCTGCTCTAAATACAGGACAGTTACCTGACAAAGAAGGCCAAATGTATAAACTTGAGAATGAGAGTTTATACTTAATTCCTACCGCAGAGGTACCAGTTACTAATATTTACAATAAGAAAATAATAGAAAAAAATTTATTGCCAATTAAAAATTCTGCCTACACTCCTTGCTTCAGGAAAGAGGCGGGCTCTTGGGGTTCCCACGTTCGTGGCTTAAATCGCCTCCACCAATTCGATAAGGTAGAAATCGTTCAGATTCATAACAAAAATAATTCTGAAGATGCGCTAAATAGTATGTGTGACCATGTTCAGAAACTTATTGAAAGTCTTGAACTTCCTTTCAGAAAAATTCTTTTATGTGCCGGGGATTTAGGATTCACATCTAGCATAACATATGATTTTGAGGTACACGCCCCAGGTCAAGACAGATGGCTAGAATGCAGCTCAGTGAGTAACTTCTTGACATACCAGTCTAACAGAATGAACCTTAAAATTAAGGATGGAAATTCAAAAGAACTTGCACACACTCTCAACGGCTCAGCTCTTGCCCTTCCGAGGATATTGGCTTCAATTCTTGAAAATAATCAGGAGGGAAATTCAATCTCTATCCCTAAAGTACTACATAAATACACTGGTTTTAAAATGATTTCAAAATGATAATTAGGCCAGGTAAAAAAAATGATATCCCAGAAGTATTTAATTTAATTAAAGAACTTGCTGAATTCGAAAAAGCTCCAGAAAAAGTCACAAACTCTGTAGAGAGACTTGAAGAAGATGGCTTTGGCCCAAACCCAGTATATGAATTATTCGTTGCAGAAAATAAATTCAAGATAGTGGGAATAGCTTTGACATATTACAGGTACTCTACGTGGCGAGGAAAGGTCTTATACCTTGAAGACATAATAGTTAAGGAGGCATTGAGGAGGAAAGGAATTGGAGGAAAAATTTTTGACTTTGTTTTAAATCATGCAAAAATTCAAAATTGTGTAGGGCTATCTCTCCAAGTGCTTGACTGGAACGAGGTTGGTATAAATTTCTACAAAAAATATAAAATGGAATTTGATAGCGAGTGGGTAAACTGTTACCTAGAATTTTAATATGAATAACAAAAAAAATATATGTGTTATTGGGAGTGGCTTTGCCGGTATCTCAGCCGCTACCTATCTTGCTGGTGAAGGGCACAATGTCTATGTACTTGAAAAAAATTCAAGGGTAGGTGGAAGGGCCAGAAAATTTAATGCAAAAGGGTATACCTTCGACATGGGGCCTTCGTGGTACTGGATGCCTGACGTGTTTGAAAAATTTTTCTCTGACTTTGGTAAGAAAATTGGGGATTATGTGAATTTAAAAAGGTTAAATCCTTCATACAGAGTTTATTTTCCTGAAAATGAGAAGCTAGACATACCGGCAGATTACGAAGAACTTAAAGAATTATTTGAAGAACTTGAAGAGGGTGCAGGAGAGAAACTTGATCAATTTATATCACAGGCAGAAACAAAATATAATGTTGGTGTAAAGAACTTAGTCTATAAACCTAGCCTGTCAGTAAGAGAGTTTATAAATAAAGAAACAATTTCTGGTGCATTAAAATTGGATATTTTTAACTCAATGCATAAACACATTAGAAAGTTTTTTAAAAATGAGAAGATAATAAAGTTGCTAGAATTTCCCATTTTATTTTTAGGTGCAACACCCAAAAATACACCGTCTCTCTACAGCCTAATGAATTACGCAGACATAAAACTAGGGACGTGGTACCCAGAAGGTGGAATGCATAAAATTGTAGAGGCAATGGTATCTCTTGCAAAAGAGAAAGGGGTAAAGTTTTATTTTAGTGAAGAGGTAAAGTCATTTGACTACTCAGAAGAGACTATTTCTAATGTAATAACAGACAAGAAGACATTTGATGCAGACTATGTTGTATGTTCTGCTGACTACCATCACTTCGATCAAAATATATTAAAAGAAAAGTTTAGAAATTATTCTAAATCTTACTGGAATAAAAGAGTCCTGGCACCATCCTCTCTTATCTTTTATGTTGGCCTAGATAAAAAGCTAAAAAACGTAAAACATCACTGCCTTTTCTTCGATAAGGATTTTGAAAATCATGCCGAGGAAATATACTCAACACCGAGGTGGCCCTCAGAACCACTTTTCTATGCTTCATTTACCTCAAAATCTGATGATACAGTAGCACCAAAAGGGTGTGAGAATATGTTTTTACTGATGCCGGTAGCACCTGATCTTGAGGATAATAAAATAATTAGAGATAAGTATTTTGAACTCATACTATCAAGACTAGAAAAACTCACTAAACAAAATATCAGGGACCATATAGTCTACAAGAAAAGTTATGCAATAAATGAATTTAAGAAAGACTACAATTCATTCAAAGGGAATGCTTACGGGCTAGCGAATACCCTATTCCAGACTGCAATATTTAAACCTTCTCTGAGAAATAAGAAATTATCCAATCTTTACTTCAGCGGACAGCTGACTGTGCCAGGTCCTGGAGTACCACCATCAATAATATCAGGAAATGTTGTGGCAAATGAGATATTAAAAAGAATATAACTAGTAGTCTAACTCGTAATTCTCAAGTTTTATGTCGTCCATACCGTCCTGGTCAAAAGGATCTTCAATCTGTTCCTGTACATTAAATAATGAGATGAGAATAAATGAGATTATAATATTTAGTGCGTAAACTAAAAAGGTAGTATCTACGAACTCTGTACCTCCAAAAGTTGACCCTATCTCAAAATTACTATCTGAATTCCCTAGGTTATAAATTAAAGTTGGAGCATAGTAAAAGGGGAAAATATAAATAAACAGCTCGCAGTAAGCCCTTATGCTCTGAGGTGTTCTGTGCACCTTAATCGAAATAGAATTCTCAATACCCATGATAACGTCCCTCATAAGTCGGTAGACCCTCAAAGACAAGCTCCTACCAAGAAACTCTCTGTTTTTGTCAATAAAAGCTTTTATTTTTCCAATAGANTCGTTCANNTTATTTTTGTCGTTAGATTCAGAATAGAGGAATTTAATAAGTTCAGATTTTACGTTATTGACTTCGCTGTAAATCTTATCCTTCTCAGCATCAGGAGCCTTGGATACAGAGAAACAATATTTTATNGANGCAAGTGCACCTTTCGCCCTACCAAGATGTTCAAGCGCCTTCTCTCTTCTCTGGAAAGCACTACCTAATGTAAACACTAAAGGGAACACAACCGCTACTGATATCAGGGTTAAATCCAAATCAAAAGCAAGGTTATATTTATAGGCGATCATGGTTGCAATCACGGAGAAAAATAGTGAAATTAGTGTACGCCAATTTAGAGCACCTGTGTATTTTTTTATATTCATANGTTATGAAATTTAATAAAGAAAGGATTAAAATTCTATTTTTGAGTGTTTTATATTTAGTTCTTAATACTAATTTATCACATTCACAGTCTAATGAACTTTTTAGAGATGATCTGAACCTTAAAGTACAGTTATCATTTGANTTCAAAGAACTNTACAAGAATACAAACGATTCAACATTCATAAAATCAAAAATGATTTTTTCGGGAGATGANTTAGGNGAGGATACCATCACCGCAAGGGTTAGGGTTAGAGGTAACTTCAGAAAGAAGATCTGTTACTTCAAGCCCATGAGACTGGAAATAAGGAAAAAACAAGCACAAAATACGATATTCGAAGAAAATAGAAAGTTAAAAATTGTCGTCCCTTGTCAAAATGAAAAGAATAAAGATGGTCTAATTTANAAGGAGTGGATGGCCTATAAATTCTTTGAGGAGCTCTCTGATATACACCTAAAAACCCAACCGATTTCTCTAAAGATAATTGAGAAAAAAAATGGGAGGGAGATAGAACATACAATGTTCGCATTCCTTGTNGAAGATGACAATAAAGTTGCAGATAGGCACGAAATAAAAAAATATCCTAACAGGAGGATGAGTCCACTAGCAGTAAAAGACTCTTCGGCCATAAACTTTACCCTGTTCTCTTACATGATAGGGAATACAGATTGGTCGATGGCATACCAACATAACACGGAGATGTTTTACGATGGCAAGAGAATGATTGCTATCCCCTACGACTTTGACCACAGCGGATTAGTCAACGCATTTTATGCAAAGCCAAATCCAATGTTAAAAATTTCTAGTGTTACAGAGAGAGTGTACAGAGGTCTTTGTAAGAGGAATCCACAAACTTTCTCTAACATGAGGGAATTTTATATCTCTAAAGAGAACTCAATTTTTAACGTACTCAACGGCTTTAAAGAATTCTTAGATGAGAAAGAGTTCGAGAGGTTATACAATTATATTGAATCATTTTATAATATCTTGAAGTCCGACACTGAATTCAAAAATAATATACTAAGTAAGTGTAGAGGGTAATATCATCGGATGAGAGACGCTGTCAAACTTTATGAAGAAGTAAGTTTTAACTGCAGTGAGTTAATAACAAAGAAATACAGCACATCATTTTCATTAGGTATCAACACATTAGAAAAAAAAATTCATAAACCTATCTACGCGATATATGGTTTTGTAAGGTTTGCAGATGAAATTGTTGACACTTTCCATGACCTTGACAAAGAAACTATTCTCAACCAGTTCGAAGAAGACACCTACGACGCTATCGAAAAAAAATTTTCACCAAATCCGGTACTTCATTCTTTCCAATCTGTAGTCAACAAATTCGATATTAACAAAAACCATATCCAAGCATTCTTAAATAGTATGAGGATGGATCTAACAATGAAAGTTTTTACAGAAAAAAGTTATAAGGATTATATTCATGGATCGGCTGAGGTGGTGGGTTTAATGTGTCTTAAAGTTTTTTGTGAGGATAAAGAATACAACAAACTAGAGAGTTACGCAATCAGCTTAGGCTCAGCATTTCAAAAGGTTAACTTCCTAAGAGATATGAGAAGTGACTACGATGAAAGGGGCAGAGTATATTTCCCTGGAATAAAATTTAGTAGCTTCACCGAAAAAGAAAAAAAGGAGATAGAAAAAGATATTGAAAAAGACTTTCAAAATGCACTTATAGGAATAAAAATGCTTCCCACAGTCGCTAGAAATGGAGTCTACCTATCTTATAAGTATTATCTCGAGTTACTAAAAAAAATAAAAATAAAAGACGCCAGCCAAATTAAGGAAGAGAGGGTGAGAGTCTCAAACTTTAAGAAATTTATCATATTTTTAAAAACTTACCTAACGTCGATCTGAAATGACTCTCTACTTTTATCTTCTGCTATTCACATTGTCATTTCCTCTAGCCGCCTCGTGGGATAAAAGATTTAAGTATGCAAATAACTTTAAGTATTTATTTCCAGCAATTTTTATTACTGGAGTATTCTTCATAATCTGGGATATCATATTCACAAAAAATGGTGTTTGGGGGTTTAGTGATATTCACGCAAGTAACCTCAAAATTTTCTATCTGCCAGTTGAGGAGTGGTTATTCTTTATAATTATACCCTTCTCTTGCGTGTTCATATACGAAAGTGTAAAATATTTCCATGATGTTANAAAGTACAACTCCATAGCACGGTATATTTTTCTTGTTACTGGAATTTTATTAATTATTGTCGGGTCACTAAATAGTAGTAGAGATTATACTTTCTGGAATTTTATCTTTTGTGGAATATTCTTACTTTATAGCGGGTATAAAGAGAGAAACTATCATGCCAATTTTTTTGTGAGTTTTTTATATGTTCAGATTCCTTTTTTCTTGATAAATGGAATTCTTACTGACGGAAACTTTGATTTCGATTATACTACAGATCCTGTTGTGTGGTACAATAATAATGAGAACCTTTCCATAAGGATGATAACAATTCCTTTTGAGGATATATTTTATAACCTACTTCTTCTGATGATGAACGTAACATTTTATGAAAAATTTAAGTCTAAGATAAAAACAAGTTTTTAATATTTAAATTTGTAGAATGTTAGGTCTAGATGTAACAATTGATACTAAGTCTGGTTTTTGCTTCGGTGTGGAGTACGCAATCGAGATTGCAGAAGAAATTTTAGAGCAAGATGGTGAACTGTATTGCCTAGGCGACATCGTCCATAACGACATGGAAGTTAAGAGGCTAGAAGATATGGGCCTCAAAATAATTGATCATGATGAGCTCAGACAGATGAAAGATGTGAAAGTTCTGATTCGTGCACACGGAGAACCGCCTTCAACATACGACCTGGCAATAAAAAATAATATCACTTTGATGGACGCATCGTGCCCTGTAGTACTAAAGCTTCAGAATAGGATAAAGAAATCCCACGACAAGAAAGAGAAAATTTATATCTACGGTAAACACGGACACCCTGAAGTAAAGGGCCTCATGGGACAGACNGGGAAAGATGCTATTGTCTTCCAAGATATTAAGGAGCTTGACCTCGACAAATTACCAGAGTCAATAACTCTCTACACGCAGACAACAAAGAGCAAAGAGAAGTTTTATGAAATTGTNACTAAGCTAACAAAGACGGGGATAGACGTGAATGTTAACGATACGCTCTGTCGCCAGGTGAGTAACAGAGATAACCAACTCCAAGACTTCTCAAATAACTTCGATAAGATTGTGTTTGTGTCGGGCACAAAATCATCTAATGGAAATGCATTATTTAACGTGTGTAAACAAAACAATTCTAATTCATATTTCGTTTCATCATCTGATGAGATTGATAGAGGCTGGTTTAAAAAAGATGAGAAGGTTGGTGTTTGTGGGGCAACATCCACGCCAATGTGGCTCATGGAAGAAGTTAAAGGTAAAATATTAGAATTTTAAGTTATGATCCTNAACATTTCAATAGTTGTAGGTACNTTTATTTTTATGGAAGGNGTAGCGTGGTTTACTCACAAGTACGTTATGCANGGNTTCCTTTGGAGCTGGCACAAGTCACACCACAAGAAACACGACCACTTCCTTGAATTGAATGATCTCTTTGCTGTGGTATTCTCCATACCATCTATCGCNCTGATTTATTTTGGATANTCCTACGAGTCNTATGCNATTCTTAAATACTTTGGAATAGGAATTTTCTTGTANGGTGCCGCGTACGTNATATTCCATGACATAATAGTTCACAGAAGAATTAAAATAAAGTTCAAGGCAACAAGTACCTACTTAAAAAGAATTATGAATGCCCACTACGTACACCATAAGGTACACACAAAACACGGAGGAAAGGCATTCGGTTTCTTATTCGCTCCTAAAGAATACGATATCAATAAAGATTAATTAGTCTACAAGTTTTGGTGGTCCAGGAGGAATCTGAGGCACATACACCTTGTCACCTTTCCTAACTAGAAATTCTTTTCTGACTCCATTAATTAGCTTAGGATTTTTATAGAGGTCAAGCATGGTCATGGCTAGAGCTTTTGATGCGTATATCATACCCTTGTGACCTATTGACATCCCTGTGCAGGCAACAACAGCCCACGAGTGCCATGGTCCATCCTTTGCAGCAGTTGTAGTCCTTAATCTTACGACAGGAACGACCTGACTCACATCACCCACGTCTGTAGATCCACCCGTGGCGGGTAAGGTTGGTCTCAGGGGTTTTATCGTTCCATCAAGACCTTTTAACTCTTTCCCTGTCTCCTTTAAAATTGTATTAGCGTATTCAATTTCAGAGTCTGTATATTTTATCTCTCCTAACAAATCAAAGTTGTTTTGAATGATTCCAGCACCAAATCTGTTGGGCATAATTTCATATATACCTGAAATCAATTCCATGTCATAATCCACGTTAGCCATCATTGATGCTGCTTCTGCCATTTTTTTTACCCTCTCGTACATTATATTAACGTATTTTTTATCGTTCTCTCTTAGCCTCGTCCATATCTGAGCATACTCAGGTACTACGTTTACAACATCTCCAGCCTTCTCTATATCGTAATGTATACGTGCAGTAGGCCTCACATGCTCCCTATAATAATTTAAAGCTGTAGTATAAAGCTCCATAGCATCAACAGCACTGTTTCCATTCCATGGATCCCCAGATGCATGTGACGCATCACCGTAAAATCTTAACCTAAAATCAACAAGTGCCTTACTACTTTGCGTACTAGCCTCTATCTCATCTCCAGGATGCCAGTCCATGCAGACATCAAGGTCGTCAAATAGTCCAGCTCTAACCATCCAGACCTTTGCAAAAATTGTCTCTTCTGCTGGTGTCCCGTAAAACCTTACCGTCCCTGATATCTCTCCAGACTCTATCATCTCCTTAATTGCAATGGCAGCACCAAGACTTGCAGCACCATATAGATTATGTCCACACCCATGTCCAGCGGCTCCTTTTATCAGCGGTTCCTTAGTCGGCTGTTTCTTCTGTGATATACCAGGATTGGCATCGAACTCACCCATGATACCTATTATTGGTCTACCAGAGCCAAATTCTGCTGTGAATGCGGTTGGGATATCTGCAACACCCTTTGTTACTTTAAATCCATTTTCCTCTGCGTAGTCCCACAGATACTTTGACGATTTAAATTCAAGAAGTGCAGGCTCAGCAGCTTCCCATATGTTATCACTTATCTCTATTAGCCTGTCCTTGTGAGCTTCTAAGGTGCTAATAATGATTTTCTTGTCCTTATCAATTTTTATACTTGCTGACAGGTCAGGAATAAAAATGAAAGCAATCAAAATAATTTTAACTGTCTTGATAAGGAGTGAATGTTTAATAAGTTTTTTGTAGTTCATAAATAAAAATTAAATCTTTTTATAAATATAAGAAAAATACTAAACTACTAAGATCCTGTATCCCCAGATAGAATGTACTGCTCAGAACCAATATTAATTACAGATACTGTGGCGTACTGTCCTGCAGTCTTCGTCTCACTACTCCTGTTTACTACTGTTACCCCAGTACCAGCTGATATTGTTACCTGACCCGAACCTTTCTGTACAAGCAGGCAGTTAAATCCGTCGCCCAGTCCCGTATCGATCGTAACTGTTATCGCACTACCGTTGTCTAATGTAACCACCTTACCATTATCTCCAGCTACTAGTGTGTATGTTGTATTTGTCTGGTCGTTTAAATTAGCATCAAACCCTGAGATTGTTCCTGACCCGCTAACATTTCCAGTTACGCTAACATTTCCAGTTACTGTTAAATTATCATTTACGGTAACTTCTGATGTTGTGTGACCAATACTTACAGCAACCCCTGAGGTAGATGTTCCAACATTTACACCACCTGCACCATCCAATGTCAAAGCTCCAGAACTTGTTGTAAGGTTACTTGCAGCGGCTGCGTCTATAGATAGACCTGCACTAGCATCAACTGTAATAGCTGCTGCATTCATATCTAATGCTCCTGTTGTGGTTACATCAATCTCAGATGCATTACCGGCAACATTTATACCAGCTGCACCATCCAATGTCAAAGCTCCAGAACTTGTTGTAAGGTTACTTGCAGCGGCTGCGTCTATAGATACAGCAGCAGCAGCATCAATATCAATTCCACCAGTACCAGCATCAATATCAATTCCACCACCAGCACCGGATGCATTAAGTGTTATCGCATCATTAGTCGATTCAGTAGAAGAAATTTTTACTGATGAGCCAATTGATACAATATCAATATCTTCACCTGCTGCGGCAGCACTTGCTAAAATATCAATACCACCCTGATTTGCAGTAAGAGATATCGCAGATGCTACATCATCTTTTGCAACTAGGGCAACTTGACCACCAGCAATGTTCACATCTTTTGCAGCAGCAGCATCAATATCAACTCCACCAGCTGTAGAGGTAATAGCTATTGCAGCCTCATCTGTTCCATTAGTATTTACTATTCTTACATCTTCATTTCCTGCGGTTCCACTAGCTGCAACTTTAAAGTATGCATCAAGAACAGCATTACCAAGTGTTAAATCTTTTTCATCAGCAACTGTTGCACTTATACCACCAGCAGTTGCGGTGAGTGCTATAGCACCATTGTCTGTACCAGAGGTGTTAGTAAGAGAAAACGTTTCATTTGCTGCAGTACCATGCGGAGAAATTATCATTTCTACGGCACCATTTTTACCAAGTTTAAGCGTTTGTCCATCAGCTAAGGTTGAGGCTATAGAAATAGAGCCTGATGATGATTCCATTCCAGCAGCATAAAGAGTTGCTCCTTCATCTTGCGCGGCATAGACTCTTGTCACGTCAGCGTTACCGATAACAGCGTAATTATCTCCCTGTCCTGTTGCATCCTTACCAATCACGATCTGGTTTGAAGCGTCGTTAGCACTAGGGTCAGCATCATATCCAATAATTACATTATTAGACCCAGAAGTGATAACATTTCCAGCCTGATATCCCATAGCAGTATTGTATTGACCAGTAGTGTTTGCATATAAAGCATAAGATCCCGAAGCTGAGTTTCTATCACCTGAAGTGTTTGTATATAAAGCAGAATATCCCATAGCAGAATTGTATTGACCACTAGTGTTATATCTTAAAGTCCGATATCCCGAAGCTGTATTATTGATCCCATCAATGTTTTCAGCTAATGCATCAAAACCTAAGGCTGTATTTTTACTACCTGTAGTGTTTGAATATAAAGCAAAAGTACCTGAGGCTGTGTTATTGCTACCTGTAGTGTTTGATAATAATGCATCATACCCTACAGCTATATTAAAATCACCTGTAGTTATAGCACCTAAAGCAGTGATACCAAGAGCAACGTTCTTTTCTGCAGTACTGGTTGTTGATGAAGGGTCATTTCCAATGAAAATCGAGTTACTCTCCACAAGCGCATCGCTCAATCCAGTTACATTAGAAGCTCCACCAGCACTGTTCAACTGCGTCTGGATATTAGAGGTTACCCCGTCAAGGTAATTTATCTCAGCAGTAGTTGCTGTAACCCCGTCGATAAGATTAAGTTCAGTGGCAGTAGCCGTAACTCCATCAAGTATATTTAGCTCAGCAGCTGTAGATGTTACTGCAGTTCCTCCAATATTTAAACCTCCTGCGTAGAGTGTTGCTCCCGCATCTTGCGCAGCATATACTCTTGTCACGTCGGCGTTACCGATTACAGCGTAGTTGCTTCCCAAACCAGTAGCACCATACCCTACAACTGTCTCGTTACTTACGTCAACTGCAGAAGGAACTGTCTCTGCACCTATGTATGTGTTATTATTTCCGCTGACAAGAGAAGTCCCACCAACACTACCACCAACAATCTGTATACCAGCCTGTCTACCTATACCAACATTTTTACTACCAGTAGTTATTTTACTTAACACCTGACGACCTATTGCGACGTTACCAGTACCAGCTGTCAAACTGTTAAGGGCATTGTATCCGTTAGCCATATTTCCAGTTCCTGAAGTTAAGCTACTAAATACACCGTACCCGACACCAACGTTATAATCAGCACTACTTAAAGTTCCGGTCGATGACTGACCTAATAAAATCGAATTTGAAAAGTTTGTAGTATTTGCTAATACATCAGAAAATCCATTTAAACTTAAATTAATGTTAGAACTACCATCAAAACTAACTCCAGCAATTGTTCTGGCAGTAGCTAAGATAGTAGCTGTCGCTGCATTCCCAGTTGTATTCTGATTACCAGTAGCATTTACACCAGGAAGGTCAATATTAGCACTACCATCAAAACTAACTCCACCAATATTTCTGGCAGTAGCTAAGATAGTAGCTGTCGCTGCA
>NZKG01000014.1 GCA_002692105.1 Marinoscillum sp. | reverse complement strand
ATTCTTTAACCTATTCTTAAATAAACTATCACGGTATTTAAACTCACACTCTTCATTAGAGTACTCAACTAATTCATTTGAATACAGATCAATTCCTGTTACACTGACAACATAATCTTTTATTTCTACACCATATGCTCCTATATTTTGAATAGGGGCAGCCCCAACGGATCCAGGTATCAGAGATAAATTTTCTATTCCGAAGTAATTAGATTTAACACAATAATCTACAAATTCATCCCAATTTTCTCCTGATCCTACCCTTAAAATTACTGAATCATTATCCTCTTTTTTTATCTCAATACCTTTAATTTGGCTATGTAAAATGATACCCTCATAATCTTTAGTAAATAATGTATTTGATCCCTCACCTAAAATTTGAATTTCATTTCTATCAATATTATTTGTATTTAAAAACTTTGTTAAATCAATAGGATTATTAATTATCAATAGTCGTTTAGTTTTATGAACTACTCTAAAAGAGTTCATATTTTCAAGTGATATATTTTCTTTTTCTAACATCTAAGAAATATTTGTAAATACTTGTTGGACATCGTCATCATCATCTAACTTATCAAGCATTTTTTCAATATCAATCAAATTTTCTTCAGAAAACTCTACAGGGTTAGTTGGAATTCTTTTCAATAATGATTTTGTAGGTTTGATTTCAAGTTTTGATAATCCCTTGTTAATATTTCCATAAGATAAGTAATCTCCATAAATAATTATTTCCTCATCGTTAACCTCTATATCTTCAAGACCATAATCTATCATATCTAACTCAATCTCTTCAATATCAACATCACCCTTATTAATATTAAACACTGCCTTTCTATTGAACATGAATTCTAGTGAGCCTGGAGCAACTAAATTACCTTCAGATTTATTAAAATACGATTTTACATTTGCTGTTGTCCTAACTACGTTATCGCTTGCTGTCTCTACAATCACGAGGACACCGTGAGGCCCTTTCCCCTCAAATGTTATCTCTTTAAAATCTTTTAGTTCTTTATCACTAGCCCTCTTGATAGCAGATTCTATATTATCCTTTGGCATATTTTCAGCTTTAGCATTTTGGATAGCTGCCCTAAGTTTAAAATTCATTTCGGGATCAGGACCCCCTTCTTTAGCAGCTAATGTTATTGCCTTAGAGAGCTTAGGAAATACTTTAGACATTTTATCCCATCTTTTTTCTTTAGCAGCTCTCCTGTATTCAAATGCTCTTCCCATAGTTAAAATCTTTGAAATTTAAAATATTTAACATATTGACTAAATTACAAAATATAGAATTAATTAGTCTATTATAAAACCTAAGTTTAATTTTACAAATGGAAGAGAAAATATTAATTCTTGACTTTGGTTCACAATACACACAGCTTATTGCTAGAAGGATTAGAGAATTAAATATTTATTGTGAAATTTATCCATACAATAACCCACCTAATACAGAAAAGAAATATATGGGACTTATACTATCTGGTAGTCCTTTTTCAGTTCATGATAATAAAGCACCGATTATTGACTTAAATGATTATAAAGGTATCCCTGTCCTTGGTATTTGTTATGGTGCTCAAATGGTAGCTAGTAAAAATGGTTGTACTGTACTAAAATCCAAAATTAGAGAGTACGGAAGAGCGAAGTTGACTTATATAGACCATAAAAACTCAATAATGGAAGGTGTAAAAATTGACTCAGATGTTTGGATGAGTCATGGAGATTCTATTAACAATAATACAGATAAATTAGATGTAATAGCTAGTACAGATGATGTAGAAGTAGCATCATATGCTATAAAAGAACTTAACTTTTATGGTTTACAGTTTCACCCTGAAGTAACACACTCACAGGAAGGTAAGAAAGTTATTGAGAACTTTGCTTTAAAGATTTGTGGATGTAGTCAATCATGGACCCCAGATCTATTTATTGAGCAGACGGTGAATGACTTGAGAGGTAAGTTGGGTTCAGATAAGGTAATTCTTGGACTTTCTGGTGGAGTGGATTCAAGTGTTGCCGCATTTATCATTAATAAAGCTATCGGAAAAAATTTGTTTTGTGTATTTGTTGATAATGGACTACTTAGAAAAAATGAATTTAAACAAGTCCTGAATTCTTATAAGGATTTGGGTTTAAACGTGATAGGAGTTGACTCAAAAGACCTTTTTTATCAAGATTTAAAAGGAAAAATTGACCCAGAAGACAAAAGGAAGTCTATTGGTAAAAATTTTATTAAAATTTTTGAAGAAGAAGCTAAAAAAATTGGAGATATCAGTTGGTTGGCACAGGGTACAATATATCCTGATGTAATAGAATCTATATCAGTAAAAGGTCCTTCTGCAACAATCAAGTCACATCATAATGTTGGTGGATTACCTGAAAAAATGAATTTAAAAGTAGTTGAGCCATTAAACCTTCTATTTAAAGATGAAGTAAGAAAAGTTGGTAGATCTCTTGATATCCCTGATTCAATTCTAGAAAGACACCCTTTTCCAGGTCCGGGTTTAGGAATTAGAATATTGGGGGAGGTGAATAGAGAAAAGGTAGACCTTCTACAGAATGCAGATGATATATTTATTTCATCGTTGATAGAGAGTGGGTTATATAATGAAGTCTGGCAAGCTGCCACAATACTTCTCCCTGTAAAATCAGTAGGGGTAATGGGTGATGAAAGAACTTATGAGTATACAGTAGTCCTTAGGGCTGTGACAAGTTTGGATGGTATGACAGCAGATTGGTCAAGGTTACCAGATGAATTTTTAGCTGAGGTATCAAATAAAATAATAAATAGAGTTAGAGGTATAAATAGAGTGGTATATGATATTTCATCAAAACCACCGGCAACTATTGAATGGGAGTAGATATGAAAAAAATTATTATCCTATGCATACTTTTAATTACCTCTAATAATTTAATATCACAATCAACTTATACTAATTTCCTTTCCTATAAAAAGCTTTTTAATGAAAAAAAATATTCTGAACTCATATCTAGAGAACTCTCTATAAAAAAATCAGATGAGTTCTATCCTTACATAAAATTTTATCGATCAGTTAGTCTCTATAAGGTTAATAAAAAAAACGAATCACTTAACCTCTTCAAAGATTTAATAAAAGAATATCCTGAGTGGACTCAAATTGATGAAGCTCTCTATTGGACTACAATAATTGAGTTAGAATTTAATAATATCAATAACGCATTGGAGTATTTTTCTGTAATAAAGGATAATAGCATTTCTGACAATCTCTATAAATATTTTGATACTGAAATTAATAAAATAACTTCCTTTTCAACTCTAGAAAAATGGCGTGAGAAGTATCCTAAAAACTTAGTCGTGGCAAAATATTATGGGAGAAAACTATTGAAGGAATATCTTGATGATGAAGCTCTTGAAGAAATTAAAGAACTTCTTGAGGTTATTCCAAAAAAAGATTTATTCCTTTCTGGAAATAAAAAGTTTACAGTTTCTGTTTTGTTGCCATTTATGTATTCAGAAACTTCTAATAATAATTTTTTTAAAAATAATTCTTTTGTCTTAGATCTTTACTCTGGAATAAAATATGCCTACAATAATCTTGGTATTGAAACTGAAAATATAATTTTTAAATCCTACGACACAAAAAGAGACCCAGATGTGGTAAGAGAAATTATTAATTCAGGTGAATTAGGTGACTCTGACTTAATTATTGGACCATTATACGGGAAACCTATTGAGATAGTCAAACAATTCTGTTTAGAAAATAAAATATTAATGATCAACCCACTCTCAAGTAATTCAATGATTATTAATGACAACAATTACTCTCTACTTTTTCAGCCTTCATTAGAAACAGTTGCATCAAGTGCTGCCTCGTACGCTAAAACAAAATATAATGCCAATAAAAATGTTATAATTTTTTATGAGAAAAATTNTCAAGATTCTTTAGTNGCNTTAAACTATCAAAATCATATTGAAAGAGATAGCTTTAATATAATNTACTCTAAATCAGTTTCTTTAGAAGATTCNAGGTTGATATTAGACTCTCTATCAAGTACATACGAAGAGATATTAAATGATTCTATTTACGACACATTAAAAAATATTTCTGAATTAGTCATAAAAGATGGTAGGGGCATAGAAGATTTAGATACTACATATAAATACCTTGATAAATTTTATATAGAAAAAGATAGTATAGGACACGTTTTTGTCTCATCTAAAAATTCATTATTTGCTTCTAATATTGTAAGTGCTATAGATATAAGAGAAGATACAATACCTGTCCTAGGTTTCGATNAATGGTTAGATTATAATGTCATTTCTGTTGACCAATTTGAAAACCTTAACATATCTATGGTAAGCCCATCATATCATCANAGAGAAGGTGAGAAGTATAGTAATATGAAGAGCTTTTTCATTAATGAAACAGGTAGGAAATTAACTATGAATTTTATTTATGGNGTTGAGCTAATGAATATGATTATTAAGGTAAACTCAGAATACGGTGATTTTTTTCANTTTGGAATAAGAAATGAAAGTCTCATNGAAGGAGTAATTAGTAGCGGCTCTTATTTTGGTCAATTTAATGATAACCAGGTTGTNCCAATAGTTATTATNAAGGACTCCGAAATCAAGTTAGATAATTAATCAACCTTAAATTCTAANCTCATCTGGTAAGGATCAAACTTTTCCCCATTAATTAAACTNTTNATAAGCCAATTGTCAAATTGTTTTAAATCAATAATTGAGCTNCTCATTTCCAGAGAACTTATTATTTTTTCGATATCAGTCTTTTGCTTTGGATANTCCACAATCTGATATTTTTCAACTTCACCCAGATCAGAAGCTATCTTTATTGCATCCTCCAATGAACCAACAGCATCAATTAAATTAAGGTTTTTACTCTCCTCACCATAATATACTTTGCCTCTTGCAAGAAAGTCAACTTCCTCAATTGTCATATTTCTACCTCTGGAAACTACATCAAGNAAGTCACTATAGAAGTAGTCAACACCTCTTTGAATAAGNTTTTTNTCATTATTTGATAGAGGTTTTGCCAGGTCTATTTCACCAATGTTTTCATTNGTTTTAATATAGTCACTTTTNATTTTAATTTTTTCACTAATNAGCTCNGATAAATCAGGAAATATAGCAAATACACCTATTGAACCAACTATTGATCCTTCAGAAGCTATCAAGGTATCTGAGGGCATTGACATATAATATGCGGCTGACGCACATACATCAGACATGTAAGTGATAACAGGTTTTTCTTTTTGGAGTAATTCAATTTCTCTTGTAATTAGATCAGAAGCATATGCACTTCCACCACCCGAATTAAAATAAAGAATTACTGATTTTATATTTTTATTTTTTTTAATCTTTTTAATATTATCAATTATAGTTTCAGAAAAAATACCCTCATCTCCATAACCTGGTAATACATTGCCAACTAGATATAAAACAGCTATTTTATTTTTATTGTATCTATTTACCTTTTCTAAAGAACTTAAATATTTAAGCAATTTTATTTTCTTGTAAGAACTATCGACTTCATTTTTTAAATAATCCATCATCTGATCTTCATACATTATGCTATCAATCAGATTATTTTTATATGCATCTGTAGCCAATTCAGTTTGGTAGTTATCAATCATACCTAATAGCTTATCTTCTTTTATGCCTCTTGATTCTGATATATTATCAAGATAATTTTCCATTCTATAATCAAGAAGATTAATATATTGTTTTCTATTTTCCTTACTGAAATTATCCCTCACATAGGGTTCTGCTGCACCCTTAAACTCTCCTGCTCTAAACAATTCTACATTAACTCCAATTTCATCAAATAGACTCTTATAAAAGAAAGTTCCTATTCCAAATCCACTCACCGAAATAAATCCAGGAGGAGAAATTGCATTAAAATCTGATACCGATGAAATATAATATGACGCCTTAGACTGTATATTTGAGAATGAGTAAATAGGTTTATTTTTTTTAAAATCTTCAAGAATTGATCTTACCTTCTCAACTTTATTAAAGCTTAGTGATACATTTTCTACATTTAGGAATATTCCCTTTATTTTATCATCATTTTTTGCCGATTCTATAACTCTTTTAAATGTTTGAAGGCTTATTTTTTGTTCAAGTTCAGAATTATCTATAAGTGGAAGAGGGAGAGGAATGACATTTAAATCAAAGTTAAGATCAGATGGTNCTGTGTCTCTATCTCCTATTATACTGAGGTTGTTGATATGGAGAAGAGAATTTTCCTCTACAATAATGACTTCCTCTTTCTCACCTGAAAATAAAGCCGATAGAAAACTGAATGTTATTATTATAATTATTAACCCAAGAATAAATGAAATTATCCCTTTAACTGTACTCTTTAATATTTCTTTGATAAAGTTCATTACTTATAAATTTAAATTTCTTGCTTTTTCTAAATCATTTTTAGTGTCTACACTAAAACTATCGTAGACAGTNGATTTAAGCTTTATTTTAAAACCATTTTCTAACCACCTTAACTGCTCCAGAGACTCACTTATCTCATGTGGTGTAGGCTGTAAATGTACTATTTTTTTAAGAACTGAGGGTTTGTACGAATATATACAGATATGTCTACTATACAAACTTGTGTCTCCGTATGGTATAAGAGATCGTGAGAAATATAACGCTTCATTATTTATATTTTTAACAACTTTCATNACTGAATTTTTATTTAATTCGTCTGAAAATTTTTCTTCTTTTATAAGGGTACAAATATCGTTTGGCTCTTTACATATTTTTATTAAATCTTCAATTTGTTGGAATTTAATAAATGGTTCATCCCCTTGAATATTTATTATGTAATCATACTCTTTATTTATTTTTTTATATGCTTCATATACTCTTTCTGTACCGTTAATAGGATTATCAGAAGTTTTAATAACCTCTCCATTAAATCCCTTTACGTGACTGTATATTTCATCGTTATGNGTGGCAATAATCAGATCATTTATCTTTCNNCATTTCATTGCNGACTCATAAACTCTCTGAATCATTGATTTCCCGTTTATATCTTTTAACGGTTTACCTGGCAGACGTTTTGACTCCATTCTACAGGGGATTACACCTAATATATTCATTCTAAACTTTTCTGACTTTTAGTGCTGAGCCTTCGTTACCTACGACCTTAACCTTTGAATCCTTTTCGATGAATCCGTCAGAAGATGTTGCGTCATAAATAGAATCATCTATAATAACCTTCCCACTAGGCCTTAAAACAGTGAATGATTTACCAGTTTTGCCAACAATTTCTTTTGGGTACTTACTTGATATATAACCTTTTTTTGAATCTTGAGTTTCCTCTAAAGCTATTTTTTTAAAGGCATCTGTATCAGTGAGCTTTATTCCACCAAAAAGAATAATAATTCCTAATAAAAAGATAGATATCAAAACAGATAGGCTTGCGCTTACTATATCACTAGAAACTACAAAGGTAAAATCAAAAAGGTCGTTATTTAGCATAATAAGAATTAGGGAACTGATAGATGTAAATAAACCTAATAAACCAAATACACCAAATCCAGGAATAATAAATACTTCTACCGCGATTAATATAATTCCAAAGAATAGAAGAATTATCTCCCAATTTTCGGCTACTCCATTAAGATAGTAGGGGATTAAGTACAATAATAATGCAGTNACTGATGCGATAATAGGGAAGCCAATACCTGGAGATTGTANTTCAAAATAAAGACCTCCGAAGATAAGAAGTAATAATATTCCGCTAACAAAAGGATTTAAAAATAATGAAATAATATTTTCTGTTGAACTTAAGCTAAAGCTTGTAATTTCATATTCTTCAATATTTTGTCTTTCTAGTATTTCCTCAACAGAGTTTAATTCAGCGTCACAGAATCCAAATTTAATTGCTTCATTTGTTGAAAATGTTATTACTTTTCCCTCCTGAGATACACTGTCAACTTGTAGATCCTCATCAACCATTCCCTCAGCAATTTTTGGATTTCTACCTTTAGCTTCAGCTGTTGATCTCATTATNGACCTCATATATGATTGGTATTTNTCTGGGGCCTGTTCNCCGTCTCCAGTTACTACTGTTGCAGCACCAATACTTGCTCCACTACTCATATATATACTATCGCAAGCGATAGATATTAAAGCACCAGCGGATGCGGCATCTTTATTTACCCAAACATATATGGGTTTATCATAATCAAGAATTCTTGTTCTTATGTCATCAGCATCATTTACTGCACCTCCGTAAGTGTCCATCTCAATNATTATAATGTCGTATTGATTTTTTTCACCTTCTTCTAGAAGTAGTTTTGTATATCTATTTGTTCTAGGATCAATATTTGCTTTTATTTCCCCTAACAAAACCTTCTTCTTTTCTGATACNGCCTCACATATTAGTACTGGTGNTAGGAATAATACAAAAAGCTTAAATATATTTGANTACATTTTTTTGAAGTTTATGAACTTAAAGTTATTAAAAAAAGGTTTAATTTTTTTTCTTATTTTTTTAAATAGTATACTTTCTAATGCACAAGAATATCATATTATAAAAAAAGGAGAAACTTTATTTTCAATTTCTAAATTATATGAAATTCCCATTGACTCATTATCTTCAATTAATGGTCTTGTAAATAATAACTTATCTATTGGACAAAAACTNATAATTAGTNAGCAAGTAACTCAGATTGAAGAGAAATCTAAAAAAAATAAATCTACCACAATTATAGAAGAAGGCTTTGCNTCTAGTATTGGTGAGGAGTCATCTGGTGATAAGTATCTTGCCCTCCATAAGTCAGCTAAAGTTGGTACAATTATTTTTGTTAAAAATCAGATGAATGAAAGTATGGTAATAGTAAGAGTTATAGGAAAATTACCTGAAACTGGTGAAAATGATAAGGTTAATATTAAGCTTTCCCATGCGGCATTTAAAAAGTTGAATGCAGTAGATAATATTATTCCAATAGAAATGACTTATGTTTATGAAGAAAAAAAAAATTAGTATTGTAATTAAGAATTTTAGTTATATATTGCGAGCTAATTAAATACAATATGAGTACAGGTAAAGTAAAATTTTTCAATCCAACTAAAGGTTACGGTTTCATAGTTGAAGACGGATCTGAAGTTGAACATTTTGTTCATTCAACTGGTCTTATCGATCAAATTGACGAGGGAGATTCTGTTGAATTCGAATTAGTAGAAGGAAAAAAAGGTAAGATTGCTGGGAACGTTAAGAAAATTTCTTAAGTAAATTTTTCACCCCATTTTTCAGGATCTATTCTCCACTCTCTGAGACTATCAGCGTCATCATTATTAATAAATTTATTATCTAATGCTACGCTAATTAAGTCATCATAATTAAATAGACTTTCTGATTTACATTTGGCATCTTCAAAATTCCTTTCTGATATACTAAATCCATATGAGAATATTGAGATNACGCATAGAATATTTGCGCTCTTTTCTCTAAGTGCATCTACAGCTTTAATTGAGCTNCCTCCAGTTGATATCAAATCTTCTATTAGGATTATNTTTTTGTTTTCCTCAAGCTTTCCTTCAATCATATTTTTCATTCCATGAGACTTTGGTTTTGATCTCACATAAATTAAAGGTTTCTTTAACATGTCTGCAACCAACGCACTCTGNGGTATTCCTGCTGTAGCTACACCNGCAATAACATCAACATTTTTATATTTTTTATTAATCAAATTTGACAAGTGTTCCTTTATCTCTGATCTAATATATGGGTANGATAAAGAGACTCTATTATCAAAGTATATCGGAGATTTCCANCCAGAAGCCCACGTGAAAGGCTTCTTAATTTGTATTTTTATTGAATTAATCTTTAATAATTCATATAATAGTTCATTAGATTTCATATAAAACAAAACTAAGCTTTAATTTAGTATTATATAAATAGTTCCTAATATTATAATGAAAACCATTTTTGTTAATGATATTCCTATAAGTTTTAAAAAACTTAACAACCTAAAGTTCAGGAAGGAAGATTTTGATACGCATATAGACGGCTCATCTGGAATAGTCCCACTAAAGTTATTTTCAAGAGTATTAATATATGATTCTACTATTGATACTATAGCAGATCTATTAAAGAAAATGACCAACAAAAAATTTAAAAAAATTTACTCTATTACTGTCACATTAAAAGATTATAAAAATGTCTTAAGAGAATTAAAGAAAATGTTTAAGGTAATTAAAGCTGGAGGTGGTGTGGTTAAAAATGATGATGGAAAAATTCTTTTTATCTATAGACTGAAGAAGTGGGACTTGCCAAAAGGTAAGAAAGAGAAAGGTGAATCTATTAGAGAATGCGCTAAGAGAGAAGTTGAGGAGGAGACTAAGGTGGAGGTGGAATGTTTTCAAAAAATAACATCAACTTGGCATACGTATACTAAAAAAAAGAAGTTTATTCTAAAAAAAACATCTTGGTTCGTTATGAAATCTTTAGATGATTCCAAAATGAAACCTCAGAAAAAAGAGAAAATAGAAAAAGTTGAGTGGATGAAAGAAGGAGTTATCAAAGAAATTCTATTAAATTCTTACAGAACATTAAATCATGTAATGGATAAGTACAGCAAGATGAATCAATTTTAATGTTAAATTTCAGACAAAANTTTAATTGTTCTATCAATTTCATGGGATTGGTTGTAAACAGATATCCCTAACCTTGTAACNCCTCCNNTTTTTTCAAGTCCTAATTTTTGAATTGCTTTAAGCGCATAAAAATGNCCATCCCAGGCACATATATTATGTTTAGCTAATTCTTTACATATTTCATTTGCTGACTTGGACTTATGCACAAAGGACACTGTTGGTGTTCTGTCTCTTGAAGAGAAGTCAGGGCCAATAATTTTTATACTTTTTAATTTATTAAGCCCCTCAAATAGTTGAGATGCTAGGGTAAATTCGTGAAGACTTAACTTTTTATAGGAGTTNATAATTTTCTCTCTGTAGTTAGTACCTNTTCCTANTTCNGATATGAAATCAATTGCTTTNGAAACACCATGACATGCCGCGTGATTGAGGGTNCCAGTTTCAATTCTGTAGGGAGANTTCTGNTCTTGAACNATTAGTCTNTCNGTATCTAATTTATCTAATAANCNAGGCTTNGAATATAAAATACTCATGTGGGGCCCATAAAATTTATATGCTGAACACAATAAAAAATCACAATTTANCTTTTTAACATCTATTGAAAANTGAGGAGCANAATGTACCGCATCAAGAAGAAATAAACATTTATGATTTTTAACTATATCTNTAATTTTATTAATATTATTCATTGTCCCTAATGCATTAGAAGACATACCTACNGCTACCATTACNGTCTTNTTATTAATTTTTTTTCTGAAATCATCATAGTCAAGCTCNCCNTTAGGCATNAAGTNAATTTCAATTATTTTTACTCCAACATCTTCTAGCGTTTTCCATGGACCTCTATTTGCCTCATGATCTAACTCTGATATTATCAACTCATCACCTTCATTAAAAATTTTTGATAGGGATCTGGCCAGACTNAAGTTTAGAGTTGTCATATTCTGACCTATTGAAATACATTTGCTGTCTTCTGCACCGAGTAAAGAGGCAGCCTTTGATCTGAGTTCGTCCATAATTCTGTCAGTCTCTACACTTGTGCTAAATTCTCCGTGAGTGTTTGCATTATATTTTTTGTAATAGTCAGAGATGCCATTTATAACAGTTGACGGAACTTGAGTTCCTCCTGGCCCATCTAAATATATTATATTATTTCCATTGGAATCTTTTAAGTATAATGAAGGAAAATTTTCTCTTATTTTATTTATTTCTAGCATAACATTTTTGGTAAAAATATATTGGTATTGATATTGAAAGTAATAATAACCCTAAAAGTATTGACTCATACCCAACACCTATTATCATCCAAATTAAAAATATAAATACAGGTATTGATATGAAATTAGTTTTTAAATGTTTTTTATTTTTAAAAATTAATAAAATCTCTCCAGTAGTTATAAAAAGATAAAGTATTAATGTACAAAATGTCGATGTTAAAATTAAATCAGTAAAAATATTAGATAAGTCTTTTGAGTAGTTCATTGTAATCAGGCTCACAACAATAATATTAGAAATTACTAACCCGGAGATGGGTATGTTATTTGAATTTTCTTTTGAAAATATCTTTGGAAACAGATTATTCTTGGATAGATTTTTTGGTAACTCTATCTGAAGAAGTGTCCACCCGTTAAGGCACCCTAGAGCAGATACTATAGCAAAAAAAGCCATAAGATACCTTGCATAATCACCAAAAATAACTCCCCCTGCATCAGCGAAGGGCGCATTAGAGTTTTGAATTTGTTCAGGAGATAATATTCCTATAAGAGCTATCGTTGATAGTATATAAATTATAAAGGTAAAAAAAACCCCGTACGAGGTTGCTTTTGATACATTTTCTATTGGATTCTTTATCTTTCCTTCAGGTACAGTTGCTGATTCTATCCCAAGAAAAGCAAAAAAAGTTAGTGTAGTGCTTACCGTTATAGCCTCAAAATTAGTTTTCATTGAAATATTCAAAGGATAAAAGTTTTCTAGATTAAAAAATAAAAAACCTATTACCACGGTAAGTATAAGTGGTATTATTTTGATTACTGTCGTATACAATTGAAATTTACCAATACCTTTTATTCCTTTATAGCTTATTATTGAAATAATTAAAATTACTAATACTGAAAATGATATATTGTAATATTGATTTTCTAATTCAGGAATAAAGACTGTTGAGTAACTGGTAACAGCAATAGCTAGACTAGCATTCAAAAGAAGAATTGAAACCCAATATCCCCAGACTACAACAAATGCAATAAATTCACCAAAAAAAATGTTTGTGTAAGTAAAAGGACCACTTTCACCTGGATATTTTTTTGATAATTTTTTAAAAATTTTAGCTAGTGCAATTGCTATTAAACCTGAAATTATCCAACCAAATAAACTTATGGATCCATACTCAGAAAGAGAAATAGGTAACATGAAAATCCCGGCACCAATCATGTTACCTATGACAAGTGTAATTGATTCCTTAAATTCTATTTTATTATCTATATTGTACACACGAATCACAATATAATGTTTTTAAATGAGTAGGAGTGACTTTTTTTTAGGTATTGATCTTGGAAGCTCCTCTGTCAAAACATGCATATATGATATTGGATCGGGGAAATCTATTGATTCTTTTACATACCCTGATTCTGAAATGGAAATAATATCTGAACAGGATGGGTGGGCTGAGCAGGATCCAAATTATTGGTGGGAATGCATCTCTCACACCTTCGATCATCTAAGAGAAAAAAATGATTTTCAATCTATAAGAGCCATAGGAATTTCATATCAAATGCATGGTCTAGTTGTAGTAGATAAAAAATATAATCCTTTACATAATGCCATAATTTGGTGTGATTCAAGAGCAGTTGAAACTGGTCAGAAAGCTGAGATTGAGATTGATAATGATATTTTTAAGATGAAAACACTAAATACTCCAGGAAATTTTACTGCCTCAAAACTCAAGTGGTTACAAGATAACAAAGAAGACATATATGATAAAATCCATAAAATAATGTTGCCAGGTGATTTTATAGTCCACAAACTAACGAACAAATTGACAACTACTCCAATGGGTTTATCGGAGGGAATTATGTGGGATTTTCAATCTCAGGCTGTAAGTGAAGATATTCTCGATTATTACAATATTAAGAATACATTAATACCTCATGTTGTAGATTCTATTGGAGATCAAGGCACAGTCTCTGATGATATGGTAGAGAGATTTGGTTTCGGTAAGGATATAAAAGTATCATATAGAGCTGGTGACCAACCAAATAATGCATTTTCTTTAAATGTACTAGAACCAGGAGAGATTGCTGCAACAGCTGGAACCTCTGCTGTAATTTATTCAGTAACAGATAAAAATATTACGGATTTAAATAATAGAATTAATACATTTTTACATTGTTTAAATTCAAACACAAGTAAAAGAAATGGATTACTTCTGTGTATTAATGGATCAGGTATTGCTTATTCGTGGATTAAATCTTTGCTTAAAGAAAAGTCATATAAGGAGATGGATATTAAATCTGAAAAAATAAATAGTCCTGAAGGGATAAAATTCTATCCTTTTGGTAATGGATCAGAGAGACTATTTGGAAATAAAAAAATTGATTCACACCTATTGGGTCTTGATTTTAATAAGCATAATAATAATCATATCATAAGATCAGTTTTAGAGGGAATTTCATTCTCTTTGTGTTATAGCATTGAGTTGTTAAGAGATTTTGGTGTTAATGTTGAGACAGTTAAGGTAGGTAAAGCCAATTTATTTTTAAGTAAAGTATTTAGAGAGTCCTTTGTAAATTCTGCAAATGTTAAATTGCAAATGTTTGACACAAATGGGGCTGAAGGAGCAGCAAGGGGGGCAGCACTAGGTTCTGGTCATTATAAAGATGCTAAAGAAGCATTTGGAAGTCTTAAATTAATATCGGAAGAAATTCCAAACGGTGATAATACTTATTACGATAGGTATTTAGATTGGAAAAATTTTTTAAATAAATTAAATTAGATATTATGGGAATTATAGTTGGTCAAAAAGAGTATTTTAAGGGAGTTAATGAAATCAAGTACGAGGGTACGGAGTCAGATAACCCTCTTTCTTATAGATATTATGATAAGGATAAGGTAGTTCTAGGAAAGAAAATGAGTGAGCATTTTAAATTTGCAGTTGCTTATTGGCACTCATTTGTGAATACAGGGAATGATCCTTTTGGATCTGGAACAAAAAATTTTCCATGGTCTTCGTCCTCTGATGTAATTCAGAGATCTTATGATAAGATGGACGCCTCTTTTGAATTTATTTCAAAGTTAGGGCTTGAATATTTTTGTTTTCATGACTTTGATTTGGTGGAAGAATCTAAGTCATTTAATGAATCTGAGAAAAGACTCTCAAAAATTGTAGAATACGGTAAAAAAAAATTAGAATCGAGTGATATTAAAGTACTCTGGGGAACAGCAAATCTATTTTCAAATCCAAGATACATGAATGGTGCAGCAACAAACCCTAACTTTGATGTTGTCTCGTACGCAGGAGCCCAAGTCAAGAATGCAATAGATGCTACAATAGAACTTGGTGGTGAAAATTATGTTTTTTGGGGAGGTAGAGAAGGGTATATGTCTCTGATAAATACTGACATGAAAAAGGAGTTAGATAACTTGGCTAGATTTCTACACTTGGCAAAAGACTATGGGAGATCTAATGGTTTTGAAGGTTGGTATTTTATTGAACCTAAACCAATGGAGCCTTCAAAACATCAGTATGATTTTGATGCTGCAACAGTTGTTGGTTTTTTAGAACATTACGGTCTAGATAAAGATTTTAAGTTAAATATAGAGGTAAATCACGCAACCCTTGCCAGCCATACCTTTGATCACGAACTGCAAGTTGCAGCAAATGCTGGAATGCTAGGTAGTATTGATGCAAATAGGGGAGATTACCAAAATGGTTGGGATACAGATCAATTCCCAAATAATATTTACGAAATTATTGAGGCTTTAATTGTAATAAATAGATCTGGTGGTTTACAAGGCGGTGGAATTAACTTCGATGCAAAAACAAGAAGAAATTCGACTGATCTTAATGATTTATTTTATTCTCATATTGGTGGAATTGACTTATTTGCGAGAGCACTTATGATAACTGAGAAAATATTTAATGAATCAGAATTCTTGAAGTTATATGAAGAAAGGTATTCCTCATTTAATACCGGCGAGGGGAGTTTATTTTCTCAGAATAAGTTATCTCTTGATGATTTATACAGACACGCTAAAAAAATTGATGAGCCAGAAATGATATCTGGAAAACAAGAATATCTTGAAAACCTTATTAATAGATATATTTTTTAGAAAATAATCAATCTCTATTTTTAAAATCTTCTATGTTTTTTCTAATTGTGCTAAACTTATTTGTATAATTTTTTTTCCCCATCGGTTAGTTAGTTGTCAAAAACTATAATAACCTAAAATTAGATACATAATAGCTGAAGTTATACCACATATTGCTGCATATGGAATTTGTGTTTTTACATGGTCTATATGATCACTTGCAGAGGCCATAGAGGAGACTACTGAAGAATCTGATATTGGTGAGCAGTGATCTCCAAAAACCCCTCCTCCTAAAGAAGCTGCTATAGCCATAGATGGGTTTATACCAAGTTCATTTGAAATGGGAACGGCAATTGCTANCATGATAGCAAAAGTACCCCATGATGTTCCNGTTGAAAATGAAATNAAACAACTTGTAATGAAAAGNAAGAANGGAATNAATTCCGGTGATATAATATCTTTTATAGAGTTTGATACATAAACACCCGTCCCAAGTTCATTACAAAGGTTACCGACTGCAAATGCTAAAAGTATGAGGATAGANANCTGCATCATACCTGACATTCCTTTGATAAGATAATTTATGGTCTCTTTTCCTGTCAATATCTTATTTGATATATAATATACTGAAGAAATTAAAAGAGAAATGATTACAGAATAGAGAACAGAGGATGAACCTGAAGCGTTCTTAATTATACCAAAAAAAGACTTATCCTCTAAGCTTGGGCTATAACCTGTATAGAACAGCATAAACAACATTGCTATTACCATTGTCACTAGTGGGATAAACATATTTAAAGGATTTATTTTGACTCCTTTTTTTGCTTTTAAAACAGTAATTTCTTCTGAAACCATAGGTGTTGAACCATCATCAAATTTATTTCCTTTTCTTGTTCTCATTTCTGCTTTCTTCATTGGGCCAAAGTCTTTATCAAATAAAATCATGTAGAACAATAGTAAAATAACGAGAATTGGATAGAAATTATATTTCATGGCACTCACTAGTCCTTGAAATGGATATTCTATTCCTTGGGTAATAAGGAGACCCATTATGAATGCCCCCCATCCATTAAATGGAATCAATAATTTTGATGGAGCAGAGGTTGAGTCAGCTATGTAGGCGAGTTTTTCTCTTGATATCTTCAGTTTGTCAAATATGGGTCTGTAAATTGTCCCAACTGTAAGGGCAGAGATATTAGATTCAACAAATAATGATATTCCAGTAATTGAAGCAAAAATCTGTGCTTTTTTTCTGCTGCCTGATATTTTACT
Organism: Marinoscillum sp.; assembly: GCA_002692105.1. Taxonomy (GTDB): domain Bacteria; phylum Bacteroidota; class Bacteroidia; order Cytophagales; family MED-G16; genus MED-G16. The sequence goes on along the minus strand of NZKG01000014.1, from coordinate 33,217 downwards.
TTCTGAGGTATCAAAATTATTTTTAACACTCTTTATGAATCCATCAACTCCACCACTGACCTGAATAAAGGCTATTAATGAACCAACTAAAAATGTGAAGATAACTACTCTGGTGCTTCCTGGGTCAGAAAAAACATTTACTATACCTTCAATTGATAATATAACTCCAGAAAGGATATTAAATTCTCCTACTATTAACCACCCTGAAAAAATACCAATTAATAGTGAAACTATTACCTGCCTTGTTAGAATTGCTAACGATATCGCTATTAGGGGAGGAACTAAAGATAGAAATCCGTAACTTTCCATATGTCAATTATAGTTAAATTTGTATTCTAAAAATCAATTCATGAAAAAACTTAGAATAATATTATTTATTTCATTATTTATATTCTCATGTCAAAATGATGAAGTAACTAAAGTTAAGCTAAATGATTTTTCGAAATTATTTACTGTTTCAAAAGATAATATAGTAGAAATTGTTAGTAATTCTGAGTTTAATAATATTATTGAGTATCTAGAGCACGACATTTCAGTTTACACTATAACATATAATACGACCTATCAGGGAAAGCAAATTATTGCTTCTGGTATGGTTGCGTTTCCTGATACAGAAGAGGGGATGCCCATGCTTAATTTTAATCATGGAACTACTTCTTTACATTCCGATGCCCCCACAGTTGACCTCCTACAATATAGTTTTTTTTCTAATGCTGCAAGTGCTGGATATATTTTAGTCATCCCAGATTATATTGGTTTTGGCTCATCTGAAGATGTTGTCCACCCGTATTACAGGTCCGATATTACTGGCCAGACAGTTGTTGATATGTTAATTGCAACNAAGGAATTAGCNNGTATAGAGGGCTTTAATTATAATGGTAATGTTTTCCTTTCAGGCTACTCAGAGGGAGGTTTTGCAACGATGGCAGCGCATCAAAATATAGAAAATAACAACTACTCAAATATTAATTTAATAGCATCAGCACCTGCAGCTGGAGGATATGATATTACGGGAATGTTAAATTATTTTCTCTCACTAGAGACCTATCACGTACCTTATTATATTGCATATGTCGCTATTGGTTATAAGACATCATACAACTGGGATATATCACTGAACACAATTTTTAATGAACCTTACGCTTCAAATATTCCGGAATATTTTAATGGAAAATTTTCAGGATCTCAGATAAATAGTGTTTTAAATGACACTATAAGTTCACTTTTTAATGAAAAGTTTTTAAGTGAGACATATTCTAATAATGATTTTTCAATTTTTGTTGATGCCCTTGAAGATAANAGCCTTGATAACTGGACTCCAAGAAATAAGATGTTTATGTACCACGGTTCATCAGANATTACTGTTCCCTACCAAAACTCTGTTGATACNTANAATCGNTTTNNNTCAAANGTNTCTGANANGTCAANTATTGAGTTTATTACATTAGATGGAAAAGATCATTCGTCAGGATCTTTACCATATATTTTAGATATTTTTGAAAAGTTTAATGCCTTAAAATAGTGAAATACTTTTTATATTTTTTATGCTTCACACTAATAAGTTGTTACGACAACTCATTAGATAAATTTTCTGAAAAGTTTGATGATATTAAAAGTATATATGTTCCAGACTCGAGAGTGGATATTTTTGATGTAAATTTTTCTAAGGTAGGAAATTCGATTTTAGTGTCAGGTGAGACATCAGTAGCAGATGCTAAAAATACACTTATTGAGTATTTAAATCAAAACGGTCACGAGTATATTGATAGTATAAAATTATTGCCAAACTACAAGTATAGATTCGGAATTATAAATAACTCAGTTGGTAACCTAAGAGGTGCACCTTCACACTCATCTGAACTTGTATCTCAGGCTGTTTTAGGAACAAAATTAAAAATTTTAAAAAGGGAAGGGGAGTGGTATCTAGTACAAACTCCAGATGATTACATATCTTGGATAGATCACGGAGGAATCCATGTTATGGAAGAGTCAAGTTTTAGTAATTACTTTGGAACATCCTATGTTTATACTGATACTTATGGTTTTTCATATACTGATGAAAGTAGAAAAAATATTGTCTCTGACATTGTAATGGGATCAGAGCTTAAAGTAACAGGATCAAGAAATAATTTTTACGAAGTAAATTACCCAGACGGGAGGTATGCTCTAGTAGAAAAAAATAAATTGTTAAATAAAAAAGGTTTTGATAGACTTAAAGATAATAAAGATAACCTCTTAAAAAATTCCAATAAATTAATAGGTATTCCTTACCTGTGGGGAGGAACTTCAACTAAGGGTTTTGATTGCTCTGGTTTTACGAAGACTTTATACTCAATGAATGGATACACAATTCCTAGAGATGCCTCTCAGCAAATTAACGAAGGTTTAACTGTTGACTCATCTCGAGTCTGGTCCAATCTAGAGGTAGGTGATTTATTATTTTTTGGTTATGAGAGAGATGGGAGGACAAGAATTGACCATGTAGCTATGTGGGTGGGAGATAATAAGTTTATTCAGGCATCAAGAAATGTAAGAATTAACTCAGTAGATGAAGAAAGTAAAGATTATGACGAGTACCACATGAAAAAATATATACTTTCTAAAAGGTATCTCGGTAATATATCTGATGGTATAAAAGATTTATAATTTTTCTATATCTAGAATTTTATTGATAAAATTTTTGCTTGTAAAGTCAATTCCGCTTGCTATTCTAAATTTTTCTTTCCCTTCCTTATCAAAAACAATTGTTGTAGGGAGGCTATATGCACTAAAATAACTCAGGTCAGCATTTAACTTCAAGAATTCTAGGTCTATATCTCTTTTGTCAATAAAGTCAATAATTTTATCATGATCTTCATTGGAGATGGCAACGATCTTAACTTTCTTACCTTCATAACTTGATTTTGATTTCACTAAACTCTCAAACTCAGCAATACATGGTTTGCACCAAGTCGCCCAAAGATTTAGAATAAGGACATTATCTTTATAAGAATCGATGAAAACCTCATTTTTATCCATGTCAACAAGTTTAGGAACATAATTATTCTCAACTTTATTTTTAATTGTACACGATACAAGAAAAATAGATAGTATTGATAATAATAAATTGTTTTTCATTTTTATTTATATTTGCTTAACAAATAAGTCAAAAAAAAATGAAAAAAATAATTTTATTACTTCTATTTTTTGTTAGTAATGTCTCTTTCTCACAGTCATTTCATGCGAACCTTAAGGCTACTGGTTTGACATGTGCTATGTGTTCATACTCAACACAGAGGTCACTTGAAAAATTAGATTTCATTTCATCTATAACTCCTGATCTTGAGGCTACCTCATTCCTCCTTGAATTTAGAGATGATATGTTCATCGATTTCGATTTGATACAAGAAAAAGTTGAAGACGCTGGTTTCTTTGTTGGTGAGATTGAAATTATTTTCTCTGATGAGGTTGTTGCTGAGAATGATCTCCATTCTGTATTCAACGGTAATTTGTTCCACTTTTTTACTGAAAATAAATCTCAGACGAATACTTTTAAATTAGTAGATAAGAGCTTTGTCCCAAAAGATGAGTTTGGTCTGTTATCAGATAAAACGACTCATTCATGCTATATGACTGGAAAAAATATGGCAGATTGTTGTAAGAAGCACGATAATTTAAAGTCAAATAGGATATTTCATTTAAAGTCAGACATTTAATTTTTTTTTCTAATAATGAAATTAAAATTAACTATAGTATCTCTTTTATTATTTACCAATAACATACTCGGACAAGAACTCTACATAAACACCGAGCCAGCAAGCCTAATACCAAAGGGCACAAAAGTCATTAGATTACATCACCATTCCATCTTTTTGAATGAGGATAATGAACCGGGATCACAAAAAAATGCAAAAATATTTATTCCTCAAATATCTTATGGGATATCAAAACATATAATGGTAAGTGCGGCATTACAGATATCAAATAACCCTTACGATGCTTCACCAAATATGGCTTTTAATGGATTTAAACTTTACTCTAAGCAGAGAATAATATCAACAGATAAACAAAAGTACCATACCAGATTGTCTTCATTTATCAAGTATACTAATCACGGAAAATGGAATTCTCCAAATTATAAGTTTATAAGAAACGATTACGATTTAGAATTTCAAGATTCAGGTGCTGAAATAGGTCTGATTGCTACTCAATTAATTAAAAAGCTTGCCGTCTCAGTGACGTCAGGGTATGGGATAATATCTAATAGAACATCCGATGGGGCTTTTGATGATAAAAGCTTCAATTCTCTACATAACTCAATATCAGCTGGATACCTTCTTTTTCCTAGGAAATATAAGTCCTATAAACAAACGAATTTCAATATCTACCTAGAATATTTGACTAGTTCAATCGTAAGTAAAAACTATCCCTCAGGGTATAAAAAGTTTATGTCAACATTTGCTCCTGGAATTCAATTTATAATAATGTCCAGGTCGAGATTAGACTTCGGATATAAGCTAAGAAAAGGAAATATGCCCAATGAGTTTTTAGTAAAACTAACCTATATAATCTTCTGACTATTCTTCTATAAGATAAGTGCCATCATACACATTAAAACCATCTTCTGACCAGTAGGCTAGTTTTGGAGGGTTACCTTTCTTCTCTTTTATGGAAGCGCATCCAACTTCACCACTTTTACTTACTGCGACAATTTTGTCATTAAAATTGATATTTTTAGTGCCTCCGTTAATATCAACAATTCTCTTACATAGAGCCTCGCATGCCTCTTGCGGAGATTTGCCAGCTCTCATCTGCTCAACTACATAAAAAGAACCACATGTCCTGAGTATCTCTTCTCCTCTACCTGTAGCACCAGCGGCACCAACTTCGTTGTCGAGGTATAGACCTGCTCCAATAATTGGTGAGTCACCAACTCTCCCTGGAATCTTGTAGGCTAATCCACTTGTTGTAGTAATCCCTGCNACATCACCCGAGGAATCAACTCCGAGCACATTGATCGTCCCTGTTATTCTTTTCTCGTCATAATTGTTATCTGACGGTGGAAACCAGTCGTCTCTGTCGGAAAGGTTTTCTTTCCACCTTAGCCATATCTTTCTTGCTTTCTCAGTTAGTAGGTTCTCAACTTTGAAACCATGTGCTATAGCAAATTTTTGAGCTCCAGGCCCTACAATATGAATATGATCAGTTCTCTCCATGACAAGTCTAGCAACAGAGCAAGGTGTTTTAATTCCTTCTATAGAAGCTACAGAACCACAGTTATGTGTTGGACCGTACATGATTGATGCGTCAAGCTGTACTATCCCGTGTTCGTTGGGAAGACCACCATATCCCACGGATGTATCTTCTGGATCAAGTTCAGTGACATTTGCCGATTTCTCAACAGCATCAAGTAATTTTCCCCCAGAGGATAAAATATCCCACCCTGGTCTTAAAACCTTTTCTCCCCACTGTTCTCCTCTACTACATATTATTATGGGATTATTTTTTTTTAATGGGTTTGCTGAAACTTGAGATGTGAGGGGTAAGGCAGCTCCAACTGCTGATATTTTTTTTATAAATTTTCTTCTTGTAGTCATAATTTTATTTTTGATAATTTATTTACATATTCTTCTAAATATTCCTTTTTATTTTTCATTNTNTACTGCAGNACCCATCTAGGNTGNGGTAAAGTAATGAAATGATTAAAGAATTTATACTCTTTGTTAATCATTTCAAAAAATTTTTGATTTTTTCCTTTTCCAATNANGACACAACATGAGTTATCACTCAACAAATTTTTTTGAGTTTCTATCCACTCAATTATTTTTTTTCTCCATTTTNTTTCAAGNCNNTTNTCGTCNTAATAATTNAAATTTTTTCCTTCTNTAGTGAATCCGTAAGGACAAATACTTGTTACTAAAAACTTTTCATAAAATAATTTAGGACCGCCATACATATCTATCATTTCATATATAAATGTTGAGCTTAATTCTTTTTTTGTATCAAGTTTTGTACTTATACCACAAGATTTCTCTAGATGGTAGGGGTCTGTAAAGGGGATTCCAGTTAACCCTCCTCCAAGTCTGCCAGGATTAATTCCAAATAATAAAATTCTTTTATTGTGATCATTAAAGAATTTTTTATAAAATAGTTTAGTTACTCTNACACTCTCTTTATTAGAGTAGGGGTCTAGAATTTGAATTGATTNTGGAACTGATTCTGCTTTTAGATTAANGATAAANTTGATAAAATTTTCATCAATCATGAGGTTTTTATTCTAATGTCTTTGCAAACCTCTCTAGATGNTCCTCAGTCATNGTGTCTACATCAAATTGAATTATAATATTTTCCCATAACATAGAAACCTTACCAATTTTATTGTCATTAGGATCAATTCGGTAAAATAATCTCTCGATNTTTGCTTCCCAAGTTACAGGTTCAACTTCGAACGAGTGAGACATATCTTCCTTATATTTCTTCATATCAACCTTTCCGTCTTTATAGTAGTCGTAGGGGAAACCAACAGCTCCCTCTTTCCATANACTNGGTGGTCTGTCATCTAAACTTCTNAAGTTAAGATTAACTAACCAATTTCCATCTTTTCTAGGTGTCATCCTAACTATNTATTTTCCAGCTCTTAAGGTCTTACCAGATACTGATACGTCAGTGGAAAATGCGATTATGGTGGGGCTATTAGCTCCAGCTCTCCATTCTTTATCGTAAGGCACTAACTCACCAAAGATACTTCTTCCTTTCATTCCTGGNGATGAGTATGCTACTGATATCTTTGTCATNCCAACATTCTGGCTAACAAAGGCCTGAGGACTCGGAACAGGACTTAGGTATGTTGTAGCTTTCTGAGCTTTAATGCCAAAGTTTAAAAGAAAAAGTAAAATTAATAACGTGTAATTTTTTATCATNTTGATNAAATTAAATTTNTTAAATATAGAACTAAATTTTAGATAAATTAAAGTCACCAATTAAAAACTGCTCTTGTCTCTCAAGACTATTGNGTCTTTTAAATTTTCCGTTGAAAGTGTAATTGTCTCTATCCAATTTTGCATCTTCAAATTTATTGCCCTGTCTCCATCTTAGNGCAGGCCATTCTTCACATATAAAATCAGAATTTGTTCTNNATAGACAATCAGCATATTCACCTCCATCATTCTGAATGCTTACCTCAGTAAAAATAACCCACCCAAATGGGTCAACAAAACCAGTNATNTTAAATGTAGTTGTAAAATTTTTATANGTNGTGATTCCNANAAAAGAACAATCNTTTGAATCATCTATTTTCAATANGAAATCNTGATTGTCACCACTTGCNGATCTTGGNCTCAGATAATTTAAACTNCCCTGCCATTCTCCTAAAATTTCATTGTCAATTTCTTTNCAGTCAATAATTTCTTGATCTGANCATCTGTAGGTACTACTTGCNAGNATAATAAATANTAAACTNAAAAACTTCATTAATCACTAAACCANAGGTTNGAGGGNTATTTTCCNNTNTCAATATTATTAATAATTTTTCTTTTNACAAAAACNTTATCTTCTTGATAGGTTACACCNAACCAATTTNCNNNTGTTTTCNNAATANNCACCTCNTCTTNNATTAGGTCNTNAACAACATCAGGTATNAGNAATTCGTTTTTNGGATGGTTTAAATTNTTTGANAGAAATTCTGAAAAATNANTNCNNAGTTTATCAAATATATTATACNTNGAANCCNATCAAATTCATTGANACTTGTGTGCCAAGTGGATATNTAACTTCTNTTTCATNTTGTTTTCCNACAACTAAATCNTTAACTCTCTTAAGNTCNTGTGTCTCCTTTATTCCAACTAGTTTATTAGAATCTACTTCACATATTCCCCTTGACACACCTCCGAACTCAGACAATGTATTTTCAATCTGATAACTAACTACGGACGCTCGAATATCATTTGATTCAATATGTTTTAATGTATGTAATATTTTTTTAAAGGCTTCCCTCCCATAAAANTCATCGGCATTAATTATACAGAATGAGTTATCTATAACATTCTCACAGCATAGTACAGCATGTCCAGTTCCCCACGGTTTTTCACGAGTTTTAGGTAATAAGTGATCGCCAAGCCCNTAACTAGGGTCTTGAATAACAATATCAAGTTTACAGTTATCAAACGTTTCAAATAACTTATGATATTTATCCTTGAAATAATTTTCAAGTTTAGGAGAGGAGAGTATTACTATTTNATCAAATCCTACTTTTACAGCATCAAAAATTGAGTAATCGAGTATGGACTCGTTGTTAGGTCCAAATGAGTCTACTTGCTTTAACCCACCGTACCTGCTACCCATGCCACCAGCCATTATCAGCAGGGTGTAGGACATATTATATTTTTGAAATTAGAAAAGTTCCTCTATGAGAAGAATTCCATCCACCTGATGAAAAGAATTCACCTTGTAGGACAAAAGGTTCAGATCTGTACCTTGCCTCATGAAATTTTGTACCGGGTTTCCATCTGGAATAGGGCCATCTATTACATGGGTTATTCCAGCTCGAACTAGATGTTGATTTGCAACCGGTAAACTCTCCACCGTCAATCTCATACGAAGTTTCCATGAATTCTACCCAACCATATTTGTCAATGGTCCCCGAAACAGTAAATGTGGACTCTGACTCATCAAATGCCATTATACCGCTAAAAAAACAATTATTCGAAGAAATAATAGAGAGCGTGAGGTTATGAACTTGTCCTTGGGCCTGGGAGTTCGTGTATGAGGCTCTTCCTTTCCACGTTCCAACCATGCTGTTAGCGGCAGAAGAACAGTCGATAGTTATCTCATCTTCTGAGCATCTGTATGATGAACTTGCAAGTATTATAAAAATTAAAGTTGATAGGAATTTCACTTTGCAAACTTAAATATATTTTAAAAAAAATAAATATTTTTTTATTGTTATTATAACGTTATAAACCTAAGTATGTTTTAAATTGATTTTATAATAACCAATATGAAATTAGAAACTATTGATTGGTCAATTATTTTTCTTTTTTTCCTCGTATTTATTGTAATTGGTTTGATAACCTCTAAAAAATCAGGAAAAAATTCAAAAGAATTCTTTTTGTCTGGAAGGAATATGCCTTGGTGGTTACTTGGGATTTCAATGGTTGCAACAACNTTCTCTGCAGATACACCAAACCTAGTCACGAACCTTGTCCGAGAAAAAGGTGTGTCAGGTAACTGGTCNTGGTGGGCATTTCTNCTTACCGGGATGTTTACAGTATACCTATATTCNAAGTTATGGAGGAGATCTAAAGTTCTAACNGATTTAGAGTTTTATGAGATAAGATATAGCGGGNGAGANGCTGTNTTCTTAAGAGGATTTAGGGCAATATACCTTGGTGTTTTCTTTAATGTTATGATAATGGCNTCTGTCTGTCTTGCAGGAATAAAGATTGGAGGTATTTTGTTAGGTTTAACACCTTTTGAATGCATCTTTTATTCCTCTGTAGTCACTGTCTTATATAGTACTTTGGGTGGTTTAAGGAGCGTTATCTATACAGATTTAATTCAATTTTTTGTGGCTATGGCAGGGTCAATATGGGCAACATATTATATCATAAATCTTGATGAAATTGGTGGGCTAGGACAGATGTTATCTCACCCTAATGTTATTGATAAATTAAGTTTTTTCCCCTCAACTAATGATATGGACCAATTTATAGTGGTTCTTATTATTCCCTTAGCTGTGCAGTGGTGGGCAGTTTGGTACCCTGGTGCTGAGCCTGGAGGTGGTGGATATATAGCACAGAGAATGTTATCTGCAAAAGATGAAAAAAATGCAATTTATTCCACTTTATTGTTTAATATAATACATTATATAATTAGACCCTGGCCATGGATCTTGATAGCTCTCTCTTCACTAATTCTCTTCCCTAGTTTAGGAAGTATTTCTGCAGCATTTCCAGGTGTTGACCAAAGCATAATTGGAAACGATATTGCCTATCCTGCGATGTTATCTCTACTGCCAACTGGTCTCTTGGGATTAGTACTAGCATCATTAATTGCTGCATTTATGAGTACTATATCTAGTCATTTAAATTGGGGGGCATCCTATATTTCAATTGATTTTTATAAGAGATTTATAAAGAAAGATGCGACTGAGAAAGAGGTTGTGTCTGTAGGAAAATTATCAACTATTTTATTAATGGTTCTATCTGGGTTTGTGTCTTTACAATTAAGTGATTCCCTGGGTGCTTTTAATATATTATTACAAATTGGAGCTGGTACAGGTTCAATCTTTCTTCTGAGATGGTTTTGGTGGAGGGTTAATGCCTTCAGTGAGATAACTGGAATGATTGTCTCTTTTCTTATTGCAATCTATTTCGAATGGTTTCACGAGAGTTTTTCAGGGATACCATTAAAACAACATATGGAGTTACTAATAGGTGTAGGCATCACCACATTCTCATGGGTACTTGTTACCCTTATGACTAAACCAACTGAAAAAAATAAGTTACTAGAATTTTATAATCTCATCAGACCCTACGGTTTTGGATGGTCAGGATTTGTTAAAAGACACAATGTGATAATAAAACCTTATAATGGAGAATCTGCAATGAGGGACCTTCTTTTAGTCTTTTTAGGTGTAGTTATGGTTTATTTTAGTCTATTCGGGATTGGATACATCTTATATAATCAAATTGTATTAGGGGTTTTTATGATAGGATTATCAGTAGTATCTTTCATATCAACAAATTATATTATGTCATTCGGTAAAAAGAGCTAATATTATTCTGTTTCTGTAGATGTTGGCAGAATATGTAATTCAAAAACTTTAAAATTATTTGTTCGTATTACAATAAAATGTCTAAATTGACATATTATTAATAATATTATTAACCAAACGATCAATTATGAATACGTTAAATTTTATAATCGGAGCAAGTTTACAACCAGGAGATTTTACTGGTTTTACTTTCTTCATAGGATCTGTTTCTATGTTAGCTGCTACTGTGTTCTTTTTAGTACAACACGGTCAAGTTGACAAGAAATTTAAAGATTCAATGCTTGTTGCAGCTTTAATTACTGGTATTGCAGCTGTACACTATTATTACATGAGAGACCAGTGGGCTGAGGGTCTAGGTTCACCAACTGAACTTAGATACGTAGACTGGATTTTAACTGTACCTCTAATGGTTGTAGAGTTTGCTCTACTAACTGGTGTAGGTATGGCTAAGTTATTCTGGTTATCAGTNNTTATGTTAGTTACTGGTTACTTCGGTGAATCTGGAGTTACAGGAGTCCTAAATGCTGAACTTTGGGGATTAATCTCNGGTNTTGCATATTTTGCAATGGCTTACGAGGTGGGTTGTCTAAGAGTATTTAGTGACGGAGCACCATCTGGTGCTGTAGGTGATGCATTAGCAAGNGCTAAAGGCAAAGTACCTGCCGCTGGTAAAATGTTACAGTGGTTCGTTTTAGTAGGTTGGGCAATATATCCATTAGGATACATGATGGGAACAGACGGATGGTATTCCGGAGCTGTTGCTTCCTTACCACTAGATATGGACATTGTCTATAATATTGGTGATGCTATTAATAAAATTGGNTTCGGTATGGCCGTATGGACTGCTGCAANAGACTAATTTTTAGTATCTATTAAATATNAAAAGGTGGGGTTTTCCTCACCTTTTTTTTTTATATTTTATCATGATTTTNTCAAAGAATTATATCATNTCATCAAAGCTTATTGGTTTANTNTTTGCNNTGTCTCTAATATTTTTCAANGTTGAGGATTCTTATTCGAGTATAATCTTTGTTATNGTCATGCTAACTATAGGTATNCCGCACGGCTCCGTTGATCANATAATAGCATTTATTAATCCTAAGTCTAGAAGGTTTAANAGTAAACTAAGTTTTTTTACAGTTTATTTATCCCTCATAGTACTAAACATAATTATATGGGTATTCTCACCATATCTAGGACTTTTCACTTTTCTATTAGTCTCTTGTTATCACTTCGGAGAGGCACAGGTGATAGGGTTTAACAATACAAAAAATAAATTACTAAACTTTGTACTTGGTGCAAACATACTATTGTCCCTCTTCCTCAATAATATCTTTGAGCTCCAAATCATTCTTCTTGACCTTACCTTATTCAGCTCTATTGATTTATCATCCTACGATAAGACTTTTTTCTTACTTATATCTGTAGCGGTCCTGATGATATCTGTAGTCTATTTTAAGATAGAAAAAAAAGTTCCCCTGTACGCNGAGATGAGNATTCTTTATCTTATATTTTATCATACCGATATTCTAACCTCATTCTCAATATATTTCGGTTTTTCACACTCTCTTCCAATGTTACTCCTAGAATATAAGGAGATGAAAGAAAAAANCTTTCTTTCATTCTACGCTAAGACACTTCCNTTCACAATACTTGCNATAATTTTTGGGNTTNTATTGTACTACTATAANAATGACCTTCTTACTGCAAATAATTTGATTCTATTTACCTTTATTGTTATATCNAGNCTTACTCTCCCTCATGTCTTTATCATGAAGGATTTTGTAGAAAATAAATAATTAAAATGGATGTAAATTATGCTATTCCTTTCATGTCTAAAGATTGGATAGTTGCCAATACATTATCACTAATCTACTTCATTAGTATAATGGGAATTGGTAAAATTTTAAGTAAAAAAAATAGGATAANATTTATCAAATATTTTGTCTACTTATTTATTACTTCCTANATANTATATCATTACTTACATGTANTAGGTGGAACNTGGAGNATAGACAAAAGACTTCCTTTCCATCTTTGCGGATTTTCATCTGTAATAACGTGTTTTATACTTTTTATCAAAAAGAAACAATTATGGTTTGATTTTTTATTCTATGCCGGTATTCTTGGGGGTTTGAACGCTCTTCTTACACCATTAATAGATAATTATACCGGAACAAATTTCTTTTACGTGGAATATTTTTACAGTCACACATCAATTATTATTTTGCCTCTTTACATGTATTATTATATGGATATGGACTTGTCAAAACTTTCTTGGCTTAAGAGTTTTATTGCATTAAATATATTACTTGTTTTCTTGATGCCTCTTGACTTTTATATNGATGCNAATTATATGTATTTNAAAGAACCNCCTGCAGTAAATCATCCTCTTGTGTCAGGGAAATGGCCATATTACTTAATCAATTTAGAATTTGTTGTTGTAATATTACTTTACTTTACATATTCGCTATTTAAAAGCCCTCTTTTTACAAACAAAAAAATGGTTTAAACGTTAAAAAATACAATGAAAATAGGNTTCTTAAAGGATANAGAGCCNAGGGTNTCGCTNACACCGCCTGCCNACATAAAATATGTTAAATNAGGGTATNNNGTCTTCCTAGAAAAAGGTGCAGGATTAATGTCAGGTTATTTAGATGANAATTANGAGTGTAAGAAACTATCCAGATCAGANGTTATAAATCATTCNGACATAATTATTTGTGTTGACAGCTCTTCTCTAACAGANATAGANAAGTTTAAGGACAAAACATTAATATCTAATTTTAGTGGAGANAAAGATGTAGACAAATTTAAAAGTGATATTAATAAAAATAATATAAGAGCATTTGACTTGTCAAAGATACCGAGAACTACTATTGCTCAGAGCATGGATATCTTATCATCGATGTCCGGTCTCTCAGGATATAAATCAGTAATTAAAGCAGCAGAGATACTTCCTAAGATGTTTCCAATGATGATTACTGCCGCTGGAAGCATAAAGCCTGTAAAGGTTGTTGTATTAGGTGCTGGTGTCGCAGGTTTACAAGCAATAGCAACAGCTAAGAGACTAGGTGCCGTAGTTGAGGCGTCTGACCCTAGAGAGGCGGCAAAGGAGGAAGTCTTAAGTCTGGGAGCTAAATTTATTGAGGTTGATGGTGCTGTTGAAGATAAGGATGCGGGAGGATACGCCGTGAAACAAACCAAAGAATTTTTAGAGAGACAAAAGCAAGAAGTCTCAAGAAGACTCAAAGAGGCAGACGTAGTTATCACAACTGCCCAAGTGCTAGGTTCTAAATCACCTATTCTGATATCTAAAGGCGTCGTTGATCAGATGAAATCGGGATCTGTAATTATAGATTTAGCTTCTTCAACTGGTGGAAATTGTGAGTTGACGAAAGACAATGAAATAACTAAACACAATGGTGTAAGTATAGTAGGAAATTCATTTCTTGCATCAGAACTAGCTCATGACGCAAGCAATCTATTTTCTAATAATATCTTCAATTTTATTGATTATATGGTTAAGGATGGTAAGTTTATAGACCAGGAAGATGATATTTATAAAAGTTGTAAAATTTAAATTATGGTTGATTTATTAAATTTTTTATCACAGAACGAAGTACTAATTTATCTGCTCTTATTTACAGTTCTATTAGGGTTTGAGGTCATATCTAAAGTTCCATCAGTCCTCCATACACCGTTGATGTCTGGAGCTAATGCAATAAGTGGGATAGTCATATTAGGTGCCATAATTCTGATTAGAACAACTGATTCTGACAATTATTTTACATTGTTCATAGCCTCAATAGCACTTTTCATTGGTTCAATTAATGTTTTTGGTGGTTTTTTTGTCACGAATAGGATGTTAGAGATGTTTAATAAAAAGAAAAGTAGATAATGGATAAAATTTTATTTTTAATCTCAGCTTTCTTATTGGTATGGGGTCTTAGACTTCAGAGTGANCCTGCATCTGCTAGCAAAGGAAATAAGTTTGCCGCTGGAGGTATGCTTCTCGCTATATTTTCTGCCATTATCATGCCNCTNGAAAACNCTTCAGNTAACTATCTATGGATACTGGCACCTTTAATATTNTCTNCAGTAATTGGATATATTATTGCAAAAAAAATTCAGATGACTTCAATGCCTCAGATGGTATCNGTTTTCAATGGCCTTGGNGGCTTAAGTGCTGTACTCCTCTCATATGCNGAAATTAATAAATGGATCATGTATCCCGACTCATATCCNNGCGNTGTCCTNGTNATCCTNNTAATCAGTTTATTTATAGGTTCAGTTGCTTTTACTGGCAGTTTGCTTGCNTTTGCTAAATTAGATGGATATAGGTGGTCAGAGAAGTTAACTCTACCTTATCAACATATAATAAATCTGATCCTACTAGTTTCTATTGTCTCCATCTCATATCTATTCATAGAAAGTGCAGGTGGACTCTCTTTCTTGTACCTTATAATAGGTATTTCTCTTTTATATGGAATCTTTTTTGTTGCGCCAATTGGTGGTGCAGATATGCCTGTTGTCATATCTCTCTTGAATTCATTTACTGGGATAACAGCTGCCTTGACTGGTATTATTTTCGACAATAAAGTTATGCTGCTTGGAGGTATCTTAGTCGGAGCTGCTGGAACAATCTTGACGGTACTTATGTGTAAGGCTATGAACAGGTCTCTGCTAAATGTACTTGTAGGAGGTTTCTCGTCTTCTGGTTCTTCTTCAAAATCTGAGGATCAGGGTGACATAAGTGAAATTTCAGATTCTGACTTTGCTGTACAGCTCTTTTACTCAAAGAAAGTAATTATAGTACCAGGTTATGGTTTGGCTGTAGCTCAAGCTCAAAAGTTATGTAAGGAAATTCAGGAAGTTCTTGAGTCTAACGATGTAGAAGTTAAGTATGCTATACATCCTGTAGCTGGTAGGATGCCAGGCCATATGAATGTTTTACTAGCTGAGGCGGATGTAGACTACTCTAAACTTATAGAGTTAGATGAAGCTAATGAAGATTTTAAGTCTACAGATGTAGCTGTTATAATTGGTGCAAACGACGTTGTTAATCCTGATGCAATTGACGATACATCAAGTCCGTTATATGGAATGCCTATCCTGAAGGTATGGGACTCAACCTCCACAGTTGTCCTAAAGAGGGGTATGTCTGCAGGTTATGCAGGTGTTCAAAATCCATTATTTTTTAGGGAAAATAATAAGATGTATTTCGGTGATGCGAAAGATAGTCTTCAAAGATTATCTACCGAGCTCAAGAATTTATAGAATATTTTTATAAATTAGGAGTATGTCAAGACTTCTTGTGATTCTCTTCTTTCTTTATTCCTGTTCATCAAATCAAAATAATGATAAGCCTAACATTATTTTATTTTTTTATGACGATTTGGGTTATGGTGAGTTAGGTGCATATGGTCAGAAAATTATAAATACAGAGAATATAGATAGGCTTGCAGGTATTGGATTAAAATTCACAAATTTTTATTCAGGATCTCCTGTCTGTGCTCCGTCAAGGAGTATAATTTTAACAGGGCTACACTCTGGTCACACTAAAATTAGAGGTAACCATGAGTACGGAAGCAGGGGTGATGTATGGGACTATCAAAAAATGTCTGATGACTCAAACCTAGAGGGTCAGTATCCAATAGGTAAAGAAACTCTTATCTTTCCTAAGTTATTAAAAGGTACGGGCTACAGTAACGCAATGGTTGGAAAGTGGGGTCTGGGACCACCTAATTCTAATTCCATTCCCTCAGAAATGGGATTTGACTACTTCTATGGTTATAACTGTCAGAGAATGGCGCATAATCTCTATCCACCTCACTTATGGGAAAATGATAACCGAGATATCTTAGATAATGAGGTGATATCACCTAAATTAAAACTTGAACCAGGTCAGGACCCATACGAAGATAAAAATTATGAAGTTTTTAATCAGAAAGATTATGCACCTGATAAGATGCATTTAAAAGCTCAAGAGTTTATTGAAAATAATAAAGATAATCCCTTCTTTCTTTATTACGCCAGTCCAATACCACACGCTCCTCTGCAGGCACCAAAGTATCTTATTGATAAATACAGAAAGATTATTGGAGATGAGGAACCTTATCTTGGAAATGTAGGATATTTTCCCACAAGATACCCTAGGGCAACTTATGCTGCAATGATTGAGTATATTGACATTCAAGTCGGTGAGATAGTTGAACAGCTTAAAAAACTTAAAATTTATGATAATACTATTATTATGATTACAAGTGATAATGGACCAACCTATGCCGGGGGTGTTGATTTTGATTATTTTAATAGTACTGGATTATTTCAGAATGATCCACAAAGAATGAAAGGTTATACATACGAGGGTGGTGTAAGAGTTCCCATGATTGTTTCGTGGCCTGAAAAGATTAAAAGTGGTAGAATAATAAATGATATATCTATCTCCTATGATATATTTCCTACTATATGTAAGGCAGCAGGTGTAGAAGATATCTATGATGTTGATGGAATAAGCTTGTTAGATATCATTACTGATGAGAGCCGGTCTTTAGACAGAGAGTATGTGTACTGGGAATTTCCATCTTACGGTGGACAGCAAGCAGCAAGAATGGGAGATTATAAAGCTATTCTCAAGGATATTAAGAAAGGCAACAAGGAAATTGAATTATATAATCTCTCTCTTGATTTGAAAGAGCAAAATGATATTTCGTCTGAGTACCCTGAAATGGTATCACGATTTAAAGAAATTTTTAAAAAAGAACACATAAAATCTGATATTGATAGATTTCATTTAGGATATATTGATATGAATTAATAATAAATGTAAAATTAATATAGAATATGAGTAAGCTAGATAGAAGAAGTTTTATAAAGAAGACATCATTATCTGGTGCAGCAATTGCTACTGCATCTGGTTTGTCTTCGTCAAATTATAAAGAAAGAGATAGCCTCTCTCAGTACATGGGTGATTTTGCTGCACCAAAACTGAGTAAAGTAAAGGTTGCTTTTATAGGTGTTGGAGCTAGGGGAACTGGACACGCAAAACAGTTAGCAACGATAGAAGGGACAGAAGTTGTTGCGATATGTGATCTNTATAAGGATTTAGCTGAAAGATCTAAAAAACTTTGTCTAGAAGCNGATAATCAAAGACATAAGAATATANAATTATACTATAAAGATGAAAACGACTGGATCAAAATGATTGAAGATACCAGACCTGATGCAGTATTTATTTCTACAAACTGGGATAATCATGCCCCAATGGTGATAAAGACTATGGAATTAGGATCTCATGCATTTGTTGAGGTTCCTATGGCCACTAATTTGAANGACTTATGGGATATTGTTGATACGTCAGAAAAAACGAGAAGGCATTGCATGATGATGGAAAATGTGAATTATGGACGTGACGAGCTAATGTTTTTAAATATGTGCAGGAAAGGATTAATTGGTGATTTTCTCCATGCGGAGGCTGCTTATATTCATGAACTTAGATTCCAGATGGAAGAACAGGATAGAGGAACAGGTTCTTGGAGAACTCCTCATTACGCTAAAAGTAAAGGAAATCTATATCCGACCCATGGCCTAGGTCCTGTAGCTCAGTACATGAATTTAGGTAGAGGAGAAGATAATTTTAAATCACTAATATCATACTCAACCCCAGCCATGGGAAGGAAGTTATATGCTGAAAAAAATTATTCTTCAGACCATAAGTGGAATAAACTGGAATATAAAAACGGTGACCTAAATACATCTATCATTAAGACCTCTATGGGGAGAACAATTATGGTACAGTGGGATGAAACAAGTCCCAGACCATATTCAAGACATAATTTAATCCAAGGTACTAAGGGTACTTTAGCTGGATTTCCTACTAGAGTAGCTATGGAAGGAGGAGTTGAAGGTATTACAGATAATCACCATTCTTGGGTACAAGGAGAAGATTTAGAAATGTTATACGAAAAATATGATCATCCACTATATAGGAGAGTGGGAGATTTAGCAAGAAAAATGGGAGGACATGGTGGTATGGATTTTATTATGAGGTTCAGAATCATTGAATGTCTAAGAAATGGAACACCTCTTGACCAGAATATGTACGAAGGATGTTTCTGGAGTGCTGTTACGCCTCTTAGTGCAAGTTCTATTGAGAGAGATGGATCACCCCAAATTTTCCCCGACTTTACAAGAGGAAACTGGGCTGATACACCTAACCTAAAAATTATTTCTTAGTTTTTACTTCCAATAATCATAGGTGCATTCATATTCTCAAGTTCTAATCTCATACTTGGAACCTTACCAGATATGACACTTAATTTCTCTTCAAGCTTATCTAGTATACTATTTGCAATGTTGAGACTTTGCTTGTGTTGTCCAGTTGGTCCATAAGTTGTAGACAGACCTCTGCTTGCATTACCAACATAGGTACTCACCGATGGATTATTTTTAACACCTATCTCAGATTTTGCAGAGTTTCCATAAACCTCAACTCTTAATTGGTTTAGTTCTTCCTCCATTTGAAAGAGAGCTTTTCCAAGTTCATTATTTAACTGTTTTGATCTAGAAAGGGCTACTCTCATAGCTTTAACTATGTTCATAGTCTCAGTTAAGTTATTGCTAAAAATTGTTTGTCTGTCACTTAGTTGATTCACATTTTTAGCGTGATTACTGTAATCCTTATAAGATGTTCCCCTTAAAGTACTCCTCTCTAAGTCAACAACATTAAATGAAATTGGACCATCTAAAATAGTCATTTCACCATTACTTTCTTTGATTAGAGATGCAGAATAGTTGCCCGGTGACGCAAGATGTCCGGACCTACTTCCTCTTCTATAACCTGAAGATCGGTATTGCATTGTAGATGCATTAACCACTGAAGAAGAGCTATATCTAAGATTCCAAGATACCCTGTTTAGACCACTTCCTGAAGGAGCACTAACTCTATTGACTTCTTCTCCTTCTGAGTTACTTATCTGAATATAAATTTTGGTTTTCTCTTCTCTATCTTCTTTCTCTAATGACTCCCAGTTTATCCCTGGTATTTGTTGACCTTTTTTAATCATTTCATTCTCTTTTTTCTTTCTCTCAGATTTAAGAGATGGGTATGATTTTGAAAGGTGATAAGTAAATACTGCTCCAAAGTCAGGATTTTCTGCAAAATAATAGTCTGCTCCTGTATTTCCTATTGTACTTTTAGGAATGTACCAGAGTGCATCACGAGTACTGAATAGAGCTCCTTCTTTTGATAATTTATCATCGGTCATCTCTCTGAGAGGTGAGTAATCATCTAACACAAAGAAGCCTCTTCCAAATGATGCTGCAACTAGGTCGTTTTCTCTTTTTTGTATAGTTATGTCCCTGAATGAGATAGTAGGTGCACCAGGTACCTTGTGCCATTCCTTTCCCGCGTTAATAGTTACATATATTGCAGTTTCTGTGGCACAGAACATTAAATCCTTAGAAACGTGATCCTGTACAAGCCTCCATATAAGATTTCTCTTTGGAAGGTTACTGGAAATAGAACTCCAAGTCTCGCCAAGGTCAGTACTCTTGTATAAGTAAGGACTAAAGTCACCTTCTTTGTGGTTGTCTAATGAAACATAAACCGTATTAGCATCAAAATTATCTGCTTTAATGTCATTTATAAATGTTCTTTGGGGTAACCCAAGTTTTGTTACAGGAATTTTTTTCCAGGATTCTCCTCCGTTTGTTGTAACCTGGATAATACCGTCATCGGTACCAGCATAAATAACACCCTCTCTGACAGGAGATTCTGAGACTGATGTTATGGTATTATAATTTGACATAGCTTTTACATCCCATGAATTATCCCAGCCTTGGCGTCTACCCATAATAGGTAGATTTAATCTCTCTTCATTCCTTGTTAGGTCACCAGAAATTGGTTCCCAGCTATCACCTCTATTCTCTGATTTCCATACTCTTTGAGATGCAAAATATAATCTTTCAGGCTTATGTGGACTAACCAGAATAGGGGAGTCCCAGTTCCACCTTTCATAGTTTTCACCTTCTCTTGGTTGAGGCTGTATCAGAACCGACTCTCCAGTTTTGAGGTCTACTCTGTGCAGCACTCCCTGCTGAAATTCACCGTAGACAATATCGTTATAAACTGGATCGGTGGCAGTTTGGTGTCCGTCTGCTCCCAATATCTTATACCAGTGTGAATTCCTAATACCTTGCCTCTCGTCTGTCCTAGAAGGTCCACCAGCTGATCCGTTATCTTGCGTACCACCAAAGATATGATAAAATGGAAATGCATTATTTACTGCAACCTTGTAGAACTGTGTAATAGGAAGATTTTTATGATACTTCCATGTTTCAGCTAGATCAAATGACTCGTATATACCTGCATCAGTACCTACCAATAAATAATTTGGATCGTCTTCTCTGAAAGCTATTGAGTGATTATCAGAATGTTTATCCCTCTCTTTTAACTGGACAAATGTCTTACCGCCATCTTCAGATGTCAGGATTCTGACATTCATAAGGTATAACCTATCGAATTTATGGGGACTTGCATAAAGTTCTTGGTAATAATGAGGACCAGTTGCACTTGAAACNGCATCGGACATTTTTTTCCAGGATGAACCTCTATCTGTAGATTTAAATACTCCACCTTTAGTTCTTTCCAATTCAATTGCGGCATATACCACGTCAGGTTTTTGTGGTGATATAGCAATNCCAATTTTACCTTTATTTGAACCTGGTAATCCGGATTTTAATGCTGTCCAAGATTCACCACCGTCTTCAGATCTGTGTAGACCTGACTCAGGTCCTCCACCCATCAGAGCGGCAACTGTCCTATGTCTCTGCCAGGTAGCAGCATAAAGTCTGTCAGGATTTCTTGGATCTATTAATATGTCAGTGACTCCGGTCCATTCTCCTCCACCTAAAACTTTTTTCCAGTTACTACCTCCGTCAGTACTTTTGTAAAGACCTCTCTCCCCCCCAGGGCTCCACAAAGGTCCTTGAGAAGCTACCCAAATCACATCAGAATTATTTGGGTGAACAATTATCTTAGATATATGTTCAGATTTTCTCAGACCCATATTTTTCCAAGACTTACCACCGTCTTCACTCTTAAATACGCCATCACCATAAGCAACATGCCTACCTCCTACATTTTCTCCAGTTCCNAGCCATATGATAGATGGGTCATTTGGGTCAATTGTAACGCACCCTGTTGAGTATGTTGACTCGTTATCAAATATAGGTTTATATGTTGTCCCAGAATTCTCAGTTTTCCAAACCCCACTCGAACCAGTAGCTACATACCAGACGTTATCGTTATCTGGGTGAACAGCAATGTCAGCGATTCTACCTGACAGGAAGGCTGGACCTACATTTCTAAGCTTTAGAGCTGAAATGGATAGATTTCCTTTTTTAGCGGATGTGTCTGTATTTGAGTTTCTTTTTCTTTGAGATTCAGAATTAAATACTATTAAAAATATGAAGGTTGAGATTAATAATCTTTTCATTGTAATGGTTTTAAGTTGTTNACGTTAGGTATAGGTTTTTTAATTTAATATATTTTCAATAAATTATTAAAAAATTTAAAATAAAGATTCATTTTTTTTTAATGTGGATCCCTTAGAAGTGTTATTTATGAACTTAATTGAAAGTCAAAGCTTAATCTTAGTCGCACAACTTATTGTGTCTTTATCTGTTCTTAAAGTCTGGTTAGTTAACCACAGACAACCCACNATGTGGAGAGGAGGAAATTCACAGACACTGAAGGAAGAGTTCAGTTCTTATGGTTTACCTGACTGGATGATGTATACTGTAGGGGGTTTGAAAGTTGCTTTTTCAATTGGCTTAATAGCTGGTATATGGATACCAGAAATCATTCAGTTTTCTGCATTAGGTATTGCTTTTTTTATGTTTTCAGCTATTTTGATGCATATAAAAATCAACGACCCATTATATAAGTCTTTACCTGCAGGAATATTTTTAACGTTAACAGTATTAATAGCCTTATTTGTTGAAAACTAAATATTTATTATCCTTTTTTATCCTTTTTTCTTGCTCCAATCAGAACAATATTGAAAGTGTTTTGGGAGAAGAATTTTCTCTTATGTCAAGTGAACCTTTTTTGTATTCCTCTGAAGATGACTTATTTATTTCCTGGACAGAACATGAATCTGATACGAATTACCTGTATAATGCTAAGCTTGTTAATAATAGGTGGGATAATAAAGAGTTGATAGCAAACGGAACAGATTGGTTTGTCAATTGGGCAGATTTCCCTTCTATTTCACACAATGAAAAGTCAAATGTCATGATATCTCATCATCTTCAAAAAAGCTCTGACTTAACATTTTCATACGATGTCAATTATCATTTTTTTAAGGATGGTAAATGGAGTGACAGAGAAAAGCTTCATGATGATGAAACTAAAACTGAGCACGGGTTTTTATCTTCATACCCTTACCAAGATGGATTTATAACTACTTGGCTTGATGGGAGAAATACAAATTATGATAAAAGTCACTCTGACACTGACCATGCCTCTGGGCCAATGAGTTTNAGATCAGCGTTCGTATCTTCTGATGGAGATATTTATGAAAGTCACCTTGTTGACCAAATGGTTTGTGATTGTTGTCAGACTTCAGTGACAGTATCAGGTAATATACCTATTGTTGTGTACAGGGATAGGTCTGTAGAAGAGAAGAGAGATGTATCAATATCTAGATTTATTGGAAATTCATGGACTGAACCAGTAACAATTAATGAGGATAATTGGATAATTAATGGTTGTCCTGTAAATGGTCCAAATATCGCTTCTTATGATGACAGAGTTGCTGTCTCATGGTTCTCTGCATCCAACGGTATTCCAAAAGTAAGTATGAAGTTTTCTAAAGATAACGGAGAAACTTTTAGTGAAAAGATTATGATAGATGACATAAATAATTCTCCTACTGGCAGGGTAGATGTTGAGTTTATAACCAGAGACGAAGTTGTAGTAAGTTGGCTTTCATCATTTGAAGGTANAGGTTCACTCCATTTAAGAAAAATAAATATTAACGGGAACCAAGGTCAGATTAAAAAAATTAGTGATATCTCTCTTGAGCGATCTACTGGTTTTCCTCAAATTGAAAAGTTTAAGGATAAATTAATTATTGCATATACTGAATCTGGGTTAGAATATAAAAAAATTAAAACTCTAAAGCTGCCATTATCCGCTCTCTAGAAAGAGATATTATCAATATAATATGTTCCTGGTTTATTAAAAACTATAGAAATAGAATTAAAATCTCTTTGGTTAGCATCTACTTTATATGTTGATAGTGTGATATCATTTATTTTTTTAAATCTTTCTAAAGTCAAGAAATTAAATTTGTAGTTTTCCATATCAATCTTATTATTGATTAACATGACAAGAGTNGAATCAATTTTTTCTTCTTTATCATTAAAAAATGAAATTTCAATTGTCGCAGAGTCTAACTCGTTATATATATCTATGTAGATATCTTTTTCTACAGATTTTTCTTTTGTTTTNATAATTAACTCTGAATCAATTTTACTTTTTATTTTAAGGGCACTATTTTCTTGGATTCTACCCCCTCTAAATTTTAAATTTTCAAGTTTTGAGAAATCCATATCTTTAAATTCAATTTTTGATTTCTCACTTAATGCTAAATCATCACCTTCAAAATCATTTATAATATTTCTCCCACCAAATTGGTACTGAGACAATACTTTTAGGCTCTTCTCTTCAGAGACTTTATATTCATTAGAAGTTGTTANATTNTTCTCTGCACTATCACNATTTGCTGTGATATACTCTACAAAGTTGAATAGATAAAATTTTAAAATTTTTCTTTGCAGCCAGTCAGGTATAATACCCTTATTATTAATTAAGTATTTACTAGGAAAACCTGAGTCGTCACTTCCCCAAGAGGTATTAAATTGAGAATGATTTGCTCCCTCTATAAGAATATTAACATTTAAGAGAGAATCTATCGANTTAGATATCCTATTTGATTGTCTCAGACCAAAAAAACTTTCCTCATCAGAATCCATACTTCCCTGGAGGCTCAGGTAATTGATATTTTCAAGTTTATAATTTCTATTATATCTGTAATCTGTTGGAGCTATTGTTACTATTCCTATTATATTAAAATTATAATCAAACTTTACGTTTCCATTATCTGGAAATGTAGATAGTTTATTGAATCTACTTGCTAAGTTAACTGCCTCACCGCCTCTTGAGTGTCCTACCACAATAATTTTACTAAAGTCAATTTTATTGAAAAGTATAGAGAGTGAATCACTATTCAATTTTTCTAAATATGATAAATTTTCAAGGAAATGCCAGGATCTGGTGGTCATCTCTTTACCCCTGAAATCACCTTCCCATGAACCGTTTAAAAAGTTTTGATCAACCGAGTTAAATATATATCCCTTTGATGACAGATATTCTCCAAGATAGTTGTAACCATCGTCTGAATATTCTTGCATGGAATGATTTCCATGGATTATAGAAATTATTGGGTATTTTCCTTTTTTTTCAGGAACCCATAACCTCCCGTTTAATGGTATTTCATCTTTACCAAAGCCCCAGTAATTTTTTCTCCATTTAAGTTTTGACTGATTAAAGTCTTCTTCCATAACTTCTGAAGCATCAATCGTGTAGGAAATAATATCTGGTTCTNTATATTCCTCTCTGTGCCTATCTTCTCCTACAGAATAAGAATAGAAGCTGAAACCTAAGTTTCCTTCCTCATAATTAAAAGAATCAATGTCATGGCTTATATCTATTTGCTCAGCACTAAAGAAATAAAATGAAAAGACTCCCAACGCTAGTAATGAAAGGAATGCTCTTTTAAATTTTTTCTGTAGTGTAGTTAAGGTTAAAACGAAGATAAAAAATATAAAAAATAGATATATATAAACTGGAATAGATGAATATATTGTATTCTTCATGTACAATAGGATAGAGATAGAACTTATTTGAACTGCAGAATATGATATGAAATTAAATAAGATATAGGATAGGTAGTACATCCCAAAGAGTATAGCTAAAACTAAAATGAATGATAATGGGCCAACATTAATAATTCCAGTATTAACTGACGAAAATATTATTGTTATGGCAGTTGTTAAAAAAATAGATTTTTTGATATTATCAAATCCAGTTAGAAAGTTCATGACAAATGATTAAAAATTTCTAATGATATTTTTGCTAAAAATTCTGCCCCTTCAATATCATCATCTAGGTTTTTAGATAATAAAATTAGAACATATTTTTTTCCATTTTCTAAAAAAACAATACCGCTGTCATGTCTTACACCACTTATCCAACCAGTTTTGTGAGCAACTTCAATGTTATCTGGTAAATATTTTGGTATAATATCTTTATAAACTTGATTCTTTAAAATCTCAACCATTTCATTAGATATTGAAGGATTAATAAATGATCCCATTGCAAGTTTCTCGTAAATGACTAATAAATCCTTTGCTGAGGTTGTGTTATTTAGACCTTTATCAAATGCTTTAAGATCACCTACTCCCCTTAAAACATTAATATTTTCTGCACCCATATCCCTCATTGTCTTATTAACATTTTTGACATTTATATAGTCAATTAATAAGTTAGTACTAAAGTTGCTGCTCTTAGTTATCATGGCAGAGACTAGTTCGCGAATGGAAATATATTTGCCTAATTTTTTATAAATAATTTCATCGCTATCATCGAAAGATGACAATNCAAATTTACTTCCGTCTACTATGCTCTTAAATTCATTTTTTATTTGTAAAGAGTCTTCAAAAGAAACCTCACCATTATGTTTTTTTTTAAAGAGTTCGATCATGACAGGTGTTTTCATGGTACTTGCAGCATGAAATATTTCATTTTCATTAATTAAAATTGTGTTCCCATCATCTAAACTTTTAAGTGCTACAGCAAATGTCCCTTTATGGGATTTTATAAGATTTGATATTTTATTTTCAAGGATATCAAAATCATTAAACCATTCACAAGAGAATAATATGAAAGGAATAAGATATATGTATTTAATTATTTTCAAACTATAGTCTATATTTATTTTGACAATATAATTATTTTTCAATATCATTTAAGTTAAAGTACAAATTATGAGACTCCTATTTCTTCTTTTTATAAGTTTCAATGCGTTATGTCAGGAAAAGTACTTTCCTGGGAAGGTCTGGTCAGAACAATTACCTGAATCACTTGGATTGGATAAAAATAAATTAGAAGAAGCAATTAACTTTGCAGTAGAAAATGAAAATTCAGTTGAAAAGGATCTGAGAATTTCAATTCTTAATTCATTTGGAAGAGAGCCAGGGTATAGAATAAAGGGTCCAACCAAATTCAGAGGTGAAACAAATGGTCTAATTATTAAAAATGGATATATCGTAGGAAAGTGGGGAGACACAAAGAGAGTAGATATGACATTTAGTGTAACAAAAAGTTATCTTTCTACAGTCGCAGCACTTGCACATGACAAAGGTCTTATAAAATTAGATGAAAGATTACAAAATTATGTTTGGGACGGAAAATTTGATGATCCTCATAACAGCCAAATAACATGGCACCATCTTCTTAACCAGTCATCTCAGTGGTCTGGCGAACTATTTGGAACTTACGACTGGGCAGATAGACCGCCAAGAGGACTGTCACTAGAGGAAATTAAAAAACAGAGACTACTGCCTCCGGGTCAGGCATACAAGTACAATGATGTGAGGGTAAATTTATTATCTTTCTCATTACTTAATGTATTTAGAAAACCTTTACCGGTAGTACTAAAAGAAAATATTATGGATCCAATTGGTGCCTCTTCAACATGGAGGTGGTACGGGTATGATAATTCTATGGTGGTATTAGANGGGGTAAGTGTTCAGTCAGTAAGTGGCGGAGGACATTTTGGCGGTGGATTATTCATAAACTCAATTGATCANGCAAGATTTGGTCTATTATTTTTAAGAAATGGTTCCTGGAAAGGAAAAGAAATAATATCTCCTGAATGGATAAACAAAATGATAATTCCATCTGAAAATAACGACACATATGGCTACATGTGGTGGCTCAATAGGGGAGATAGGAAATGGCACGACTTATCTGAAAATATATTTTATGGGTCAGGTTTCGGTGGAAATTATGTTATAGTAGTTCCAGAGCATGAATTGGTTATTGTAGCAAGGTGGATTGATTCATCAAAAATTGGAGATTTTGTTAAAAAAGTAATAGAAGCCCACAAATAATCGTTAATCTTTCTGTTTGATATNTTANCTGATAGTTGTAGATTAGATCAATGAGATCTCTAATATCACTCCTATCTATATTACTATTATCCTGTTCATCAGATGTCAGTCTTGATTTAAATGAAAGGGTAGAAGTCTTAAGAGATAGTTATGGCATCAACCATATCTACGCAAAAAACCAGAGGGACCTTTTCTTTATGCAAGGTTATCTTTCAGCCAGAGACAGGTTGTTTCAATTTGAGATATGGAGGAGGCAGGCGACAGGAACAGTATCTGAGATTTTTGGAGAGCAGGAGCTGAAAAGAGATATTGGAACTAGGCTTTTTATGTTTAGAGGAGATATAAGGGATGAATTAAATCATTACCATGATGATGGGTATGAGATTATAACATCCTACACCGATGGAGTTAACGCATATATAAATGAAGTGCTAGAGGACCCCCAAAATTTACCCATAGAATTTAAGTTACTTGACATTAAGCCTCAAACTTGGGGACCTGAAGTTGTAATTTCTAGACATCAGGGGCTGCTCGGAAATATAGGTCAAGAACTAGATATAGGAAGGGCTGTGTCAAGAGTTGGTGAGGAGAAAGTAAAAGAATTGCTTTGGTTACACCCGAAGGAGCCATCTTTAAAACTTAACAAGAAAATTAGTAGCGAGGATTTAGATAATGACATTCTTGAATTATATAATGCATTCAGAAAACCTATTGATTTTAAGGATGATTATATTGTAGAGAAATATAGAAATAATAATAAAATCACTGATTTATCATCAAGTAAACCTGAGTTTAATGATGAACTTTCCATAGGCAGTAATAACTGGGCAATATCAGGAAAAAAGTCCGCTACAGGATTTCCAATATTAGCAAATGATCCCCACAGGAGTATAGTTGCTCCCTCTCTAAGGTATTTAACTCATCTTGTTGCGCCGGGATGGGACGTTATTGGTGGAGGTGAACCTGAAATTCCTGGTATTTCAATAGGACATAATGGGTATGGTGCTTGGGGACTTACAGTTTTCAGAACAGATGCTGAAGATCTTTATGTTTATGAACTTGACCCCAATGATTCGAATAAGTATTGGCACAAGGGAGAATGGCTAAAATTTAAAACTATCAAAGAAAAAATTCCTGTCAAAGGAGGTGATGATTATGAAGCAGAACTCAAATACTCAGTACATGGCCCTGTAACATTTGTAGATGAAAAAAGGAATAGAGCTTATGCAGTAAGGTGTGGATGGTTAGAGGTGGGAGGGTCACCATATCTAGCATCCTTGAGAATGAATCAATCCTACTCTTGGGATGAGTTCAGGGAGGCATGTAATTACAGTAATATTCCTGGTGAGAATATGGTTTGGGCAGATAAAGATGGTAATATTGGATGGCAAGCAGTTGGAATTGCACCTATAAGAAATACTCATAGTGGGCTAGTTCCGGTAATGGGTGATGGTAATTATGAGTGGGATGGTTACCTTCCAATAGTTGACAAGCCAAATATTTTTAATCCAGAGGAAGAGTATTTTGCTACTGCTAATCAGAATGTGACTCCAGAATCTTATAATGAATGGAATGCTATTGGCTTTTCCTGGTCTGACCCATATAGGGGAGATAGAGTTAATGAAATTTTAGAGAGTTCTACCGACCTTACTATGAAAGATATGATTGAACTTCAGGTAGATTACCACTCCATACCTTCAATTAAGCTAATTAAGATGTTAAGTCAGGTGAAGATGGATAATAAGTTTAATACCTATTTACAAAAATTATTAGACTGGGATAATAAAATTGTAAAAGGTTCAGGGGAGGCATTAGTCTATGTCAACTGGGAGCGTGAAATAATGAGAAAGTACCATGAGAAATATGTACCAGATGAAGTTAAAGAATTTATAAACGTACAACTTTATAGAATTATAAATAATTTAAATGAGTCAACAAATAAAGAGAGGGATGGTTTTCTTAAGGAGACATTTATATCGTCAGTCCGTGAGTTAGAGTTAAATTTTGGAGATAAATTAAATAGTGCTGTATATGGTCAGAATGATTATAAACATATAAGGGTTAGGCATCCTTTAGAGTTAGTTGTTAACGATTCGATATCTAAAATATTAGGTTTTAAGACATATCCTAGAGGAGGTAATGCATACACCCCTGGTTCAACTGGATCAAATCTAAGCCAATCCTCAGGAGCTACATTTAGAGTTATTATAGATACAGAGAACTGGGATAACTCTTTGGCATCTAATGCNCCTGGTCAATCAGGTAATCCTAATAGTNAATTNTATAGAAATTTATATGAAGAGTGGGCAAACGATAAATATTTTAAATTACTCTACTCAAAAGATAAAATATTGAATAGTNTAAGTGAAAGAGAAATTTTTAACCCTCNCTAAACTATGATTAGATTTTTACTATTATCTGTTCTTTCTTTATTAGTTATATCATGTAAAAGCTCTTTAGAAAATGCCCCTAATATTATCATTATAATAAGTGATGACCAGGGTTATGCCGATGTGGGGTTTCANGGTAGCAAGGAAATATTTACTCCAAATATAGATCGTATTGCAAGCAATGGAGTTGTATTCACTCAGGGTTATGTCTCTTATGCAGTGTGTTCACCTAGCAGAGCAGGATTAATTACAGGAAAATATCAGAATAGGTTTGGTTATACCAGAAATATTTTATTGGCTCCAAAAGATTCATTAATGGGTCTTCCACTGTCCGAACAAACACTACCAGATGTTCTAAATAATGTAGATTATAAAACTAAGGCTATAGGGAAATGGCATCTTGGAGCCCACGAATCTCTTGTACCGGAGAGGAGGGGGTTCGATGAGTTTTTTGGCTTTCTTATTGGTGGCCATAGATATTTTCCAGAAGA
The DNA here is from genome assembly GCA_002692105.1 of Marinoscillum sp. Classification (GTDB taxonomy): domain Bacteria; phylum Bacteroidota; class Bacteroidia; order Cytophagales; family MED-G16; genus MED-G16. Next base: position 2,336 of record NZKG01000014.1, on the reverse strand, counting down.
TCTAACTTTAAATGACTTGTCAGAGGCAAGAAGGCAGATGGATGGTTATATCACTAGAATTTATGATAACGGAAAGAGAATCGATACTAAAAAATATTTGACAGAAGAGTTATCAGATAATGCAGTAAAATTCATAGAAGATAATTCTAGTGATCCTTTTTTCTTATATCTATCGTATAATGCTCCTCACACTCCCCTACAGGCTACNGCTATGGATTTAGAAAGAAATAATCATATAGAAGTTGAGAAGAGGAGAACTTATGCCGCTATGGTATCATCTATGGATGATGGGATTGGACTAATATTAGATAAACTTGAGGAGAAAAAGATAACAGATAATACTATAGTTATCTTCTTCTCAGACAATGGGGGAGTAGAGTGGTATAATTTCTCAGACAATGGGATATTAAGAGGTATCAAAGGAGACTTCTATGAGGGTGGAATAAGAGTACCCTTTACTATGCAATGGCCAAGTAAAATCAAGCCGGGGACTATATACGATAAACCTATTATTGCCTTAGATGTATTTGCCACTGTAGCATCTGCCGCATCAGCAGAAAAATATATAAGAAACGATATTGATGGTGTAGATATACTACCATATATAACTGGTGAAAAATCTGGTTTGCCTCACAAATATTTGTACTGGCAGAATCCAGACAAAGACATTGATGTAGTGAGAGATGAGAGATATAAATATATTAGAATTGAAGAAGAGGAGTATATTTTTGATCTGAAGAATGATATAAGCGAAGAAAAAAATATTATAAATTCATCAAAACCTATTTATGATAGGCTAAAATCTCAATTTAAAGAGTGGGAGAAAGAAATGATTGATCCAGTTTTTATGGATTTAGGAATGGGTAGAGAATATAATAAACTTAATCCTGACAGGTGGTATGATACTAATCAANAGATACAGTAATAGGCCACCCTCTAAATTGTTTAGCATTTAATTTTCTAACATCTTGGTATCTAGGCCAGCACTCAAAAGTAACTGAACTATCACCTTTATTGAATTTAATAATTCCGTAACCAGACCCTTTTGAATCTGAGTCAGGGTTGGCATATGCGTGCATAGTTATTTTGTTATTAAATCCATCAAGGTACCTCCCATTCCATGGCAGTAATTTGTTTGAATTATTTCCAGGTTTTTCATTTTCTGGCCACCACCACCTGCTGTAATAATCATTTACAATCGCAGGAACAATAAATGCCCAAGGTCCGTCTTCATATTTANTAATACCGTGGTGAATGACTGTTGAGAGGTGCTGGTCACCAGCTATATGGACAGCATTAGCTTTTTTAATTAGTTTTAATGCTTCATTTCTTCCCTTTTGAGGCCATCCATTTGAATCNAGATCTGCATGAAGTCTATTTTCCTTAGTGCCATGGAGGTGAGCACCACCACAAAANCCTGTTTGNGAAAGNACTGCTTTCATGNCTGATTTANCTTTTTTTTCTCCCCATTTTTTAAGAAANTGAAGCTGTCTGTCTCCAAGTAANGANAGACCNTCTAAGTCAATGGAACNTGGATCNTANTCAGCATTTCTTATGTGATCAGGCCTTGGACCTTGTTGCGGGATTTTACCTTTTGGTCCAGACTTAAATTTTCTNTCTTCAATTACAGCAAAATCAATATCTCCATATATTAAGTTTGTGTAATAGACACCAATTCCCTGTTCTATAGGTGTACTGTCGTATGGGTCTGGCAAATGATTTGTCTGTGCTCTTTCAACCATTTTAACATACTCTTTATGGTAGAAATAACCTCCATCATTTCCAGCAGGGGATGATGATATTTTTCCATTTTCACCCCATAAATTACCTTGCCCTATGTCATGGTCGTCAGGTATCGTTATGCATGGTCTCTCTCTGAAAATTTCTCTGAATTGCATACCAAATTTAAGCCAGGCGGCAGTATGTTCTTTGTGGTCGTACGACTGATCACCAGCAAAAAAAAGGATATCAGGATCTATATGATTAATATTATTTACATAGTTTTCTCTACCTCCTCTATCCTTGTTGCTATTACATGAAAATGCAGCCATTTTTATAGTGTTTTTATCTACTGGATTTTTTCTAATTAAACCTTCAAAATCTGCATCTTTCCCTTGTTTTAATCTGTATTTTGTATCTTTTGTGTCATCCCAATTCTGAACTTTAAATGTAACTGCCCAACCTATTTCATTAATTTTTTTCTTTTCAATCTCTTCCCAACTATTGTTTCTATATACTTCTAGTCTTAACTCTCTCGACTCATTAGGGTAGAGTGGAAAAAGTTGAGCCGTTAACTTAAGAATATTATTAGATAATGTATATATACCAAAACCGAT
>NZKG01000013.1 GCA_002692105.1 Marinoscillum sp. | reverse complement strand
TGTCTCTCGCACCAAGTCCAATTGGTTGGATTCCATACTCTTGGCCTTTGGACATTAATTCTTTCCAGATTGATTCGGCGTACTTATTTTTTACATATAGTTCAAAACCTCCTGCGCCGGTGTATCCAGTTGCAGATATAATTACGTTACCGAATTCTTTCGTTTCTTGTTCTATAAAGTTGTAGTATTTTATTTCTGAAAGGTCTTCCTCAAATAGATTACTGCATACTTTTTCAGNATTNGGTCCCTGAACTGCAAAAAGAGAAAAATTTTCAGAGTCATTCTTTATCTCTANANNAAAATCATTATTCTCATTTAACCATAGAAAGTCNTTCCCCATATTTGAGGCGTTTACAACGAGCATATATTTNTTATCACCCATATCATAAACTAATAAGTCATCGATNATTCCTCCCGATCTNTTTAATATAGAAGAGTACTGCACCTTACCTTTTTCTAGCTTATTGATATCATTNGTTGTTACCNTNTGAAGAAAGCTTTTAGAATTTTCACCCGTCACAAAGAACTCACCCATATGTGAGACATCAAAAATACCCACATTATTTCTTACACAATTATGTTCATCTGCAATNGTGGTATACCACATAGGCATATTATAACCAGCAAATGGAACCATTTTNGCTTTGTAATCTGTGTGGAACTTTTCGTTTTGAAGAGCTTTTATTACCATTTCTCAAAGATAAGTTTTAANGTCTAATTTATAGAAGTTTGAAAGATTTCCTGTGCAAGTCTGTTANACCATATTTTATAATTCCATCCCTATGTGACTTTGNTGGATACCCAAAGTTTTTCTCCCACTCGTATTGTGAGTGTTTTATTGAAAATTTTGTCATAAGCTCATCTCTATAATTTTTAGCCAGGATAGACGCTGCAGCGATACTTAAGTATTTGGAGTCTCCTTTTACTATACACTNATGATCTATATGTTTATATTTTCTAAAGCTNTTACCATCCACAATTATAAACTCNGGTCTAACTTCTAATTTATCTAAGGCAAGATGCATAGCTGAGAATGATGCGTTTAAAATATTTTCTTTATCAATCTGACCTACTCCTATTTCTCCTATTGACCATGATATAGCATGTTTTTTTATTTCTTTCTCAATTTCTATTCTTTTTTTATGACTTATTTTTTTTGAGTCCTTAATGGAATCATTTCTGTATTCTTTTGGGAAAATTATNGAAGCGGCAACTACTGGTCCTGCTATGCAGCCTCTCCCAACTTCATCGCACCCTGCCTCTAAAAGTTTAGAATGGTAATATGATTTTAACACTTTTTAAGAATAATATTTTAATAATAAAACAATTTTTTTAGAACTATGTCGTCTATATANTAAAGAGTTTAAATCTAAATTATGAAAAAATTCCTTCTTTTTATTTTGATNAGTTTATTTCATTTTTCATATGATATAAAAGCTCAGGCCGTATCACGACTTTCAGATTCTAGAATTNTNCAAGATAATACNAGAAGANCGTGNTATAANGAATANAAAACTTTTAAATGAAATGAGACTTGATGAAAATCAAAAGGAAAGGCTGAGGTCCGTTAATGGCATGTTCGATATATTGATTTCTGGTTTAAGGAAAGATGTTAAAAGGATGAGACTGGAGATAGAGTTAGAAAAGCTTAATGATGATATAGATGATAATAAANTTTATGGACTCTACGATAAAATTGCTNACACTCAGGCTGCTATCTGGAAGGAAACATTTAAAAAAGAACAGGAAATAAAATTTATCCTAAATGAGAGGCAACTACTCATGCACGAGAAGATAAGGATGAGGAATCAAAGAGATNATACTAGGTTAAAACCTAATTACAAAAGAGAGTGAATATAGAACAAGTTTCTACTAAGTAAAGTTTAACAACAATTCATGTATAAAGCCCGAGAGATCGGGCTTTTCTTTATATTTACTTCAAATGAAACTTAAAGATCATTTATTAAAAAATTTATCTCTTTCGTTTCCGATAATGATAAGTCAGTTAGGTCACATAACTGTNGGAGTCTTCGATAGTTTAATGATTGGAAAGGTGTCTGTATCTCAACTTGCAGCAGTCTCACTGGCTACCTCTATTTTTGCNTTCATTTTACTTTTTTGCNTTGGCCTNTCGTATGGCATAACNCCCTTAATATCTTCATCTAATAGAAAAAAAAANTACGTATCGTCTATATTATATAATGGGATATTNGTTAACCTGATATCAGCTATNATTCTAGCNCTTTTTGTTATTTCAACTAAGTTCTTACTTTCATATTTAGGACAAGACAAGGAGGTNCTATTATATACTTATTCATACCTTGATATTATATGCATATCCCTTATCCCNCTAATTCTCTTCCAGACCTTCAAACAATTTATTGAGGGATTAGGATTCACAACACCCTCTATGTACATATCTATCATATCTAATATCATAAATATTATTTTAAATGCTATATTAATATTTGGTTTATTCGGTTTCCCAAGATTAGAAATAATTGGAGCTGCGTATGCAACTCTTATCAGTAGAGTGGTAATGTTTTTTCTAATTTTTTTCTACTGTGTTTATGATATAAGATTTAATAAATATATTCTTAAAACTAAATTTTCTATTAGTACAAATCACATTAAAGATATATTTAGGATTGGTTTTGCTTCTGGTCTTCAGTATATTTTTGAAGTTGGCGCTTTTAGCGTAGCCACTGTAATGACAGGCTCTATAGGTGCAACACACCTTGCAGCACACCAGATAGCTCTAAATCTTGCGAGTATATCTTATATGGTTGCATCTGGAATTGGATCTGCTTCTATGATATCTTTAAGTTATTATCATGGAAAAAGAAATATTGTTGATATGAGAAAATCTGGGTATGCAAGTTTTTTATTAGTCCTTTTTCTTATGCTTATATCTGCACTGACTTTCATATTATTGAGAGACTCCCTCCCCAAGCTATATGTTGATGATATCAGTGTGATTAATATTGCATCATCTCTACTGATAATTGCTGGTTTATTTCAGATTCCTGACGGGATTCAAGCCGTTGGTCTTGGAATACTTAGAGGCATTAGGGATATTAAAAAACCTACTATTGTAACTTTTATATCTTATTGGATTATATCGATTCCTTTATCTTATCTTTTAGGAATTAAATACGGTTACGGTATTTACGGTATATGGGTAGGCCTAAGTATCGGGTTAACTCTTGCCGCAATTTTTCATGTGACAAGATTTAATTACCTTACCTTTGTTAAAAATTAAAATGAATCTTTTCACTGTCATTTATTCTGTTTATGGCCTATTAGTCTTTTCCTCCTTATTTATCTTTTTTTCTATACCACTTCTTCTTGGGATTTGGTTTAAGGGGTTAAAGAGAATGGCGTATTGGGCTCATCATAAAATTGCTAGAATTTTTTTTGCTTTTATTTTTATTCCTCTAAAAGTTAGGTATGAAGATGGAGTGGACTTAAAGAAACAGTATATAATTATTTCTAACCATTTCTCTTATATTGATATTCCAGCACTCGCAGCCCTTAATATTCCTTTTAAGTTTATTGGTAAGATGCAAGTTAATGAGATACCTGTCTTAGGGTATATTTTTAAAAATTTACATATAATGGTAGATAGAGACAGTAAGGATAGCAGAAGACAAACATATATCGACTCTTTCCAATCTATAGATGAAGGCTATAGTATTGGTATTTTTCCTGAGGGAGGTATTAAAACAGAAAAAGTTCCAAGACTAGCACCTTTTAAAAATGGAGCATTTGCTATGGCTCTTGAGAAACAAGTTCCTATTCTTCCTGTTTCTCTGATTGGAGCTTATAAAATAATGAAAGGCTCTTTCTTCATTTCTTGGAGTCCTTGTGAAATAATTTGCCATAAGCCAATACCTACTGATGGATATACTAAAAATGATATCGAGAAGTTTAAAGACAAATGCTTTAAGATCCTCCAGAAAGAGCTCGATAATTCCTATAAAGAATAGCTTTTTTTCCTAATTAATTAATCTAAAAAAAGTAAATTTATTTATTATGACTAATAATAAATTTTCTTATGGTTCTGATAAACTAACACCCTACGAAGCTATTAAAATTGCTAAGGGAAAAAAATTAGCAATAATAAGTGACGAACAAGCAAAAAAGATAAATGCTTCCAGGGATATCATTGAAAACTTATCAAAATCAAGTGAGGTTATTTACGGTGTTAATACAGGATTTGGTGCATTATGTAATACAATTATTTCTGAGGATGAGTCTAATCAACTACAAGAAAATTTACTTAGGAGTCATGCAGTTGGAGTTGGAAAAGACATTCCTGCTCTGGTAGCTAAAATAATGATGGTATTAAAAATACACTCCCTCTGTCTTGGTTTTTCTGGTGTAAGACTTGAGGTAATTCAGAAGATAAAATTTTTACTTGAGAAGAATATTATACCATGCGTACCTGCAAAAGGTTCAGTTGGCGCCTCTGGAGATTTGGCTCCTTTAGCTCATTTATTTCTTCCTCTTATCGGAGAGGGCTATGTCCTCTATAATGGGGTAAAGTCTAAAGCTTCAGATGTTTTAAAAAAAGAAAATATATTACCATTAAAAATTAGTAAGAAAGAGGGTTTAGCTCTCATTAACGGGACTCAATTTATATCTGCTTTTGCGTGTGTCTCAATTATGAGGTTTAAGAACTGTCTAGATAACGCTGATCTTATCTCGGTGATGAGTCTGGAGGGGACATTGAGTGCTATCTCACCATTTCATCCTTCTATATCAGACCTTAGAAATTACTCTGGCTCCTCTCATGTCTCAAAGAAGGTGAGAGAATTAACAAAAAACTCTGAAATTTTAAATTCTCATCAAGATTGTGGTAAAGTACAAGACCCCTATTCAATCAGGTGTATACCTCAAGTGCATGGAGCTAGTTGGGATGCCTTCTATCATTTAGAATACACACTTAAGATCGAATTAAATTCTGTGACTGATAACCCTCTTGTTGTAGATAATAAAGTTATTAGCGGGGGAAACTTTCACGGTCAGCCAGTAGCCATGCCAATTGATTACAATATTATTGCCGCATCGGAACTTGGAAATATTTCGGATCGGAGGACTTACTTATTACTGAAAGGAAACAACTCCGTCCCTAAACTTCTTATTGAAAATTCAGGTGTAAACTCAGGATTTATGATTTTACAGTATACTTCTGCTGCGTTGGCAAGTGAAAATAAAAACTTATGTTTTCCAGCCAGTGCAGATTCAATTACTACATCTTTGGGTCAAGAGGATCATGTAAGTATGGGCTCAATTGGTGCAGTTAAGTTTTTAAAAGTTGTCAAAAATTTAGAGAGGATTATTGCAATAGAGTTGTTGTGTTCTGGCCAAGCTATAGATTTTTTACGTCCCTTGAAGTCATCAAAACAAATAGAGGAATGTCATGAACTGCTAAGGACAGAAGTTTCTTTTGCTGAAGAGGACAGAGTCTTCTCAGATGATATTATAAAAGCTACTAAGCTTGTGAAGTCTGGAAAATTAGTTGATTTAACAAATTAAGTATTATGGATTTAAATAGTTTCTTAAATAAATATGCCAAACACCCCAAATATAAATCACCTGTTGGCTCAACTTTGAATGCTAAAAGTTGGTTGACGGAGGCACCTCTTAGGATGTTTTTAAATAATCTAGATTCTGATGTTGCAGAGGATCCAGACTCCCTGGTAGTTTATGGTGGTACTGGCCAGGCAGCTAGAGATAAAAAATCTGTAGAAAAAATTATTGAAGTTCTTCTTACTTTGGAAGAGGATGAGAGTCTTCTAGTCCAATCAGGAAAGCCTGTTGGAAAAGTTAGGACCCATGCTGACGCTCCAAGGGTACTAATTGCTAACTCTAATCTAGTACCGGCCTGGGCTAATTGGGATCATTTCGAAAAGTTGAAGAGAGAGGGTCTTATGATGTATGGTCAGATGACAGCTGGGAGCTGGATTTATATTGGAACCCAGGGCATACTGCAGGGCACGTACGAGACATTTATCTCATGCGCTAATAAACACTTTGATGGCTCGCTTAAAGGAAAACTTTTAGTGTCAGGTGGACTCGGTGGCATGGGAGGAGCTCAACCACTAGCTGCTACTATGGCTGGAGCAACATTTCTAGGTGCTGATATAGATCCTGAAAGAATAGAAAAAAGATTAAAAACTAGGTACATTGATAAGATGACTGATTCATATGTTGAAGCCAGAGATTGGGTTTTAAAAGCAAAAAAAAGATCTATGAATGTCTCAGTTGGTCTTGTAAGTGATATTGGAGACTTGTTAGAGAAACTTCTTGAGGATGATATTATCCCAGAAATACTTACTGACCAGACATCAGCTCATGACCCTGTATTTGGTTACGTACCAAACGGCATGAGTTTAAGTGATGCAAAGTGTCTTAGGAAAAACGATCAACTAAAGTATAAAAAGTTATCCCTTACAAGTATGGCTCGTCATGTCTCACTTATGCTCGAGATGAAATCAAGAGGTTCTATAACCTTTGATTATGGAAATAACTTAAGGGAATTTGCTAAGATGGGTGGAGAGCAAGATGCTTTTGATTTCAAGGGTTTTGTTCCAGAGTATATAAGGCCCTTGTTCTGTGAGGGAAAAGGTCCTTTTAGGTGGGCAGCATTATCAGGAGACCCTGAGGATATTTATGAAACAGATAAGGCACTAATTGAAGCCTTTCCTGAAAATAAAGATATGATAAAGTGGTTAGAACAGGCAAAAGAAAAAATACAATTTCAAGGTCTTCCATGTAGAATATGTTGGCTGGGGATGGGTGAAAGGGAAAAAGCTGGTCTAATTTTTAATGATCTAGTTAGGTCTGGAAAGGTATCTGCACCAATAGTGGTTGGGAGGGATCATCTTGATTGTGGGTCGGTAGCATCTCCTAACAGAGAAACTGAGGGCATGAAAGATGGGTCTGATGCTGTCTCTGATTGGCCCCTGCTTAATCTTATGTCAAATACTGCTGGCGGTGCAACTTGGGTTTCATTTCATCATGGTGGTGGAGTTGGAATGGGGTATTCTCAGCATGCGGGTATGGTTGTGCTTGTTGACGGTACTGATAGGGCAGAGAGGTGCATAAGAAGAGTTCTTTATAATGATCCGGCTATGGGAGTTTTTAGACATAATGATGCGGGATATGATATTGCTAAAAAACATTCAAAAAAGTTTAATCTAGATATTTAGTATTGAAAGAATTAATTGGCCCTTTTTCACAAATAATAACAATGGCAAATTTGCCAGAAAGAGGAGCAATAAGTGATAATAGTCTTGAAATAATAGAAGAAGGTGGGGTAGTAATAGAAAAAGGTAAAATCATAGAAGTGGGTGATTTTTTATTATTAAGAAAAAAAAATCTCTCTATTAGAGAAATTAATTTCCCTTGCGTACTACTTCCAGGATTTATTGACTCACATACTCATGTCTGTCATTACGGAAACAGATCTGATGAGTATGCAAAAAGAAATTCAGGAATTTCATATCAACAAATATTAGAAGAAGGTGGTGGGATTCATAATACAATGAATTCAACCTCAAACTGTACTGATGAGCAACTCAGAGAGGATACTTTATATAGATTAAAAAGACATTTTTATGAAGGAGTTTTAACTTGTGAGGTAAAAAGTGGGTATGCTCCTAACTTAGAAGATGAGGTTAGAATATTAAAAATCATAAATAAAATTGATAGTTCTAATGAAATAGATCTGATACCAACATGCCTAGCTGCACATGTTACCCCACAAAAATATGAATCCTCAANACAATATCTAGATTCTATTCTAAACGAATTNTTACCTCAAATAAAAAAACAAAATCTATCTGATAGGGTAGATATTTTTATTGAAGAAAAAGCTTTTTCAGTAACAGAAGCATCTAACTTTTTGGAAAAGGTGAGAAGTGATTTCTTTGTTACTGCTCATGCTAATCAATTTACTTCTGGTGGTTTAAAGGTTGGTGTTGATAATGGTGCAGTTAGTGTTGACCATTTAGAAGTAATANCAGACCATGAGATAGATTATTTATCAAAGTCAAATACTACAGGCGTTGTTTTGCCTGGATGCAGCATTGGTCTTGGTATCCCATTCGCTCCTGCAAGAAAACTATTAGATAATAATTGTAAAGTTTCCATTGCATCAGATTGGAATCCTGGTTCTGCTCCCATGGGNGATTTATTGATGCAGGCTTCCCTTCTAGGATCTATAGAAAAATTATCTAATGCAGAGGTCCTTGCCGGGATTACTTGCAGATCGGCAAATGCTTTATCTNTAGAAGATAGAGGNTCCCTGGAGAATGGAAAAATTGCNGATATGATTGGCTTTGGAACAAATGATTTTAGAGATATTCTTTATAATCAAGGCAAATTAAAGCCGTCTTTAATTTGTAAAAGAGGTAAATTCTATAATTAATATTAATTTTGAATTGTGAATCAAATAATAGAGTGTGTACCTAACTTCTCCGAAGGTAGAAATCAAGATGTAATTAATGAAATATCTGAAGCTATTTCTNNTACAAAAGGAGTGNACCTACTTAATGTAGATCCNGGACAAGCAACNAANAGAACTGTAATGACATTTGTTGGTGATCCAGGTTCGGTGATATCTGCAGCATTTAATGCAATTAAGACTGCAAGTGAAAAAATTGATATGTCTAAGCACACTGGAGAACACCCAAGGTTTGGTGCTACAGATGTATGCCCATTAATTCCTGTTTCTAATATAACATTTGACGAGCTTATTCCTTATGCAGAGAAGTTAGCAAAAAAAGTTTCAGAAGAATTAAATATACCGATTTACTTATATGAATATGCAGCTAGAGAAGATAAAAGAAGAAATTTAGCAACTATAAGGTCGGGAGAGTATGAAGGTCTAAATAAAAAAATTAATAGTAAAGAGTGGAAGCCAGATTTTGGGAGTGTGTTTAATAAAAAATCAGGGGCTACAGCTATTGGTGTTAGGGATTTTCTAATTGCCTACAATATAAACCTAAATACGAAATCAACTCGATTGGCAAATGCTATTGCATTCGATGTGAGAGAGAAGGGACGAATTAAAAGAAACGGACATCCTGTTATAGGTGAAATTGTATATGGTAAGGACGGGAAACCTGAAAATATTCCAGGTTCTTTAAAACACGTGAAGGCAATCGGTTGGTATATTGAAGAATTTGGTATTGCTCAGATATCAATGAATCTAACTAATATTACCGAAACTCCAATACATAACGTCTTTGAAGAAGTTGTTAATAAAGCCAATGAAAGAGGTGCAAGTGTAACAGGGTCTGAACTAGTCGGTTTAATTCCACTAAAATCTATGATTGATGCTGGAAAATATTTTCTAAAAAAGCAAAATAGATCAGTAGGAATTCCTGAAGAGGATATTATAAAGATTGCTATCGAATCCTTGGGTCTTAATCAGGTAAAAGAATTTGANCCAAATAAAAATATTATAGAGTACTATCTTGANAAAATNACTAATAAAAATGGTAAGCTANTTGATCTGTCTTCAAGAAACTTTTCTGATGAAGTATCTAGAGAAACNCCAGCNCCNGGTGGTGGTTCTGTTTCATCNTATGTTGGTGCATTAGGAACCTCATTAGCAGGTATGGTTGCTAATTTATCTTGTAATACTAGGGGATGGGAAAATAAAGTTGAAATTTTTAGCGATAAGGCCTATAAAATTAATCATGTAAGGGAGAAGCTAATATCTCTTGTTGATGAAGATGCTCACTCATTTAATAGTATAATGGAAGCATACAAGTTGCCTAAAGACTCAGAGGAAAATAAAAAAGTAAGGTCAGAAGCTATAAAAGATGCTACTTTATATGCTGCTCAAATTCCTTTAAATATTATGATAGAATCTTACAAATCTTATGAAATAATCGAATTTTTAGCCAAAGAGGGAAATCAAAGTTCTTTGTCTGATTCTGGAGTTGCATGCCTATGTGTGCATACAGCAATACACGGTGCATTTCTTAATGTTAGAATTAATCTAAAAGATGCAAATGGTGGAGAAGAAATAATGAAAAAAGCAGATGAAATTTTGAAAGGTTCTTATTTAAAAAAAGAAAAAATAATGAAATTGGTAGAAGATAAATTATAATTTCTACTTTTAAATAACTTTAGAGTCATGCAGGAATTTAATGAATTTTTAATTTTTATTGATCAGTATCTAGGTAGCTCATCTTGGTTTGTCCCTTTATTACTTGGTACTGGTATATTTTTTACATTCTATTTAAGGTTTCCACAAGTAAGATATTTTGGTTTTGCTTTAAAAGTTGTTCGAGGAAAATTTGATAGAAAAGATGATCAAGGTGATACCTCACATTTTCAGGCTTTAACAACTGCTCTGTCTGGAACAGTGGGTACTGGAAATATTGCAGGAGTAGCTTTTGCGATACACTTAGGTGGTCCCGCAGCTTTATTCTGGATGTTAGCTACTGCCATGGTAGGTATGACAACTAAATTTGTTGAAGTTACATTATCACATAAATATAGAGAAAGAATTTCTGATGGTTCTATGTCTGGGGGACCAATGTATTTCATGAAAAATGCTGATTTTTTTCTATTTGGTAAAAAAATTGATATGAAATGGGTTGGAATTATGTTTGCTTTTGCAACCGTTTTATCTTCTTTCGGTACTGGTAGTTTGCCTCAGATAAATAGTATTTCAAATTCAATGTTCTCCTCGTTTGGTATCGACAAAATGCTTACTGGTGGGGTTTTAGCAATTCTTTTAGGTGTTGTTATAATTGGTGGAATCAAAAGGATTGCTAGTATCACTGAAAAACTAGTTCCATTTATGGCTGTTGTTTATATAATTGGAGCCTTTTCTGTAATAGTATTAAACTATCAAAATATTATTCCTTCTTTTATATCAATTTTTTCTGAAGTATTTTCAGGAAGTGCTGCGGTAGGAGGATTTCTTGGAGCTTCGATCTCTTTTGCTATATCAAGAGGTGTAAACAGGGGACTGTATTCTAATGAAGCTGGACAAGGTTCCGCTCCTATAGCCCACGCTTCTGCTAAAACAAATGAGCCAGTATCTGAGGGACTTGTAGCTATATTAGAGCCATTTATTGATACAATAATTATTTGTACAATTACAGGTTTAGTTTTATTGTCTTCTGGGGTATGGAATGAGAAACATCAAAATTTATTTGCAAAGGCTGATCTTGAAGTATTAGATAGAGTTTATTATGAGGAAGTTGATGAAGATGTAGAGTCTTTATTTAATTACCTTAATGGTAATAGCTCTATTGATAAGTATAGTGGATCTCTAAATGTAAAGTCAGGGAGTATAAGTGAAGATTTAACACTTATCCATGCAAGATCTATTGCAGAGGATGTGCTTATTTATAATTCCTCTGGTGATATATACTCTGGTGATTTGAATGTAGTTAACGGTAAAATACAAGAAAATGTATCAGTTGAAGGTAAATCGTTGGTTCACAGTGCTCCGCTCACAGCTATTGCATTTGATAGGGGTCTTTTTGGTAGTTACGGTAACTATATTGTGAGTATTGGTCTTTTGCTATTTGCTTTCAGTACTGCTATTTCTTGGTCGTACTATGGAGATAGAGCTATGACTTTCTTATTTGGTGGTGGATCAGTGGTATACTACAGGATAATTTATGTTATTGGATTCTTTATAGCTTCTTTTGCTGATACGACTGTAATATGGAATGTTTCTCTAATTACAATTGCTTTAATGACTGTTCCTAATTTAATTGGCTTGCTTTGGTTAAGGAAGGAGGTGAAGTCTACAATTAAAGATTATTGGGTAGACTTTAAGAAGGAGTGGCCGAATGAAAAAACTCCTGAATAATCATTCTTTATTCTAGCGCCTTATCTATCTCGGTTATAATATGCTCAATTTTTTTATAAACTTTATTTGAGTCATCCTGATTCACTTTATTGTCTTCTACCTCAACTGATAGCTTGAATGCGATCATGGCTAGAACATCTTGAAGGTCATCAATATTCATTAGATTCTTAATCTCAGAAATTTTATTATTTAATTCTTTACCTATCTTTCTTATTTTCTGTTCTTCTCCTACTGGCACTTTCATAGGATATGATCTGTTTCCAATTACTATTTTAATTGAAAGATTCTGCATTACTAATTTTTAAAGTTTTCAATGAGATTGTCAATTGTCTTGATTGTATCATCAATTTCTCTTTTTATTTCATTGTTATTATCATCTGTTCCTACTGTTAATTTTTGGTTTTTAAATTTGTAGTTTTTTATGATAGATTCAATCTCAAGGTCTATAAGTTCATCTTTAAGTTCTTTATTGGTTTTTTTTAATTCATTATATTTTGTGATTAATCTAGAAAATTTACTTTCTAATTCAATTATTTTTTTTTCTGAGTTACTATGCATTTTTATTTTCTTATTTCGGCATTTAATTTCTTCTCAAATGCTTTAATTAGAATATCCATTGTGCTGTTTATTTCTTTCTCTCCTAAAGTTTTATTTTCGTCTTGTAATATAAACCTTAGAGAGTATGCAACCTTATCTTTCCCAATGGATTCTCCCTCATATATATCGTACAAACTAAAATTTTTAAGGGCTTTTAATTTATTGAAATATATGACAGATTTTATATCCCTAAATTTGACTGCTTTATTTATTACGAGAGATAAATCTCTTTGAACTTCTGGAAATTTTGGGATTTCCCTAAATGTGAATTCTCTGCTAAAATTTTCTATATAAGTTGTCCAATCAAATTCAGCGTAGTACACATCCTGTGAAATATTAAAGCTAGCTAATATTTCTTTTTTTATTTTTCCTATTTCGCACAAGCTCTCATCTTTACTGAGAATCTCAACACACGTATCAAGGGTGCTTGAGTTATCTTTAGGGTTTATATCAAAATCATGTATGTTACCTATCGTTAATAATTTATTAACAGTATTCATTATATCGAAGAATGTAACTTGTTCTGATTTTTTTATGAAATGTTCTTTTTCATTCAGTCCAGTTATGTATATACCAATTTTACTAACCTCTTTATAATTATTATTATCCAATGTATATACTTTATCAAATTCAAAAAATTTGAGATTTTTTTGTTTTCTATTGATGTTATGCCTTATTGACTCCAAAGAAGTAAACAATAATTTTTGTTTTAGTATTGCGTGCTCATCACTCAATTTATTAATCATCTCCACTGTTTTGCTATCGTCCCAAAACCTTGATTCTCTTAGTTTGTTTGCTGTTAGAGAATTTGTTGTAATCTCAAAAAAGCCATTACTAACAAGGGTTTCAAAAACTTTATTTAATATATAATCTTCGTTTGATGCCTTTCTTTCACCAGATAAGAAATCGCTTCTATTTGACTTTGATATTTTAAGGTTATTATATCCATAAACCCTTAATATTTCTTCAAGAATATCAGCCTCTCTTGTTACATCAACTCTGAATGGTGGTACATCAGCAGTAAATGTATTTCCTTTTTTTTCAGTTTCAATATCAAGAGATTTTAAAATTTTGATTATCTCATCCTCCTTAAAATTATGCCCAGATAAAATATTTATTCTTTCAATATCAAATTCAACTTTATGGTTATCAATTTTTTTAGGATATATATCAAAAACCTGAGATGTGACTGAACCTTTGCAGTATTTACATATTAGAGATGCTGCATATTTAAGAGCATAGATTGTGATATTAGGGTCAATCCCTCTCTCAAACCTATAAGAAGCATCTGTCTTTAGTTGATGGTTCTGACTTGATGTCCTTATATCTGACGGATTAAAGTAAGCACTTTCTAAAAATATTTTAGTTGTTTTATTGGTGACACCAGACTTTTCTCCACCAAAAACACCTGCTATGCACATAGGGTTACTATCTCCATCACAGATCATGAGGTCGTCTCCATTTAGTTTTCTCTCCTCTCCGTCAAGAGTTATAAATTTTTCATTTTTTTTAGCGTACTGGACAATTATTTTATTCTTTTTGATATTGTTCAGGTCGAAGGCGTGAAGAGGCTGGCCAATACCGTGTAATACAAAATTTGTAATATCTACTACATTATTTATTGGTTTAACCCCGATAGCATTTAAGTAATCTTTAATGAAACTGGGAGATTCTTTAATTTCAATACCCTCTATTACACATCCTGCATACCTTGGACATGCATACTCCTCATTAATATTAATTTCAACCTGAGATGAGTTGGTATTATTAAATGATGAGATATCTGGTAGTATTATTTCTTCTCCAGTTGAGGCTTTTAAATCTCTAGCCACCCCAAGATGCGATGCCGCATCGGCTCTGTTAGGTGTAAGAGAGATATCAAAGATTGTGTCATTTATAAGTTTTAAATAGTTAATTGCACTGTCTCCGACTTTAGCTTCGTTTTCCAAGACTATAATACCCGAGTGAGAATTTCCTATACCTATCTCATCTTCAGCACAAATCATGCCTTCTGATTCTATACCTCTTATTTTTGCTTGTTTTATATCAATTTCTTTACCATCAATATTTTTTATTGTTATTCCGGGTTCAGCAACAACCACTTTCTGTCCAACTTCAATATTTTTTGCTCCACAAATTATTGTTGAATTCCTATTGCCAAAATCTACTTTAGTGATATTAAGTCTGTCTGCATTAGGGTGTTTTTCAATTTCAGTTATTTTACCGACTATAAGTTTTTTAATTAGATTGGTATCGGAGTTAATACTTATAACTTCGTCTACCTCTAAACCCATATCCGTGAGGATAGTTTCTATTTCTTCAGGGAGCTTATCTATTTTTATGAAGCTTTTAAGCCAGTTTAGAGAGATTTTCATCGTATATAAAGTTAATAAATATATTAGTTAAAAAGGCTAGACTGTAGCAAATGAACTTAAATTCTTTATCATATTTTTTCTCCTGCCTCTATCTTGATGTCAATATAATTCCTTTGAGATGGTATAGGACAACTAAATTTTTTATCGTAGACACAGAATGGATTATATGATTTATTAAAATCTAATTCAATTCTCTTAGCGTTTTTAAAGTCGACATCTATATACCTTCCACCGGGGTAGGTAGATTCTTCATTCGTTTTGTCTAGAAAGCAAAAAAAGAGCTTCCCTTTCTCTTCGCCTTCTAAGTACCTTAATACAGGTAATGAAAAGTTCTTTCTTCCAAGTCTGAAGTTAAGTTTTGCAAAATCAATAAACCTTTCAGAATTCCCTGTTGAGGTAGCTAGAGTTAATGTGTCTTGAATTTCATTACTTTCTACTCTAGCAATGACCTTAAAATTAATATTTGGATCATAATACTTTATTTTATAAGTGGAGTTTTTAAGTGGGGAGTTAGATGAGGAATATAATTTTTTTTCTCGTTGTTCTCTGAAAACATTTAATTTACCAGAATATTCTTCATACTCGACACTGGAGTTGTAAAGATAGTAGGATATCGAAAGGATAATAGATAATAAGATGAATGGAAGGACCCCCCTCATTTTGAAGTAGGATCTATTTAAGTGAGTTTACCTTTTTAACTAGGTTTGACTTCATGTGAGCTGCTTTGTTCTTATGAACAATATTATTTTTTACGAGCTTGTCAATCATTGATACAGCTTTTGGAAGAGATTTTTTAGCTGCTGCCTTCTTTTCCTCCATCTCTAATTTCTTTACAAAGGATTTAGTGGATTTATGTTGATACTTATTTCTGAGCTTCTTAGTCTCACTAGATCGTATTCTTTTAAGTGCTGATTTATGATTAGCCATATAATTAATTAAGTCTGCAAATCTAATTTTTTATTTATTATACTCAAAAAAACTCTATCATTTTTATTTATTCATTCTGTTTTAGATTTTTTATTTAATACCTCAGGATTAACGAAATATTACTTTATTAAAAAAAAAGCAGATAATATTTGATTTTTTAAATATAAACTCATTCTTTAGCGGTTGATAAATTAAACTTTTAAGATGTACTGGACATTAGAACTTGTTAATCATTTAGAAGATGCCCCCTGGCCGGCTACAAAAGATGAGTTAATTGAGTTCTCAATTAGAACAGGAGCACCGGCTGAGGTTACCGAAAATCTTCAAGAGCTAGAGGATGATGGTGCACCTTACGAAAGTATTGAAGAAATATGGCCTGACTACCCAACAAAAGATGATTTCTTCTTCAACGAAGACGAGTATTAACTAAAATACTTTAGGTCTTTATCAGTCGTTATTTTAATATTTTCATCAATACCTTCAACTAAATTGACTTTAATATCAAATTCATCAAAGAGACTTGCCTCATCANTAAAATTACTATCTGAAGTATTTTTCATACACTCTTTTAATTCAGAAACCTTAAAAACTTGTGGTGTTTGAATCTGTACATAACTAGATCTATCTACAGCATAATTNTTTTTNTTATCAATTTTTCTCATGGAATTAGATGAGGTCGTAAATGGTATGGCGTTACCTTTTAGATGAGCTTCATTAAATAATTTTAAGATAAAGNCTTCACTTATAAATGGCCTAACCCCATCGTGTATAGCTACATACCCAGAGTCGTCTGGAATATGATTTATTCCATTTCTAACGGATAAATTCCTCTCTTTATCTCCTCTAATTATATCAACATCATGCTCTACAAAACTCTTTACCAATGATTCCCATTTCTTAAAATTATAATCGGGTAGAACAATAATAAACTTAGTATTATCTATTTTTTTTATTCTATTATATGTGTGAATTAATATAGGTACTCCATTTACTTCAATAAATTGCTTTGGAACTTTTGATTTCATTCTCTCCCCACTTCCAGCTGCCATTAATATAAAATATTTAATCATATTAGGGTTATATGATCATGAGTGCGTCACCATATGTATGAAACATATACTTCTCTTTAATTGCGACTTTATATACCTTCATTACCTGGTCAAACCCACCGTAAGCAGATGCCATCATTAGCAATGTTGACTTAGGAGAATGAAAATTTGTTATCATTGCCCCACAAATTTTGAAATCGTATGGTGGGAAGATAAATTTATCTGTCCACCCTGATTTAGCCTTTAGCCTGTTACTTGCAGAGACCGCTGTCTCAAGTGTTTTCATAGTNGATGTTCCTACGGCAAATATTCTATTNCCATTATCTAAAGCCCTATTCACTTCTATTTCAGTCTCAACTGGAACTGAAAAATTCTCTGAATCCATTTTATGTTTTGTAAGATCTTCGACGTCTATATCCTTGAATGTCCCAAGACCTGTATGTGATGTTATTTTAACTATTTTTACTCCCTTTAGGATTAATTTTTTTAGTAGGATATCTGTAAAATGAAGTCCTGCAGCTGGTGCAGCAACTGCNCCGATATTTTTAGCATAAACTGTCTGGAATCTTTCCTCATCCTTCTTGTCTACCTTTCTTTTAATCTCTTTTGGTAGTGGAGTTTCTCCATATTCTTGTATGATATCATGAAAGTCTCTCTCTGTATCTTCAGGGATAAACCTGATGGTCCTTCCTCTGGACGTAGTATTATCAATTACTTCGGCGACAAGTTCTCCTTCACCAAAATATAATTTATTCCCTACTCTGATTTTCCTTGCTGGGTCAACCAGTACATCCCAAAGGTTTAGTTCGGGGTTAAGTTCTCTTAACAGAAAAACTTCTATTTTCGCTCCAGTCTTCTCTTTCTGTCCGTANAATCTTGCNGGAAAAACTTTTGTATCGTTAAGTACTAAGACGTCGTCTTCTTTGAAGAATTTTATTATATCCTTAAACTGTTTATGTTCAATTTTTCCAGTTTTTTTATGTAAGATCATTAACCTTGACTCGTCTCTATTTGCTGCTGGATGTATTGCTGTTCTAGTTGCTGCTAACTTAAAATCAAATTCTGANAGTTTCATACTAAATTTATNAAATTAACGTAGTTTTGAGGTTTGCAAAGCTAAATAATTGTTTTAACATACCTTTAATTTATGAAATTATTTTTTAGACTTCTAAGAGAAAGTTTTATATTTTCATTCAATGCCATTATAGCAAATCCTGTAAGGACAATACTCTCATTGTTAGGTGTNACAATTGGAATTTTTACAATTATAGCAGTACTTACTACGGTAGATTCTCTNGAGAAAAGTATAAAAGATAACCTTAGTTTCCTAGGCACTGACAATATTAGAGTTGAGAAATGGCCCTGGGATTTTGATAANCCATCCTANGAATGGTGGAAATTTTGGAAGAGGCCTGAGCCAACTTACAGAGAATATGAATTTCTAAAGGAAAATTTATCATCTGCATTATCTGTTGAAATTTCTACAAATAGAGGTATATCGAACGTTAAATATTTAAATAATAGCTCATCAGTTGACAACCTAAATGGTGTCGTTTATGAAAATCAGTTTTTTAACGACTGGGATTTTATAGCAGGAAGGTTTTTTACCCAGAANGAGACAATTATTGGTCTTGACGCTGTGATTATTGGTTATAAGATTATGAAGGACCTCTTCAGGTCACCAGAGAATGCTATTGGAAAGCAGATTAAGATAAAAGGGAGGTCATTTACTGTAATTGGAGTGCAGAGTGAGCAGGGTGAATCTTTTGGTGGCGGCGACTCNTACGACAGGCAGATGTCGATACCATTCAATACATTTAAAAAAATGTTTAGGGTTGGGGGAAAAGGAAGTAATGCGGTCATAAGAATAAAAGGTGACTCTAAGATAGATCCAGGACTAGTTAATTTAGAGTATGAAGTTAAGGGTCTGTTAAGAGCTAAAAGAGGNCTTAAGCCAATTGAAGAAGATAANTTTGCAATCAACAGGCCTGAGTACCTNGCCTCATTCGTTTCAATTATTTTTGGTACAATAAGTATTGCTGGTTGGGTGATTGCTAGTTTTTCTATTCTTGTGGGTGGTTTCGGTATAGCAAATATCATGTTTGTTTCAGTCAAGGAGAGGGTGCCTATTATAGGTCTTCAAAAATCCCTTGGAGCCAAAAAATATTTCATATTAACACAGTTTCTATTTGAATCTTCATTTCTCAGTATTTTTGGTGGTTTGATTGGAATCTTTTTAGTTTTCCTTATTACCCTACCTGACTTTGGAAGTTTTGATCTTGTAATATCTTTAAAAAATATTATTATAGGCGTATCTATATCAACAGTTATTGGTGTACTTGCAGGATTTTTCCCTGCATTATTTGCTTCAAACCTCGACCCTGTTGAAGCTATAAGATCTAACTAGTAGTTAATTTCTCTCTGATGATTTTTTCTAGCTCTTTCATNAGCTCTGGATTATCCTCAAGAATTATTTTAACTGAGTCTCTTCCCTGACCTAACTTTTCATTNTTGTAAGAGAACCATGATCCAGATTTTTGAATAACTTCAAGCTCAACACCTAAGTCTAAAATCTCTCCTGATTTTGATATTCCTTTTCCGTACATTATATCAAACTCTACAACTTTAAATGGTGGTGCAACTTTATTTTTTACAACTTTAACCTTGGTTCTATTCCCCATGATATTATCAGGACTATCTTTTATTTGACCTATTCTCCTAATATCAAGTCTTACAGATGAGTAGAACTTTAATGCATTTCCACCAGTCGTTGTTTCNGGATTCCCAAACATTACTCCAATTTTTTGTCTTAATTGGTTAATAAAAACGCAGACGCATCCTGACTTGTGTATGGCTCCAGTTAATTTCCTTAGCGCTTGAGACATCAGTCTGGCCTGTAGGCCCATAACACTGTCACCCATTTCCCCTTCTATCTCCCCCTTAGGAACTAATGCTGCCACCGAGTCAATGACTATTATATCTAAAGCATTGGATCTGATTAGATGTTCAGTTATTTCTAGTGCCTGCTCACCGTTGTCTGGCTGAGAGATAAGTAAATTCTCAGTATCTATACCTAGTTTTTCAGCATAAGACTTATCAAATGCATGTTCTGCATCAATAAATGCTGCAACGCCGCCTTTCTTTTGTGCTTCCGCTATGCAGTGCATGGANAGGGTAGTCTTACCAGAGGATTCAGGTCCATAAATTTCAACTACTCTCCCTTTTGGGAGCCCGCCAATCCCAAGCGCAATGTCAAGGCTGAGAGAGCCTGTTGGTATGCTAGGAATCTTGACTATGTTTTCGTCACTTAATTTCATAATGGTACCTTGACCGTATGTCTTCTCTAATTTCTCTATTGCTAGGTTTAGCGCGTTTGATTTTTCTTTTGTCTCTTTCATAATTTATTTTTTTNCTAAAATAAGTAGTAATATTTTATAATACTAATATTTTTAGTAAAATATAACTTTTTTTANTTAAAGATGTTTAAATATAGCTACTATACTGCTCATATTTTAATATTTTTGCCATATTAGTTCTCTAATTAATAAAGATTATAAATTGAAACTCATTATACCATTTGTACTATTAATATTTTCGTTTTTCTCCCTTAAATCACAGGTCGTTAATCATCCTATTCCCGGTGAGAAGATAGATTTTATAGTAACCTTTGGGATTTTCTCTGCTGGTAAGGCTACTATGTCAACTGACACAGTAACACATAATGTAAATGATAGTCAGACATATAAAATTAATCTTGGAGGCAAGACTACTGGGGTTTTTGATTTGTTTGCTAAGGTGAGGAATAACTGGGGTTCTTATGTAAATAAATCTGATTTTAATCCTCAAAAGTTTTATAGGTATCTCTCCGAGGGTAAGTATAAAAAAAATGAAATATTAAACTTTCAAAATGAATCAGACAGTGTTCTGATAGAGGTTTTAGATAAAGAGACTAAAGATTTTGTGGAATATAAGAGTCTGCACTTTGAAGATGAAATACAGAAAATAATTAGGTCTTATTTCATGAATTACTGGATAGCCAGTCTCTCTTACCTTAGATCCCTTGACTATGATTCTGCTAGTTACGGTGACCTTGTGGAGATACCTTACTTCGAAGATAACTCTAAGTTTAGTTATCAGATGAAGTTTATTAGGAAAGAGGAAATTAATTCAAAAATTGGAAGTTTTAATACTATTGTCCTCTCACCTTTAATTCCAAATAAAAATAAGCTCTTTAAGGAGGAAGATGCTGTGAAATTTTGGATCACAGATGATAAAAAGAAAATTCCATTAAAGTTAGAAGCTAAAATGAATTTTGGGAATTTTGTTATTGAGATTGATGATTACAGCAATGTTAAATAAAGATTAATCTTACTTTAATTTAATATTATCAATTTTAATTTCAGTTAACTTTAGAAAGTAAATAAACATAATAATTATAAATTACAGTATGCAAAACAAATCTGATTTTAAGATTTTAGCAATCGACGACGACAAAGATATTTTACTTCTTCTGAGGTATAATTTGGAGTCTGAGGGTTATGATGTCGAGACTGCCCAATCAGGAAAAAAAGGACTCTCAATAGCTCATAAATTAAAACCTAATCTCATACTTATTGATATAATGATGCCAGAAATGGATGGTATACAGACATGTTTAAAATTAAGGGAAATTGAGAATCTTCAATCTTCACATATCCTTTTTTTAACTGCTAGAGCTGAAGAATATTCAGAAGTTGCGGCTTTTGATGCAGGTGCTGATGATTACATAACAAAACCTATAAAACCAAGAGCATTAATTAGTAGAATAAACTCCTTCTATAAAAAAACATCAGCAAAAGTAAAGTCTTCCAAATNACTTGAAGTAGGTGACCTTAGTATAAATAAAGAAAGCTATGTTGTAGAGTTGAATGGTAAAGAAATATTCTTCCCAAAGAAAGAGTTTGAGTTGTTACACTTTCTAGCTTCTAACCCAAANAAGGTTTATGGAAGAGATTCCCTCCTAAGAAATATATGGGGAACTGATNTACATGTNGTGGCCAGGACTGTTGATGTTCATATTAGAAAAATTAGGGAAAAAATAGGTCAGGATTATATAAGTACAATAAAGGGAGTAGGGTATAAATTTAAAAGTTAATTCCTAGGCTTAACTTAAATTCTCTTCTAGGAGATAAACTAGAGTAAATAGATTTAATATCNTTTGTGTAATAATAACTTTCAACTTTTTCATCTAGAAGGTTTTTGATTCCAAGTCCTAATTTTAAATTACCTGTTCTTCCAAATTTATAGTTGAAATTCACATTCAGACT
Source organism: Marinoscillum sp. (assembly GCA_002692105.1). Lineage (GTDB taxonomy): Bacteria > Bacteroidota > Bacteroidia > Cytophagales > MED-G16 > MED-G16. The sequence goes on along the minus strand of NZKG01000013.1, from coordinate 15,992 downwards.
ATTAAAAGGTTCTGTGAAAATATCTGGAACATAATTAACACCAACTATTTGAAGAGTTTTACCTTGAACGTTATAATTTAATGATCCTTCAAAATTATTATTTATTGAATTGTAGTTTAACCCTAGATTGATTAGGTAAGGTGACTGTCCCTGAAGTTCTCTTTTTCTACTTACAACTTCTCCCGACCTTGCAGACTTTGTTCGTCCTTCATACTCTTTTTCATCCATTATCTCTTCAGATCTTATTATTGATGTATTAAATGTTAGTTTAAAATTTGAAAGTGATTCACTTATGAATTCTAAATTTTTCCTAAATTCTAACTCAATTCCATATACTTTAGCTTCTTCAACATTCTTTGGTGTGAAGTCATTAGGGCTGGCTCCATTATAGACAACAAGTTCTATTGGGTTTGTGAAGTCTTTATAAAATAAACTGATAGCATACATCTGAGCATTCTCTTGAAATAATTCCCATCTTAAATCATAATTTAAAATTTTTGTTGGTAGAATATCAATATTTCCAATAAACGTGGTAGAAGTTACTGGATCAAATATTTGAGCAATGGATTTTTCTTTGAATGATGGTCGNGCAATTGTTCTGGATAATGAAAATCTCAAATTNGACATCTCTCTAAGACTATAAATTAGATTTACTGAAGGAAATAAATCTAGTTCACTTANAANATTTTCATCCTCGTATANAATATCTCCTTGTTGATTCTGTCCAGTGTAATATAGATTGTAATTTTCTGCTCTTAGGCCCAATATACTTTTAAATTTATCTGAAAGAGAAAATTCATTTGATAGATAAAAAGATAAATTTGATTGAATTGCATTATANGTATTNGANATCTCATANTTACCATTNATATAACTNCCTTGACCTGAATCAATTGTCCACAGATTTTCATCTAATAAAATTTCATCTGGGTCTCCAGACCANNTGTATAGGTATTCTTTTCTGATATAAACCCTGTANTTAAGAATTTCAAAATCTCTCTCTTTATAGGTATATGAGGAACCAATTTTAAGTTTAGATTCTCTACTAAAGAGTGAATAGGTTTTAGTNATATCTATTTTACCAGTNAGGTTATATTCGTCTAAATACCTCCAAATACGGGTAGGATCACCAGATTCACTNGGTTCAATGGTATATTTTTGTTCATCCCACCTGAAAGGTGTGAGACGTAAGTCAGGATCTGTTACTTTAGAGAGAGTTGGAGAGATTTTCCANTCCACTATGAAATCACCAGAAGAGTTAGAGTGTTTTCCTTCTAGTAATACATTAGAAATCTGTCTTTGNGTATACTCTAAATTATCTTTAAATAACTCAACTGAATTTTCCCACAGATATTCCTGAAAAAAACTTCCAGCTCTAGACTCACCATTCTGAAGATGCATTANGTTAATTTTAAACTTTGACTTGTTTGTTTTGTAAGCAACTCCAACTAATCCACTTATAAATGCTTCTCTTTTACCTAGACTTCCAATTTGATATCTATCTATAANTAATTCAGAAATATTTGGATCAACTTNNTTTCTCATCCAATAGTTCTCAAAATTTTCATAAAAAGTATAATCATTTTTGATATTAAATGAACCGATTAAACCAAGAGTATTTCCTGACTTTAAATTGTACTGATTGCCGTAAGTTATACCAAGTCCAAAATTCATTGAGCTATTTCCAATTTTCGATGCAAGATTTGGATCAAAGGAGTCTGTTATCGATGTGAGGATTGGATCCTGATCAACTGTTTGAGGGATNACAGNTCTTCTGTCTATTGGTACCTCTCTCATCCCATTGTCAAAACCTAACCAGTCCGTTTGACTCCCGTCATAATATGGAAAGTTATCTTTAAAATGCATTGANGGATTATAAGTTCCACTAANAGAAATNTTAAATTCTTTCTCCTCTGGGAAATCTTTTGTTTCAATATTAACTATGCCTCCTGTAAAGTCAGCNGGTAAGTCAGCACTTGATGATTTTAGTATAACAATATTTTTTATGAGATTTGTTGGAAAAATATCCATTTGAAGNGTATTCCTGTCAGGGTCTAGTCCAGGAATGTCTAANCCATTTAAAATTGTTTTTGTGTANCTATCTCCTAAGCCTCTTACAAAAACATATTTTCCTCCTTGAATAGAAACACCGGGAACTCTTTTTATAGCTGCTGCTGCATCACTGTCTCCAATTTTTTTAAAATTTTCNGCAGTTATTCCATCTAGAAGGTTTGGAGATTTTCTTTGTACGGAAAGGAGCGCTGATTCANTATCAGCAATTACTGCAGCNGTAACCACTACACCTTCAAGTAATTCNGACTCATATTCAAGGCTTNCTGAAAGAGGGTAAANAGCTCCTTCATTNATGGTAACATCAGTAACTACTATACTTTCATATCCAACGTAAGAGAATTCAACAGAATAATTTCCAGGCTGTAACTCCAAGTTATAGTTTCCCTCAAAGTCAGTTGTTGTTCCAGTCCCTAGTTCTTTGACAATTATATTTGCAAAAGGCAAACCTTCCTGAGATGATTTATCTTTTAATGTACCCCTGATAATTCCATTTTGACTTAATGANAACTCGGGTATANANANTAATATTACTAATGTAATAATTCTTACCATAAAATTATTTCAGCTAAAATAAAAATAGCCCGGATAAATCCGGGCTATTACTACATTAACTAATTGTTAATTCTTTAATTAATATAGACCATTTGCTTTTGACCATGTCCAATCAAATCCAGCTAAGGTAGCACCAACAGTCTGACTTCCAGCAGTTACAACTGTTACTGCAGCACTTCCAGATGGATTGTTGATCATTGTTCTTGTACCACTAATATCAGGCATGATATTTAAAACATCTGAGTCTGCAGCATTTAAAGCTATTTCCCAACTCTCAAATGTTAGCGTACCAGCTGCATAAGTTGCATCTGAACCAGAACTTAATGACACATCCCCGTCACCTGCTGGTGGGAAGTTGTATGCATATACATTTTTATTTGCTCCTAAAGCATCCTTTCTGTAGTCAGCAATTTCACTTTTTGCAGTACCACCGTTACCAATAAGGGTGATTCCATCTAAGGTAAATCCTGCTTTCATTGAACCCTCAGGACCGTCAATTTCAAGGGCATGATCAGAACCAGGTCCCTGTAGAGAAACACTGTTAGTAACTGAACCAGAGTACGATTGATCAATATCAATCCCATCATCATCGTGGAAAGCAGTCATGCAATAATCACAATCCACTGAACCACCAAAGAATTCAATACCGTCATCTTTGTTAGCAACAACCTCAACATATGAAATTGAAGTACCAGATCCTACACCTCCTAGGGTTAGGCCGTTGATTTCATTACCCTCACCGAGTAGTGATCCACCGTGTCTAATTGAAATGTATNNAAGTGTTCCGGAATTGTCCGCGTCATCGCTACCACCGTATGAACCAAATGTTAAGTCAGCAGGGACACCTTCAATTTGTGCACTTACTACGTCAACTCCGTCGTCATCAGAAGCTGAGATTTTAGCTTTTCCTAATACAATTAANCCNCCCCANAGNCCTGAATCATCAGTTGTTAGATTAGTACCTGAAGTTGATCCTAACTCGATATTATCTGTCGTTGATGTGAAAACTATAGGCGCAGAAGCTGTTCCTACAGCATTTATTTTCCCACCCATGGCAACTATTAATGCAGAGGATAGAGATCCAGTCCCTGGTGAACCCTTTATTATAGTTCCTTCTTCGATAGTCAAAGTAACACCGTCAGCAACATAAACTTTGTTATTTAGAATATGGAATCTGTCAGCTGTCCAAGTCTCATCAGAATCAATTACACCACTGTGCTGAACAGGTGCAGGAGCCGTTGGCTCTGCAGTTACGTTAATTACAGCAGTTTGTGATGAAGATTTTCCTTGGGCATCAGTAACTGTTAAAGATAATGACGCTGCGCCAGCAGTTGAACCAGCAGTGAATGTAGCAACTACATCCCCACTTGTTGCACCTGCAGCAGGAGCAGATTTCTCAACAGCAGTACCGCCAGTAGCAGACCAAGCTGAGGAAGCATAACCACCAGGAGCAGATACGCTAAATGTAACATCCACGGCTGTTCCTGTTTGTGCTGAACTTACACTGCTTGGAGCAGTTANAGTAGGAGCATCATACACNGGACTAACAACCGGTTCAGGATCATCTTCACATGCAGTGAATACGAATAANCCTATAAATAGTAATCCAAATATTTTTTTCATATAATTATTTTAATTTTTATTATTTCAATTGTTAAATAAACTGNNCAAAAGTAGAATTGTCTTGTAATTGACGGATTAGGAATGTTTTAATAAAATGTTATGAATTTATTTCCCTTGCTTTAACTTATCATTAATGAATTGTTAACTAGATCAGATTAATTAACCTCAAAAATTTTTGCTTAAAAGAATTTCGATTTAATTATTCAAAAAAGTAAATTTATTAAATGAATAACTCAAAGGCAGTCTCTGTATTATTTGGTCTAATAGTAGGTGTGATATCAACATTAACAGCTCTTTTACTTGGAGTAAGTGAAGGCATTAACCTCTTGACAGCTGCAATAATATCCTTTTCATCCTCCACACTGCTTTTTGCTATAATTACTGAAAATCTGTTTGATAAGAAAATAAGCGAAATTTATAGCTCTTTTGAAAAAATAAGGAATAAAGATTTTGAAACAGTAGAATCGGACACAAGTCTTTTGAGAGAAATTAATCCTCTCAAAGGTATTAACCAAGAAATATATAGTTACGCAAGTTTAAAGCAACTTGAAATTGACGAGCTTAAGAGACTTGAGACTTTTCGAAGAGAATTTTTACAGGATGTCTCTCATGAGCTGAAAACACCACTATTTTCAGCACAAGGATTTGTACATACATTATTAGATAATATTAATGCAGATAAGGAAATAAGAGAAAAGTTTTTAAAAAAAGCAGCAAAAAGTCTTGACTACCTCGACCTTCTAGTTAAAGACTTATTAACAATATCCCAGATGGAGTCAGGAGAGATTAAAATGAAAATGGAGGCTTTTGATATTATACCATTAATTGATGAAACCGTTGAGCAGATAGAGCCTATTGCCTTATCTAAGAAAATTAATGTATCTGTTGTAAAAAAAGATTGGAAGTCTGTTATTGTGTTAGCTGACTATTACAGAATATTTCAGGTCCTTAAAAACTTGTTAAGTAATGCAATTAAATATTCGAAGGATAATTCAAATATTGAAATTCAGATTGAAAAAAGAAAAAAAGTTGTAAATATAAGTGTTGAAGACTCTGGAATTGGAATACCTAAAAATGATAGAAAGAGAATTTTTGAGAGGTTTTATAGGATTGAAAAGAGTAGGTCAAAGAAGAGAGGTGGTACGGGTCTTGGCTTAGCAATTGTAAAGCATATAATCGAGGGACATAAGACAAAGATTAAACTCAAATCAAAAATAAATCAAGGCTCTATATTCTCATTTAATTTGAAGCTTGCCCCAAATAAGAAAAAAAAGAAGAAATCTTTGGCGAAAATACTGAGAAAAACTGAAGTAGAGCCTGTATAATATTTACCTCTTAATTATTGTTTTTATTTATTAATAAATCTATTTTTGCTCACTTTTAAAAGCTTATGGACTCAAACAGTTTTAAGACATCTTACCTAAATAAAGAATCAATAGTTAAAAATTGGTTCGTTGCAAATGCTGACGGAAAGACACTTGGAAGATTCGCATCTGAGGTAGCAAAAATCCTCAGAGGTAAGCACAAGGCATCATTCACTCCTCATATGGATTGTGGTGACTATGTCATTGTAACTAACTCCGATAATATTAAGTTAACTGGTAACAAGTGGAGAGATAAAAAATACGTATCTCATAGCGGGTATCCTGGTGGTCAAAAAACAATCAATCCCTTAGACTTGAAAGACAAGAAGTCATCTAAATTTATTATAGAGAAGGCGGTAAGAGGTATGTTGCCTAAGAATAGACTTGGAAGACAATTATTTAGAAACCTATTTGTGTATGAAGACTCAAATCATCCACATGAAGGTCAGAAACCAAAAGAAATAAAAATTTAATATGGAGTATATCATTTCTGTCGGAAGAAGAAAAACATCTGTTGCAAGACTTTACATGAAACCAGGTAAAGGGTCTTTCGTAATAAATAACTCCGATCTTAATAAATATTTTTCTTCTGAGTTACTAAGGTTGATAGTAGAGCAACCTCTAAAATCTGTTGATGCTTTAAACAAATTTGATTTCAAAGTTAATATACACGGAGGTGGACTTAAGGGTCAGGCAGAGGCGATTAGACTAGCGGTCTCAAGAGCACTAGTAAAAAACGATGAGGAAAATAGACCTGTTCTTAAAAAAGAAGGGTTTTTGACTAGAGATCCGAGAATGGTTGAGCGTAAAAAATACGGAAGAAGAAAAGCTAGGAGAGCATTCCAGTGGGTTAAAAGATAAGTTATATGAAGAAATTAGAACATAAAGATTTATTGAAGGCAGGTGTTCACTTCGGACACTTGACTAGAAAGTGGAACCCGCAGATGTCGGAATATATTTTTATGGAGAATAACGGTATCCATATAATAGATTTACACAAGACTATAGACTGTGCATATACAGCCGCAACATCTCTGCAAAATATAGCTAAGTCGGGAAGAAAAATTATGTTTGTAGCAACTAAGAAGCAAGCAAAGACCTACGTTTCTGAGAAAGCTAAAGAATTAAACATGCCATACGTAACAGAGAGGTGGCTAGGAGGGATGTTAACCAATTTCTCTACAATCAGAAAATCATTAAAAAAATTATCAAGTATTGAAAATCTTGAGAGCCAAGACACATATACATCTGATTTCTCTAAAAAGGAAAGGTTAATGATTTCTAGAGATAAAATTAAACTAGAGAGAGCACTCGGTGGGATATCTTCCCTAAACAGAATTCCTGCAGCACTTTTTATTGTTGACATAAATCATGAGGATATTGCTGTCCAAGAAGCAAAAAAACTTAATATACCTATCTATGGTATGGTTGATACGAACTCTGACCCAAATTCAATTGATTTCGAGATCCCTTCTAACGACGACTCATTTACTTCTGTATCTATAATAATGGATTACATTAGTGAATCAATTGCGGAGGGCCTTAAAGAGAGAGAAAAAATTAAGGAAGAGATAAGAATCAAGCAGGAAAAAGAGGCCTCAGAGAAGGAGGCAAAGGAGAAGAAGGAGATGGAGAAAAAGCTAAAAGAATCAAAAAAAGCATAACTTAAATATTAAAGTATGTCAGTTAGTATTTCAGCTAAGGAGGTAAATGAGTTAAGACAGAAGACAGGTTCTGGGATGATGGACTGTAAAAAAGCATTGGTAGAGGCTGGTGGTGATTTTGACAAGGCCATTGATATCCTAAGAAAAAAAGGGCAAAAGGTATCTGAGGCAAGGTCGGGAAGAGAAACTTCTGAGGGTATTGTTCTCTTTAAAATAGATCAGTCTGAAGATAAAGCCTCGATGCTATCCTTTACTTGTGAGACAGATTTTGTTGCAAAAAACGAGGAATTTGTTGACTTGGGTAATAGCATACTTGAACATTCATTTAATAATAATTTAGATAATGTTGAAGAGGTACTTGCCGCTACAATCGATGGTCTTTCTGTGAGTCAACACATAACTAATCTCATCGGAAAAATTGGAGAGAAGATTGAAATAAGTAATTTCAGTGCGGTTAAAGGAGAGAAGATTGTACCCTACATTCATGCCGGAAGTAAGTTAGGTGTTCTGGTTTCTTTAACTGGTACCGATGGTGTGGATTACCAAAGTGCTGGAAAAGATATTGGAATGCAGATAGCTGCAATGAATCCCATATCTCTAAATAGCGATGGTGTAGATAAATCTATAATCGACAAAGAAATTGAGATAGGTAAGGAGCAGGCGATTAAGGAAGGTAAACCTGAAAATATTATCGAGAAAATAGCTCAGGGTAAACTTCAAAAGTTTTTCAAAGAAAATACTCTACTGAGCCAAAGTTTTGTAAAAGATGGCTCGATGACAGTAGATAAGTATTTATCGAGCTGTTCTCCAGACTTGAAAGTAGAAAGCTTCGTCAGAATTTCTATCGGTTAATTAATTCATAATATCTTCAATTTCTTCAGGAAGGATAGGAATATTTTCCATAAGGTTAACATTATTATCTCTTCCAATTAGGATATCGTCTTCTAACCTTATACCAAATTTTTCTTCTTTTATATATATCCCAGGCTCTATTGTAAAGACGTTACCTTCTTTTATCTCCACATAAAAGTTACCTACATCGTGTACATCTAAACCTAAGTGGTGAGATGTTCCGTGCATAAAATACTTTTTAAATGCAGGATTTTTTGGGTCTTGATTCTTGATATCAGTCTTATCAATAAGTTTAATTCTAAGTAACTCACTCTCCATAATTTTCCCTACTTCTCTATGATATTGGTCAATTGTATTACCTGGTCTAAGAATTTTATTTGCTTCATTCTTAACATTTAATACTGCTTTATATATTTCTAACTGTCTATCAGAAAACTTTCCGTTAACAGGAACAGACCTTGTCATGTCTGACCTATAATTTGCGTACTCTGCTCCGACATCCATTAATATAATATCCCCATCCTCACATTGCATATTATTTGTGTTATAGTGGAGGCAGCACGAATTAATTCCTGATGCTATTATAGGTTGGTAAGCGAAGCCTTTTGACCTATTACTTATGAATTCATGTGAGTACTCTGCTTCAATTTCATATTCCCAAACGCCAGGTTTTATAAATTTTAGAACTCTTCTAAACCCCTTTTCAGTTATCTCACAAGCTCTCTGAATTTGAGAGATTTCTTCCTCTCTTTTAATCATTCTATTCTCGCTAAGAATAGGGTAGGATCTTTTAATTTCGAAGGTAGGAAATTTTGATTCTATCTTACTTATAAACCTATCCTGAGCTGTCTCAACCTCTGTACTTGACCTTATGTGCTCATTCTTGTCTAGATATATGTTTTTTGACTCGGTTAATATTAAGGGTAATATTTTTTCAAACTGATCATTCCATAACACTGTTTCTATTCCCGATATCTCTGAGGCTTCCTTCTTTGATAACTTATTGCCTTCCCATATAGCAATTTCTTCACTCGTCTCCTTGATAAATAAAATCTCTCTCATCCTTCTATCAGGAAATTGTGGAGCTAAGATCAGGTAAGTATCTTCTTGATCAATTCCAGTCAGATATAATAAATTAGTATTTTGAACAAAAGGAAGCAATTCATCAGCATTTGTTGGAAGCTCATCGTTTGAAACGAGGACTGAGATAGAATTAGTTTCGACTTTGTCCAGATATTTTTTTCTATTTTTGGTATATAGTGAATTGTTAATTCTGTCGTATCTCATTAATTTATTTTTGAGTTAAAGATACATTAATTGTCAATAAATTTTTAATTTGTGATGTATGGACTTTCTTGACAAAAGAATTGAAGATTATTGCCTGGCTTATTCGGATAGAGAGTCATCACTCCTCAAGGAAATTAATGAATATACTTCCAATAATGTACCTCAGCCAAGAATGCTTTCAGGACATCTTCAGGGTAGATTTTTAAGTATGATCTCAAAGATAAAAAATCCCAATTGCATCTTAGAGATAGGTACTTATACAGGTTACTCGGCACTTTGCATGGCAGAGGGTTTAAATAAAGGTGGTAAGCTTATAACAATTGATAAGGACACATCTCTACATAAAAAAGTTTCAGATTTTTTTAGGAGGTCTAATTATAACAATCAAATTATTCAGAAATTAGGGAATGCGGTCGATATATTATCTGAAATTGATGATAGTTTTGATCTTGTATTTATAGACGCTGATAAAAGAAATTATAAAACTTATTTTGAGATGGTTCTACCTAAAGTTAATCCAGGTGGTATAATACTTGTAGACAATGTTTTGTGGAGTGGAAAGGTTACTGACCTGACAGAGAATAAGGACGATAGGTTAACAAAAGTAATGGATGATTTTAATAAGTTTATTAGCAATTTAAAAGGTGTGAAGAAGATGATCTTACCGATAAGGGATGGTATAACTATTATCATAAAAAATGGTCAATAATATAATTTTAAGTCTTTTATGTAACCTCATAATGGTTCCATACCTATTCTCTCAAGACTCACCTAAAGTGCCAAATTCAATAAGGATTGATAATATTGTACTTAACATTAAGCCAGGGGCAAAGGAAATTATTCAGATAGAGGTAGACGCCTTACATGCAAACGAAAAATATTTTCAAATTTTTATTGATAGAATTCAAATTTATTTTCCAATAATTGAAAGGATTTTAGAAGAAGAAAATGTTCCTGATGACTTAAAATATCTTTCGGTCCAAGAGTCAGCATTAATTCCTGATGCTGTATCTTCTTCTAATGCAGTAGGTTTTTGGCAATTTAAGTCGGAGACAGGTAAAGAGTATGGTCTTAGTATAAATGATGATGTAGACGAAAGGAAAAATATAATATCATCTACAAGGGCAGCTGCACGTTATATAAAGAACAGTAACTTCGTTTTTGAAAATTGGATTTTTTCTATTCTATCCTATCTTGAAGGTTTGAGTGGAGCAAAATTAAAGGTTGACCCAAATCTTTATGGTGCCAAGAGGTTAGATATAGGTGAGGAAACACATTGGTATATAATAAAATTTTTAGCCCATAAAGTAGCATTTCAAGATTATATATATGAAAATAAATACGACAGAAATTACTCTATTTATACAAATCAAATCTTTAAAAACATTCGAGATATTTCCTCTGAATTATCAATTGATTACAAAAGATTAAAGGATTTGAATAAGTGGATTCAAACAGATGATATACCTAATGATAAAGAGTATTCTTTCTTGATTCCCACAGATTTAAGTTATTTAGCAGAAAAAATAAGTTCATTTGATTTTGACAAGGTAAAGGACTTTGTTGAATCTAAAATAACTTCGTCCATTGACTTAAAAATAAAAGATGTACTTTCTAATAGGACCATATTTCTAAATAATTTACCAGCTATAATAATAGATTCTAGTGACAACATAGAGCAAATTATAAAAGTCTATGACATATCAAAGAAATTATTTATTACTTATAATGACTTGGACATGAATCATAAATTAGTTCCAGGAGTACCTTACTATTTCTCTAAGAAAAAAAAGAGAGGGAGGGTAGAGTCATATTTTAAAAGTGATGAACAGAATTTGTGGCAAGTATCGCAACTCTTTGGTATTCAGTTAAAAAGTTTAAAGAAATTTAATAAAGGAAATAAAACAAATAAGATACTGCTTAGGAGAAGATTTAGTCTTTTATGATTTTCTCTATTATTTTCCCGTCAGATTTACTTTTTAAAATTAATTTTTTGTCTCCGTAGTGCGTTACCTCTTCTTTCACAAGATAAAATTTATCATCGTAACTTTCTAGAGTACTTATCTTCTCAACTCCCTCTTTTCCTCTCCAAATATCTAGTTTTATTTTTTCCCACTTTTTAGATTTTATTGATTTGTATGACGCATCGATAATTGCATTTACTATGTACCCATCATAAAATGTCTCGGCAGGACTCTCTCCCTTTTCTAGGTTATCAAACATGTCAGCGAACATATGATTATATCCAAGTTCATTTAGTTCATCGCCTACCGGGAATATCCATCCAGAATCAGACTCTGCCTTTTCTGCAACATAATCCCCTCCTTTTCCGGTCGTAAACATTTCAAATCCAGTCCTTAGAAATGAATTTATCCAAATTGTTCCCTCAGTTCCCATCACCTCATCCCTTAGATCTAAGCCTCCTCTAAATGTCCAACTTACCTCAAACTGTCCTATGGCTCCATTTTCATATTTTACTAAACCAATGGCATGGTCCTCTGCGTCTATAGGCTTCACCTGAGTATCTCCCCAACACATTACCTCAATTGGTTTTATATCCTTTCCAATATAGTTTCTACTTATTTCTATACAGTGACACCCAAGGTCAAGTATACAGCCTCCACCTGCCTGCTCTTTATCCCAGAACCAGTCGCTGTGAGGTCCAGGATGAGTCTCTCTTGACTTTGTCCATATAATCTTTCCCAGGCTTCCTGCTCTCACACTTTCATTTGCTTTAAGAAATTTTGGTGTGTAACAGAGGTCTTCTAGGTACCCTGCAAATATTCCTGCCTTCTCAACTGCCTCAACCATTCTCTTAGCTTCCTCAGCTGTCCTACCAAGGGGCTTGGTACAAATCACAGCTTTGTTGTGTTTACAGCAAAGGTGAACAGCTTTTTCATGTAAGTTATTTGGTAGAGATATACAAACTACATCTACATCTGATCTGGATATAGACTCTTCCATGTCTGTAGTCCAGTGAGGGACCTTGTAATCGTCAGCAAATTTTTTGGCACTTTCTTCTCTCCTGGAGTAGATTGAAACAACTCTATCTTTATTCCGATACCCATGAAGTGAATCAGTATAGAATCTCCCAATAAATCCTGAGCCTAACATTGAAATTTTTTGCATAATATTTATTTTTTGTCTTTAAAGAATACAATTAGAAAAAGTAAAACAGCTGCAGATATATATGCAGGTATCTCCCAAATTCCAGACCAGTTCTTTATACCTTCTAAGGTGTAATGTTCTGTAACTAATCCAGAAAACCATGAGCCTATAGTCATTCCAATACCATATGTTGCGACAGTGAATAATCCCTGAGCAGCATTCTTGATTTTTTGATTTGCCTTATTCTCAGTATACATAAATCCAGTCACAAAAAAGAAATCGTAACAGACTCCATGTAATATTATCCCAGATATTATCATCCAGTAAGATGTCTCAAGGTCACCATTAGCAAAAAACACAAACCTTAGAATCCAGGCTGCAATTCCAATAATTAATATATTTTTAACACCGAGTCTGTAGTAGAGTAATGGAATTGTAAGAATAAATATAGCCTCCGAAATTTGGCCATAAATCATCTTCCCAGCAGCGCCTTCCATTCCTATATCATTAAGGAATACATTAGCAAATGAGTAGTAGAATGATAATGGTATACATATTAGAACAGCAGATATAAAAAATATAAGGTACGATTTATCTTTAAGCATTACCAATCCCTCTAGCCCTAAAGCAGAGTCTTCCGACTTACCCTTAGGTGGCACGTTAGGGAGGGCAAACGAGAATATGCCAAGTAATATTGATGCAGCAGCGGCTATGTAAAAGGTGTATGATATACTATCAAGATTATTTTCTAATTGTAGTACACCAATAATTAATCCTGCAACTATCCAACCAAAAGTTCCAAAGAACCTTATAATTGGGAATGTCTTTCCAGAATCAGAAATATTAGCAAAAACTATATTATTTGATAAAGCAACTGTGGGCATATATGTCAGTGAGTACATTAAAACTGTCACAATAAAAATCATTGAAGAGGACACTTGAGTTGCATATATTAGTATCAAGCCACCAATTATGTGCAATGCACCCATAGCGTTTTGTGCAGAAAAAAATCTATCGGCAATTGAACCAACAAAAAATGGTGAAATAATTGCCGCAAAGGCGAAAGCACTGTATGCATTTCCTATCTCAGTTCCTGACGACATTAGGATTTTAGCCATGTATGTTCCAGCTGTAACATACCAAGCTCCCCAAATAAAATATTGGAGAAACATCATCAAAGAAAGTTTGAAATTTTTCATTGTATAATGGTTAATTTTTGAAGTGTTATTAAGTTAAGAAAAAATTTTATAAATTAAAGAGATTTTATACCAATATTAGAAACTAAACAACCAAACTAAATGCCACCAAAAAAAAATAACACAACTAATTCTAGAAGAGATTTCATAAAGAAAGGTTCAATTGCAGCATCGAGTTTTTTTATTGTACCAAGACACGTTCTAGGAGGCTCAGGCTTCTTGTCACCAAGTGACAAACTAAATATTGCTGGAATTGGTATCGGTGGTAAAGGAACATCAGACCTTTGGAATGCTTCTAATGAGGGTAAAGAAAATGTTGTCGCAATGTGCGATGTTGACTCTGGTGAATACACAAAAACTTCTAGGGATAGATTTCCTAAAGCTCAGTTCTTTAAAGATTACAGAGAGATGTTTGATAAAGTAAAAAATATAGACGCAGTAACAATTTCAACTCCTGACCATATGCATGCTATTCAATCAATTTCCGCTATGGAGAGAGGTATTCATGTTTATGTACAAAAACCTCTAACGCATAATATAAGAGAGACTAGGATTCTAACAGAGATGGCAAGAGAAAATAAAATTGTATCCCAGATGGGAAACCAAGGTGCATCTAATTCAGGAATGACAAAAGTTCAGGAATGGTTTAATGAAGGTAAAATAGGTACAGTTGATGAGGTATATGTGTGGACAAACAGGCCTGTGTGGCCTCAGGGTATTCCTGTCCCAAAGCCAACTGGATCTGCTGCCCCAGATAATCTTGATTGGGATCTTTGGTTAGGAACTGCTCCGGCTATCCCTTTCTCAGAGGCATATCACCCATTTAACTGGCGTGGTTGGTGGGCTTATGGAACTGGTGCACTAGGTGATATGGGTTGTCATATAATTGATGTACCATTTAGAACTTTAGGTTTATACTATCCTACAGCTGTTGAGTGTAGTGTGGGACAAGTATTTATTAATATGTGGAATCCTGAATATATCCCAGAGGGATGTCCCCCATCATCTTCAGTTACATTAGACTTTGACGCGACGAAAAAAAATAATTCTTCATTGAAGATGAGATGGCTAGATGGAGGTATAAGACCACCTCATCCTGATTTAATTCCTGCCAAGGATTCTCTAGGTACACCAAATAGTGCAAATGGTGTAATGATGATAGGGTCTAAAGGAATTATTACAACTGGGGTCTATGGTTTTACTCCTAAGTTATATGTTGAGGGAGAAGAAACTGTTGAATTTGATACATCAAATCAGCCTGGTAATGAGTTTGGACACCAATCTAAGTGGGTTGAGGCATGTAAATCAGGATTTAACAGCGATGAACATAAAAAATTGACATCTTCCTTTGATTATTCAGGACCTATGACTGAGACAGTATTAATGGGAAATATTGCGATAAGGAGTTACATGGAGATGAAAACAAATAAAAAAGGAACCTCGTTTTTTCCTGGTAGAAAAAAACTACTTTGGGATGGTGAAAGTATGAAGATTACTAACTATGGTGCTGCAAACAGATATGTAAGGAGATCCTACAGAGAAGGTTGGGAAGTTTAGAATTCATAATCAAGACCAAGTTTATTTTTTAGATCTTCTAGGTTAGAATTCTGTTTCGATAAGTATTCNAATTTATCCTTATTNGTATAGATTGTTTTTTCCTTTTTTTTGATATTCAATTTNGTTTTTAAATCAATATTTTGATCAAATTTCTTTTTTAGAAAAGAATGAAGTTTACTTTTCAAGTCTTCAAATATTGATAACTCTAATTCATTCTCAAGAGATAAAATAACTGAACTATCTTCCAATGATATCTCTCTATTTAGTATAGCCTCCTCAGACTTCTTATCTCCAACTCCATCTCTAAATTCTTTGATTGCATTTTTAAGGTTACCTATGTTAAGATCTAGGCTAACAGGTACTATTTTCTNTTCTTCAATTTCAACTTTTTCTTCTTTCTTTGGTTCTGAACTTTCATTTAATATATTTTTTAGATTTGGCGTGTCTTTGACTAAATCTTCTTCTAAGCTGGGTGGTGAAGACTTAGGCTTTGATGAAACAGGATTAATTTCTGAAGAATTTTCTACACTTTTTATAACTTCTTTCTCTTCGGTTGTTAGTTTAGTTTTTTTTTTTCTTAATGAACATAATTTTAACAGAACAATTTCTGTATGAATTTGGTGATCATTTGACTGTTTATATTTTATTCCAAACTCATTTAATAACTCTATTCCTTTTTCTATAAAATCATTTTCTATCTCCTCTGATTGGGTTTT
>NZKG01000012.1 GCA_002692105.1 Marinoscillum sp. | reverse complement strand
AGGGTAGGTTACATAATATCCAACGCAGAAAGGATAGCAGAAATTAAGAAGTGCACTATGGCTGGAACCAATATGCTTGCAACTCATGCTGCTATTGCAGCTTACGATGAGACTGATTTCTTTGAGTTCAGCCTAGATAAGAATAAAGAGGCACTGAATACATTCTACAAAACTTTTGACAACCTCGGACTAGAATATAAGAAATCTTACACAAACTTTGTCTTTTTTAAATCTGGTAAGCATATAGATAAATTTGGTAAAGACATGTTAGAGAGGGGCTTCATTGTGGGGAGGCCTTTCCCACCATACGACGAATGGTGTAGAATAAGTACGGGAAGAGTTGAAGATGTAAACGCATTCTGCGAGGAGCTGAAGAGATACTACTCCTAAAATTATTTAATAAGTTTTAGACAAAAAAAAAGTGAGAACATTGTTCTCACTTTCCTTTTAAATTGGGTATCATCGATTAATCAACTTGCTCAAAATAAAAAATATCCTCTAATACTTGAAATTCATGGTGGACCATTTTCTAATTACGGTTTTAGATTTTCTGCTGAAGTCCAACTTTTTGCGAGTGCAGGAAATTTTGTTCTGTACTCTAACCCTAGAGGTAGTACCAGCTACGGAAAAGACTTTGCAAATTTAATTCATCATAATTACCCAAGTCAAGATTACGATGACCTGATTTCAGGCGTAGATCATGTGCTTGAAAGGGATTATATTGACTCAGATAATTTATTTGTCACAGGAGGAAGTGGTGGTGGAGTTCTTACCTCTTGGATAATTGGGAAGACAGATAGGTTTAAGGCTGCAGTCGTTGCTAAGCCGGTAATCAACTGGTATAGTTTTGTTCTATATGCCGATAACATATCAACTTTCTATAAGTACTGGTTCCCTGGTATGCCTTGGGATAACTTAGAAGAATACATGAGAAGGTCTCCGATATCTTACGTTAAAAATGTTACCACTCCAACGATGTTATTGACGGGGGAGGATGACTTTAGGACACCTATGGCAGAAAGTGAACAGTTCTACTCTGGATTAAAGTTAAATAAGGTTGAGTCTATGCTTGTTAGGATACCAGGTGCAGACCATGGTATTGCCTCTAGGCCCAGTAACTTAATTGCAAAAGTTAACGCAATACTTGCCTGGTTTGATAAGTATAAGGACTAATTAATCTACTTCAGCTTCACGGCTGTGCCGTATGCGAGAATTTCTGATGCTCCGGCCATCATAACGGAAGACTGAAACCTAATGCATACAACTGCGTCAGCACCCATCTGCTTGGCGTCGCTTACCATCCTCTGAAGTGCCTGCTCCCTAGCGTCTGCTTGTAGTTTAGTGTATGACTCAACTTCACCTCCTATTATTGTTTTGAGTTGTGCAAAAATATCGTAGCCAACGTTCCTTGTCCTCACTGTGCTTCCTCTTGCAATTCCGATAGAAGAGGAGATATTTGAGCCTGGAATTTGGTCACTGGTTGATAATTTCATTTTTTTAATTTAAATATAAAAAAAAAATCACAACTAAAGTTTTTTGATGGATTGTTTTTGTAACATTTTATTTTTATAAATTTGCACACTTAATCTCGGGGTGTAGCGTAGCCCGGTTATCGCGCCTCGTTTGGGACGAGGAGGTCGCAGGTTCGAATCCTGCCACCCCGACAGATTAAAAATCATTCAGATTTTCTTTCTTTAATCAAGACCAATCAATCCCTAGCTAAAAACTTGAAAGGGCACCTTTTATTAACTCACGGTAACATCGATAATATTGTCCATCCCACTAACTCCTTACGTGTTGCGGATGAGCTTATAAAAGCTGGAAAGAGATTTGATATGATGATTTTTCCAGGTAAGAGGCATGGGTATGGAAGTTTTAGATCGTATTACGAGAAGATGATGTGGTATTATTTTGCGGAACACCTATTGGGTGATTACAGAGACAACGTCGATATAAGCCTGCCTGATTCTGGTAAATAAAGATAAATATTTTACTAAAAAAAATAGTAATTACTAAAAAAGTTAGTAAATTTAACTCCTTTTNAAATTTCAAATTGAGTTAGATATGAAAGCAACAAAACCCTCTCTAGAGAAGGTAGATACCTTCGGNAGTATNCCCTTTTACTCCCAGGCAGTAGCTGCTGGTTTTCCTTCCCCTGCNGACGACTTCCTTGAGTTTGACCTNTCCCTTGACAAGAAACTTATCAAGCACCCAAGCGCNACATTTTTTGTCCGNGTTAACGGTACATCGATGATTAACGCAAAAATTTTTGATGGTAGCATACTCTTGATAGACAGGGCTGAGAAGATAAAGAATGGAGATATTGTACTCGCTGTCGTAGACGGAGACTTTACGGTAAAAAGATATAGGAAGTCAGGAGGAGTCGTATCCTTGTACCCTGAAAATAAGAATATGAGGCCGATTAAGATAGAGGAAGGGTCAGAGTCTTACGTGTGGGGAAAGGTGATGTGGTCTTTTAANACTGTNGGATGATAGCACTTGTCGACTGTAATAACTTCTACGCCTCNTGTGAGAGAGTNTTCAGGCCTAACCTGGAGAGNAAGCCAGTGGCAGTACTGTCAAATAACGACGGGTGTGTCATAGCGAGATCTAACGAGTCAAAATCTGTCGGACTGAAGATGGGTGAGCCTATCTTTAAGAAGAGAGATTTGGTTCGTAAGTATAATATCCACCTCTTCTCATCAAACTTTGCACTTTACGGAGACATATCGAAGAGAGTATTTGACATCGTAGCAAAAGACGTCCCGTCTTACGAAATCTATTCTATAGACGAGGCATTTTTAGATTTTACCGGTATAAAAGACCCTTACAACTATGCACTCCATCTTAGAGATAAGGTAAGAAGGTGGACGGGAATCCCAATATCCATCGGTATATCCTACACGAAAACTTTATCAAAAGTAGCAGGTCACATCGCTAAGAAATCTCAGGACGGTGTATGTGTCCTAAACAACAAGAGCAGGATAGATAAAATTTTAGGCTCTCTGCCTGTTGATGAGATATGGGGGGTTGGCATGAGGTATGCCATGAAGCTAAAGAAGTATGATATACACACAGCAAAAGATTTAAGGGGATGTGACGAGTCGTGGGTGAGGAAGATGATGAATGTTGTCGGACTCAGGATGGTAAGGGAGTTGAAGTGTATACCCCATTTCAATTTGGAGCAGGAGAGGAGTATGAAGAAAAGTATATGTACATCAAGGTCTTTCTCTGTAGAGGTCACTGAGTATTCGCGGATGTCTGAGTACCTCAGCATGTTTGCCTCTAGGTGTTCTGAGAAACTTCGTTCTGAGGGTGCCTGTGCCAGGTCTATTAGTATTTTTATGTACACAAACAGGTTTAGGCCTAGGGCAAGGCAGTACTCTGGATATTTTTCTATGGACTTTGACACTGCCACGAGTGATACCATAACCATAACTAAGCTTGTCATGAAATGCCTGAGAAAGATATTTAGACCTGGCTACTCTTACAAAAAAGCTGGCGTTACACTCTCAGGGATAATCCCTCGGGGTCAGGTACAGTTAAGTATTTTTGATTCTGGTGACAGGAAGAGGTCAGACAAATTAATGAGGACACTAGACCATATAAACGGTAGAATGGGCAGAGATATTTTAAAGCTTAGCTCTTCTGGTATAAATAATAAGTGGAAGATAGGTAAGGAGAGGCTATCGCCTTGCTACACGACTAGGTGGTCAGAAATATTAGAAGTTAAAGTATAAAAGGGAATACTGCTTTTCTTTCGGAGGGATATTCTTTAAAGCTTTTCTTGTACCACTTGTGATGTGAGAGTGCTCTTGGGACAAGATTAAAAAAGGTCCAGAGGAAGAATGCTAGACCTGCAGGACTCCATGTCATAATTGCGAACCCAAGCCACTCAACAATCTCACCAAAAAAATTAGGACATGAAATATATTTAAAAAGCCCTTTCTGAGGAATAACATATCCCTTATCTGTTCCCTTCCTTAAACTTATGAGGTATGAGTCAGACATATTGTTTATTGCAAAACCAGAAAAAAATACTGCTAACCCAATAATGAACTGAGGTGAAGATATCCACGAGTAGTCATAATCAAATTTTACACCGGAGAAGTAGAGGCCATTAATCAGTCCGTTTACGACATTAAATAGAAATGCAAGAAATGCAATGAGAAGAGGCATCTTCTTTTTCTTTGTCTTGATCCTCAGAGGAAAGACAATACTTCTGTTGAAGTAGTGAATAATCCATAGAATAATAAAAAAAGTAGTGACGTCTGAGACAGCATTATTACTGGTAAGAACAAGTAGTGGACAAACAATTAGCGCTGGAAGTTCCATTATTATCCAAGCTATTTTATTATCAACGAGTGGTCCCCAACTGCTGGATGTGTGCCTCCCATAGGGGGCATCGTAGCTAAGTATGAAGGGAAATGATAGAAAACCAATTACTATCCACGAGTACAAAAAAATGTAATAATTATCCATAAATAGAGTCTTTTACTGTCTTATCAAGGGAGCTTATTGTGAGCCCTAAATCATTTTTAGCTTTACTGTTATCAATATTCTTCGGAAAGTTAATAATATTTTCAATTGATTCCTTCGTAAGACTCTCTAGACCAGGAAAATATTTTCCATTAAAATCTGCTGCCTTCCTTAGAATAGATTTAGGAAATAGACTCAGAAGAGGCAGATTCATTTCAACAAATAGTTTTGGGAAGAAGATTACAAAAGATTTATTATCTCTTCTTTTTTGAACAGAGTTATTAATTTCTTTAAACGACCTCCACTTCCCTGATATGATATACGTCTCGCCATCTCTTCCATTTCTTATAGATGAGTATATCGCTTTCGACAAGTCTTCAACATCGATCACGTCAAGACCTCCGTTTACGAGAAAGGGAAGTTTACCAGCATAAAGTGTCTTGATAACCTTACCAAGTCTTGATGGCTTGAAATCATATTTTCCAAGTATCGAGGTCGGATTTATGGATACTTTCTCGATACCATCTGTGTTCATCACTAACTCTTGTCCCATGGCCTTAGTCATATCGTATGCGTTACCTCTCTTAACTAGCTCTCTGGTCTCATCTAATTTTTTAGTGACGGGATTTTTATTAAAGGCGTTGATAGAACTTATGTATATAAATTTTTTAACCTTCATCTTTTTGGAAGACTCAAGTAAATTTTTTGTNCCTAGGTAATTAACCTCATAGACCTCATCGNAGGAGTCAAGGCCTATAGATATCATTGCGGCTGAATGAATAANNACGTCACAGCCCTCGCAAAATTTGTCAAGGACTTTTATATCGTTTAAATCTCCGTAATAGACTTTTGCATCTATTTGCTTGAGGTAATCTGTGTCTTTTCTAATTAGAATATTTAATGAATCATTATTTTTTAGTGCTTCTACACAAAAGTTGAAACCTACAAGACCAGATGAGCCTGTTACCCCAATTTTCATTGACTTTTATATTTGCTAAATGTAGATTCTACCTTGACATCTATATCTTCAGCAATATTTTGGAACAGAAGTCGAGGTACTTTAATCTTGAAATCATCTAGGAGGATATTAAATTCTGTCTTNATCTCAATTTTATCATTGGACTGGNTAAANGTTATAGGGACNGATAGATTTCTTGTCTGGCCGTGNAGNGTGATATCTCCTTCAGCTGTATTACCAGAAATNTTTCCTCTGAATACACANTCNGGATATTTNTCTGTCTCNAGNTAGCTGTCGTTAAAGTGTTTCTGCATCAACTTATTTGGNAACTCAAAGGCTNTAATGGGTATTTTTATTAGAAATTCATTNGTAGAAATATCTATGGCNCCNATAGATTCAGTATTTATTGCTGTGATATCTTCAAGTGGTGCGTAAGAATAAAATTCAACTCTAGAACTCTCAATGATGTACCTCTCGTTATNAAATANAAGGAGGGCAAANGCAAGAAATACTTTTACCATTTCTTCTCTGATTTTTTANTGTTGGAGAANTCTCTTAATATNTTAAANCCAAAACATATCTCNCCNTTCTCCCANGTCTTNTTNGTNTCGAACATGAAGGCCTGCTCATTCATGGTATTNGTNTTTGAGAAATGNAANTGGAANACGTGACCTCCAGCNTCNATNTCTATTCCAATACCTAGTGAGTTNTAGTTCTGGTTAAATATATTNTTAAACTCCTGAGAGCCGTTGTCTTGGTGTTTTAATCTNCCAAAATACTCTACATTAACTGCAACCCTTTTACCTACNAAATATCGNACAGCTCCTCCAATTCCAGTAAAGATATTANTATCATAATTGNCATATTCGTGTANCATCAGACTTGGCATAANCTGTATCGANAGNTTCTTGATTTTNTTNGCTATAAGTANCTGATTAATCTGAGCAAACCTCTGCATNAATGGNATNTTNACACCGTACCTGAGAGTCTCCATGGACGATGCGAAAAGGTACTGTAATGTGATGGGNGTAGAGTTGTCNACCGTCTGGTTTAGGAATGAAAANCTCCCAAATATNTCGTAGACTTTTTTGTGAGAGTTTCTCCCAAANCCTACCATTATCTTATCGGTGACTCCGTAGTCGTAACCGAGNCTAATCTTNGCCTGGTCCAGGCCAAATATATCGTAGAANCCTTCNTCAATTGTTCCGAANCTGTGAGATATCCTGAACTCNCCAACTCCCTTNGGTATCATCTCGACAGAGTGACCGTTTACTATCCTTGTAGAGCTAAATGTAGTGGATATGGGTTTATTTGANGNNGANGTAGAACCAAGGAGTTCATCTAATGAGTCTTGAGCTCTTAAGCCNNGNGAAATGAANAAAAGAAAAAGAAATAAAAATGATCTCATATCTATATATTTACTATGAAGTTAACTATTAATACACTCTTATGGAAGTAAAGGTTTCTATGTCGTACCTAGATGATGAAAAGTACTCGGTAAAAAATGGTTCTGGAAATGAACTCGTAGTAGACATGTACGCCAAAGAAAAGAAGGAGAACTTATCCCCGATGGAACTCTTACTCTCTGCCGTCACCACATGTGCAGCTGTGGAGGTGGTCTCTATGATAAAGAAGAGGAGGAGAGATTTTAAAGATATCAAGGCTGAATCCTCGGGAGTGAGGGCAGATACTCATCCTATGTATTACAAAGAAATTAATATTAAATACATTATTCACTCAGATGACCTTAAAGAAAATGAGGCAGATAGGTTTATTAGTCTAGCTCTTACCAAGTACTGCTCAGTAGGCTCATCAATAAGGAAAGATACTGATGTGAAGCACAGTTTTGAAATAATTCGAGATTAAGTGAGGTATTTATTTTCTTTATTATTTGTTACTCTATTTTTTAATTTAGACACTTACTCTCAAATATTACCGGGAATGTATGGAGCTGCATCAAAAAAAGGTTCAAGTGGAGGCGCAGCATCAGGTTCAAGAACTTTTACAAATTGTTCAAAAACGGGAAAATATGGACCCAATCAGACAGAGTGTAATACTGCTTATTCAGGAACAAATTTAAATGGTGAAGTTACGGTAAATAATGGAATTCAAGAATGGACAGTTCCTTCTAATGGAACTTATACAATAATTGCATATGGTGCTCAGGGTGGTGGTCCTCAAGGTGGTCTTGGCGCAAAAATAAGTGGTCAATTTACCTTGAATGCAGGTGACGTAATAAAAATTTTAGTTGGACAACAAGGTGAAAAAGAAGATACATACGATAGAAATGCTTCAGGAGGTGGTGGTACCTTTGTTACTAAAAGTCCTCATAATACTAATGCTTCAATTTTAGTAATTGCTGGGGGTGGAGGTGGAGCATTTTCAGATCCGGGTAATCAAAATCATCATGGTCAGACCGCAACATCCGGTGCAAATGGATATACAGGTACTGGTGGTTCAAGTGGTGGAGCCGCATCAAATCCTTCTTCTTGTGCTGTGGCAAGTGCATCAGGATTCTCTTCAAATGGTTATATAGGATCATGTGGTACTAGTGGTGGTGTTGTTGCTAAAGCATATACTAATGGTGGTGATGGAGGAATGAGTGGTTGGGGTTCTTGCTATTCTACTTCAGGAGGGTTTGGAGGAGCAGGTGGTGCTGGTAGATGTACATCTACTACATATTCTTGTGGAGGAGGAGGAGGATATTCAGGTGGAGGACATATGTATGCATTTTCTCAAAATAATATAAGTAATGCTTGGGCAGGTGGAGGAGGATCATATAATAATGGTTCAAACACATCCAATACATCTGCAAATAATTCTGGACATGGAAAGGTNGNGATNAGNTGGTAAAATTANATTGACTTCTTNAGATTTTCNAGTTTNANNAGNGCNTCGTCNCTCTTCTTNTTTTCAATNTCNACAACACTTTCAGGNGCGTTATCNACAAAACTTTTATTTGATANCTTTTTTTCTACAGACTTTAGAAATCCNTCCAGGTACTNAATTTGTTTTANTGTGTCCTCCTTAGAGTCTTCAGATTTTTCTATTGNTAGACACANAGTNTCNTTCCCTGAGATGAGGGNAGGNTAGTTACTTGGAATTTCNTTNACTACTTCNAGATCTTTNGTCTTNGATAGCTTCTCAATTANNTNTTTATANATANCANAGTCAAATTCTGANTTNTTATTTACCATNACCTNNACTACATCAATCTGTCTTACCTTGTTATCTGATTTTAATTTTCTGAGTCCTGTTACGATCTCAAATACTTTCTTGAAATCATTATTGAGACTTTTGTCAAACTTTTCTGGAAGCGGGTAGTCAGATACCATGATGTAATCTCTTTTGTTATCTATCTGATTCCATAGCTCCTCTGTTATAAACGGCATGAACGGGTGTAGGATCTTTAATATTTTCTCAAGTAATGCCAGAGTCTCCTTGTGGGTTTCTTTTGATATGCTACTATCCTTTACAATTTCTAGGTACCAGCTGCAGAAATCATCCCATATGAAGGTGTACAGTGACAGCAAAGCATCTGATATCCTGTACTTAGAGAAGTGATCTTCAACCTCAGTAAGTACCTGGTTAAACCTTGAGTTAATCCATCTAATTGCAAGGGATTGGTCTTTACCAGCATCAGCTATCTCTAGTGACTGAATCAGCCTGAATGCATTCCATAGCTTATTGGAGAAGTTTCTTCCCTGCTCGCACAGCTTCTCATCGAATAATAGGTCATTTCCTGCCGGTGCGCTGAAGAGCATACCCGCCCTGACACCGTCGGCGCCGTACTTTTTCATGAGTTCTATGGGGTCTGGTGAGTTTCCAAGAGATTTAGACATCTTCCTCCTCTGCTTGTCCCTGACTATACCTGTGAAGTAGACGTTCTTGAAAGGCATCTCGCCCCTATACTCGTAACCTGCTACAACCATCCTAGCCACCCAGAAGAATATAATCTCCGGAGCAGTGACAAGGTCAGACGTGGGGTAGTAGTAGTTTATCTCCTCATTATCTGGGTCATTGATACCATCAAATACGGTTATTGGCCAGAGCCAACTTGAGAACCAGGTGTCTAGCACATCTTCGTCCTGTTTGAGATCTCCTATCTTGATACTACTATCAATTTCTTTTGCTTTCACCAGGGCCTCATCTTTTGTCTCTGCAACGACAAAATCACCTGAGGGCAGGTAGTATGCAGGTATCTGGTGCCCCCACCAGAGCTGCCTGGATATACACCAGTCGTCTATATTTTCCATCCATGCCCTGTACATATTCTTGAGTTTTGATGGGTGAAATTTAATTTTGTTATTCATTACATTATCAAGTGCAGGGACCTTTACCTCTTTCATGCTCATGAACCACTGAGTAGATATCTTTGGCTCCACAACAGCATCAGTCCTCTCAGAGAATCCTACTTTATTCCTGTGGTTTTCAACTTTTTCGAGCTGACCGATTTTATCAAGATCCTTTGATATTTGCTTCCTTACCTTNAACCTGTCCTCCCCGATATAGAGCTTTCCGTTCTCATTAACTCTCCCCTCGTCGTCGAATATATCAATNGCCTGNAGTTTNTGTTTCTCCCCAAGCTTGTAGTCATTCTCNTCGTGNGAGGGNGTGACTTTNAGACANCCCGTCCCNAACTCNATGTCCACGTATTCATCTAAAATAATTGGAACCTCTCTANCNACTAGNGGNACTATAGCNTTNTTACCGTGTAGGTGTCTGAACCTTTCGTCTTTAGGGTTTACACAAACTGCAGTGTCTCCCAGAAGTGTCTCAGGTCTGGTCGTTGCTATAGTAAGAGTATCCTCAGTTCCTGATACCTTATATTTTATGTAAAAGAGCTGAGAGTCAACTTCTCTGTGTATGACTTCATCGTCAGCAAGAGCGGTCTTACCCTGAGGGTCCCAGTTAACCATCCTTATGCCCCTGTATATGTGTCCCTTTTCGTATAAGTCAATAAATACTTTNATGACCGACTCAGATAGGTCTTTATCCATAGTGAATTTCGTCCTCGACCAGTCGCAAGAAGCNCCAAGTTTCTTCAGCTGATCGAGTATTATACCCCCGTACTTTTCTTTCCACTCCCAGGCATGTTCTAGAAACTTTTCCCTTGTAAGAGACTCTTTCTCTATNCCTCTCTCTTTCAGCATCGCAACTACTTTTGCTTCNGTAGCTATNGATGCGTGATCGGTACCTGGAACCCAGCACGCCTCCTTACCCTGCATCCTAGCTCTCCTCGTGAGGATGTCTTGGATTGAGTTATTTAGCATATGTCCCATGTGTAGAACTCCTGTGACATTTGGTGGAGGTATCACTATGGTGAAAGGTTCTTTGTCAGAGTTAGGGGAGGACTTGAAGCAGTCGTCAGAGAGCCACCTCTCGTACCACTTATCTTCTATACTCTGGGGNTTATATTTTGAGTCTATTGACATAACTTAAAATTAATAAGTCTATCCTGCTATTTTAAGCATTGCATCAATAAATTTATCGATATCTTCAACAGTAGAGTAGAGGTTTGGTGAGACCCTCAGCCCCCTTATTCCTCTCTCATCATCAATCGGCACTGTGAATATATCGTGCTCGTCAAATAGTCTGTCTGCTAAGTCACCAGGTCTGATGCCTCTCACTCCCACATTTGCGATGCCAAATGACTGACCTTCTCCAAGTGGTGTATTTATAATTATGTTTTTATGGTCTTTAAGTTCGTTTGCCCACCTCATCTGCAGTGACTTTAGTCTTTTAGACTTATTCTTCTTACCAACTTTAAGATTAAATTCAACTGCTGGTATTATACCGTTCTGATCCGAGCATGGCCTCGTGCCTAGATGTTCTAGTTTCATGATGTTATCATCCTCGTACTGCGTGTCTCCGTAGAGCGGCCACAACTTGTCAACCATCCCCTTTCTTACATATAAAAGTCCATTTCCAAGCGGTGCCCCGAGCCACTTGTGCAGACTAGAGGCGTAGAAGTCACATCCTATNTCTGATATATCCATGTCGACGTGAGAGAATGAGTGTGCCCCATCTACTATTGTATAGAGACCCATCTCCTTGGCTTTTGCACATACTTCTTTAACAGGAAAGACCTGACCATTCAGAAATACCATGTGTGATATGAGAAGGATTTTTGTTCTCTTGTCGACAGCNGAAATAACNTTATCTACAATCTCATTTTGGTCTACAGGGTGGATAGGAACGTCGACTACCCTTATTTTTGTCCCGTATCTTCTCTCTCTCATGTCGAGAGCTTGGATGATATTTGGGTACTCGAGATTGGTTCTGAGTATCTCNTCTTCTCTTCCAATTTTAAGTCCTTGTATAATTATATTCATGGACTCAGTTGTATTTCTTGTGAGGCATATCTCCTCNGAGGAAACACCTGAATANCTTGCCAGTGTCTCTCTTACCTTCTCCCTCATCTTAGTCTGTTTTGTCCTCATGTAGTAGGAGGGAGACTCATTAATTTCATTGACATAATTTATCCAGTAGTCTTTAACACTTTCTGGNGAGGGGCTAAAGTAACCAGACTCNAGATTTATAAAGTCTATATTTTGTTTATATAANGAGGAAACTNCTTTCCAGTAGGATTCATCAGTATTTTTTGAGTCAAATCTAAAGCCTTCAACTTTCTTTTGACTCATAGAAAATAATGGCATCATACTTCCCACTGCCAGAGATTTATGTATAAAACTTCTTCTTGATTGTGCCATCAGTGTAATTTAATAAAAAAAAAGGCTAACATAATGTTAGCCTTAATTTTAGTATGGTTTGGTTTATTATTTTAACCTAGTCCACTGTCGCAGGCAGTCTATTACCAGGTGCGTTAGCNGGACTTCCGTGAGGAACTGTAGCGCCAAATGTGCTGTTTATCGCATCTATAAAATGATTTGCCATAAGCGTGTAACCTCTACCGTTTGGAAGTAGTCCGTCAACAGACCACATACCAGTTGGCGGAAAGAAGTCATACGACACAACAGCTCCATCTATNGTTGCAGGCATTGTTCCTGCCAGGTTTGCAAAGAANCCATCGAAGTCAGCTACAGCGACTCTTCCGTCTCCGTGAGTAGCTACTGCTGCCTGAATCATACCATTATATGTTAGTCTCTGCGTCTCAAGGTACTGTAGTTCTGAGCCTGTGAGGAAAAATGTATCTCCAAGAGGTGCACTAATTCCAACAACACCCATAGTAGGGTCGCCTGCTACTACATTAGTACCAATTACAGTAGTTGCTAGAAGGTGTACAATCTCTCCTTGCTGAGCCATCCTTGCTTGTCTGTATGGTTCTAGCATTGCACGTTGGGTCGTATCTATCTGTGAAGCTGCTACCATTCCGTCCCAGTAAGGTCCTAGGTCAGTCAGATCGGCATCATATACTAGCAATGCGTTTACACCTGCAGACCAACCAAGTTGTCTTAGTCCGCCTTCCTGTGCAGTTAACATACTCTGAGCTACAAATCCGTCAACAGTCTGGTTATACGCACCGGCAAGCTGAGCAAGTTGACCCAATGTCGCAGCGTCTTCTGTTGCGTCAAGTGGGATAACCTCTGTTGGGTCAACAGCCTGAAAGAATGGGGCAGCTAGTACNTCTGGTACCGTTCCTACGACACCTTTCCATGTCGGATTTCCTGCTACCATGCCCTGTAATGCCTGCTCAAACTGAGGGCCAACAACTGTTGCAGCAGTTGGCTCAGGGAAAACATTCTCGTTTCCACCTCTTGCGTAATGTGCTAAAAAGTCGTATGCTCCCAACCATGCCATGAAGAATGTACCTCCAGACCCAATCATCTGAGATAAAGAACTTANAGAGCCGCTAGATGCATCAAACCTTGCATAGTAAGGATTGAGAGGGGCAACACTACCATCGTTAGGTATTAGGAATTGTCCCAATGTCTGCTTTCCAACAGCAAAATTTTGGATAGCTGTCATGTCTCCCTGGTAAGGAGTAATTACAGAGTTCCAATCACCGGAAGCTCTAGAAATACCCTGAGCACCAGTGCTGCTACTTACTGATAGAAACCATCTTCCTTCATCGTCAGCAGTTCCAACAACTCCGTCAGCTCCAGCACCAAAATATCCATTCTCAGAATTGATATCAGGCTGGATAAATGTCTCTGAACCACCAGCNTGTGCTAGCTGTACAGCAATCATCCTCCCGACTGAGTAAGGTTGTAACCCGCTATGGAGTAAACCACCATCACCAAAACCGGCAGTGTAAGCACCACCAATTGTGACGAATTTAGTAAAATCTGCAGATCCAGCTTCTCCTGATGGCGCAGATACGTCATCTTGAGGAAAGGCCTTAAATTCGGTCTGTTCCTGCTCGCAGGCAAAGAATACTACCGAAAGTATTAACGTTAAAAATATTGATTTAAACTTTATCATGTTATCTAGTTTATTAGTTTAATAATTCGTCAAATGTTAGAGATGCGTAGAATAGCTTACCAATAAATGGTCCGCCAGGTCTTGATCTGTAATCATTATTTCCTATACCAATGTGATTTCCACCAACTTTGAGAATCGTACCGATACTCTCAATCTTATAACTCACCTGTGCATCAAGTGCCCCGTGAGAAGGAATCATCATGTTTGCAAATGTACTCTCGTACATGAACTCGTCT
The DNA here is from genome assembly GCA_002692105.1 of Marinoscillum sp. GTDB lineage: Bacteria > Bacteroidota > Bacteroidia > Cytophagales > MED-G16 > MED-G16. The sequence continues at coordinate 78,254 of NZKG01000012.1, read as the reverse complement.
TGGAATCTTAGACTTGCTGAGAATCCAAAGTTCTTAAATACTTCCCTGTTAGAGAATGTGAATGTGTACATATTCTCTGGTGTATTGAAGTAAGATAGGAAGTCACTATTTGGTTCGGAGTAGTCTATCTCCTGTCTCTGGAAGTTGTAGTTACTTATTAACTTGTAACCTGAACCTATGTCAAATGTAAGACCTAGTCCAAATCCCCATGTCTTNACGTCGTCAGTTGTGTAACTGTCAACAGCAAAACCAGTACCTGGGGCAAGAGTCTGACCTCTATGCGTAGTAGGTAGTTTCGAAACTAAGTTAACTCCTCCCTCGAAATCAGTGTAGTTTGTAGTGAAATAATTAGCATCCACTAATACCTTATCTGCAATAACACCTTTATAACCGAATTCAAAAGCTTCAAGTCTCTCTGGCTTGATGTAGTTTGCGTAAGCTTCCTGTAAGACAGCTGGGTTACCACCTGTTGGAGCGCCTGTAGTCTCATCTAAAATACCACCAGTTGCAAGGAATGCGTTGTATGATGACCTCGTCCAAGCACCACCTTCCATCACACCATACCTCTCTGCATTGTCTCTCGCTGTACCAAGCAGGATTGTTGATCCAGCTGGGAAGTAGATGTACTGACTCTGTGTGTCAGGATTTCTAAATCCAGTCTGGTAACTAAACCTAAGGTTATGCTTATCAGCAAAGGTATATACTGCAGCTACTCTAGGAGTAACTCTTCCTTTGTAGTTGGAGTTCTTGTCATATCTTGCTGAACCTATAAATTTAAATCCATTAAATATCTCCTTGTTTACCTGTAGGAAAGTTCCGAACTCATTGATTCCAATTTTTTCCATGACACCGTCTCCGTCAGGATCCTGGTTATAAACCGTTCCCTCACCATCAAGTGTGTAGTTTCTAAAATTAGCACCAAAAAGTAACCAATCTGCGACATCGTATGTGAAGTCCGCGTGTGTAAGAGTTGAGTTATCAACTAACCTAGCACCAGGAGTTGTTGGATCCTGGAAAGGACTTGACTTAATAGCATCTCTAACAGCATTGAAAGCACTTGACCCTACTGCCGGTATCGGGCTGTCTGCGGCAAGTCTTGCTGTCGCGTGAGCTGCAGCTACATTACCAGATGGAGCCCCAGTCACATATCCTTGCAGAGCAAGAAGATATGTTGTAAGGTATGTCTGACCCCAACCACCAGTTGCCTGAGTACCACTGAACGCTTCGTTCATTGCAGCACCTAAGAAACCAATATTGTAGGTATCTCCACCATCAGTTGAAGACTGGTATACTTTAAATTTCATCTTATCACTCTCAAGACCAAAACTTATAAACTGCTGACTGAAGCCATCTAATTTATATTTTTGTGTACCTGTGTAGATAGTGTTACCACCGCCTTTTCTGTAAAGTAATGAAGCCTCAAGATTGTCATTAATTCTGTAGTTAATACCGATATCGTACTTCATGTTACTTGCATCGTTATCTTCCATTAATGCTTCCTCAGGGAAACCTGTTCTCCTTAAATCTAGAACCTGACCACCTGGAAGACCNCCAACCCAGCTAAAACCAGATAATGATAGTGGAAGTGGAATCGGGACATCATCTCCGTGTAGGTTTAGGCCATTAAAGTTTGGCTGACCTCTCATGTCAATATCACCGAATGCGTTTCCGTCTATNTCAACATTTGTTGTATAATCNTTTGCCATCCAGTCACTAGCCATGTCGTAAGCAAAATTCACTTTTATTGCTAGCTTGTCATTGAATGCCTTAGCGTATCTTATGTTATACTTAGAGTAAAGGTTCTGATCGTTGTTGCCTGCGTCTGACGTAGTGAAACCCTGTGTTACCTGAACAGAAAGACCCTGATACTCGAAAGGACTCTTACTCGTCATTAGCATCGTACCGTTGAAAGCATTAGGTCCGTAGAGAGCAGATGAGGCTCCAGGTATTAATTCAACACTCTCTAAATCAAGAGGGTTGATACCGACTAAGTTTCCAGTTGGGAAGTTTAGGATTGGAGAAGAAGTGTCCATGCCATCAACAAGCATCACAAACCTTGTGTTAGCGTCAGTGGCGTAACCCCTTGTGTTTATAGCTGGAAGGTTTAAACTACCCCTACTAACCTTCACACCCTTCATGTGTTCAAGTTGATCCATAAAATCTGCTGTCGCAGCGTTCTGGATATCTAATAGATCCATTTTCTCAATTGTAACAGGTGATTCGAGAATACTCTGCTCGACCCTAGAGGCTGATACTACAACTTCACTTCCTATTAAGATAGATTCTACGAGTGTTATATTTAGATCAGAGATACTAGAAGATAATTCCACTTCTTGATTCTCATAACCTACAATTGAAAAAATTAAGGTTGCCGGTGTATCGGCAACGTCTAAACTAAAGTTACCATCTCTATCTGAGATAGTACCTGCGATCTTACCTTTCACAAGTATATTAACTCCTACCAACGAACCACTCTCATCTGATACGTTACCAGATACAGAAATACTCTGTGAGAAAGATTGGATTGAAATAAAAGTGAATAGAGTAAAAAGGTAGACTAATTTCTTTGCAAAATTATTCATACACTTTATATATTTTGTTTAACAAGTTAGTTAGTGTTTCTAACAACAATTAACCAAAAATAATAAAATTTTGACTTTTAGTAGAGATTAATCAGACTTATTTTTAATGTAATCAATTAGCTTATCACACAGCTTATTTGTCTCTTTTGACATAAATTCATCACCTGTTGAGTTCAAAATACTCTGACCCAAACCGCCCAGGCAGTCAACATAAAATTTTTTCATATCGTCTGTTTTCATGTCTTTTGTCCAAAGATCAATTCTTAGAGTATTCTTTTTTTCCTCGTCCCACAGAGACAAACTTATAGACTTTGTCTCCTTTAAGTTCTGGCTCAGACTGTCTTCAGCTACCCACTCGATCTTCTCAGGAATGTTTTTTTCATCTAAACCTACAATTAATTTAATTTCTGACTTCTTCATATTCTATAATTTTTAGTGTTTCAATCTTATCTAACTTAAGTTGTTCGCTAAGTTCTTTTAAATTATTAAATTTTTTCTCCTCTCGTATTCTTTTAATAAAGCGAATTTCAAGACTTTCCCCATATATCTCACTTTTAAAATTAAATAAATTTATCTCTAGTCTCCTCTCCTTACCATTAACGGTTGGTCTCAGGCCAATATTTATCATACCAAAATATTTTTTATCTGAAACATATGTGTATCCTGCGTAGACTCCGTCAAGAGGAAGAAGTTTCCCTTCATCTCTTAGTTCGATATTTGCAGTTGGAAAATCTAACTTTTTTCCAATACCGTCTCCTACCACGACTTCTCCAGTGATAGAGTACTTATAACCAAGCATTTGATTTGCCTGCATGATGTCACCAGTATTTATTCTATCCCTAATTTCAGATGAGCTTATCTTTAGGTGTTCACTAATCTCTCTCTTCTTTACCTCCTCTATTGTAAAGCTGAGGCTGTCTATCTTGTCGCTAAGGTACTTGAAATTTCCTTGTCTCTTATGACCAAAATGGTGGTTATAACCTATAATTAGCTTGTTTATTTTTAATTTTTCTACTAAGATTTGGTCAATGAAATCATTTGCAGATACTTTAGAGAATTCTTTAGTGAACTCAATTATGTATAAGATATCAATACCTAATTTCTGAAGAGATTTAAACTTGTCGTTATTCGACTGGATAAAATCAAAATGATCATTAGGATGTAAAACCCTCCTTGGGTGAGGCCAGAATGATACTAATATTGACCTTCCGTTATTTTTTTTTGCGTCAGAAACTAACCTCTCAATTATTTTCTTGTGACCAAGGTGGACACCGTCAAAATATCCTACTGTGCATACGTGGTATTTCTCGTTGTCTACAGAAGAGCTGTCTCGGATAATTTTCAATATTTACCTTTTAGTTTAAATTCTAATTCTTCAATTGTANTAGCATGATCTACGTTAAAGTTACCNATTTNGGTTCTTCTCAGTTCAGAAAGNTANGCACCACAACCCAGCTTTAANCCNAGGTCCCTTGCCAATGACCTAATGTAAGTNCCTTTGGAACAGGATATAGAAAAACTAATAATTGGAAGTTTGATCTCTAATATCTCAAAACTATTAACTTTTACCTCCTTCTCCTCAATTATTACCTTCTGATCTTTCCTAGCAAGTTCGTATGCTCTTTTGCCGTTTACTTTTACTGCTGAGTATTTTGGAGGTCTCTGTAATTGTACTCCGAGGAAAGTATTTGCTACCTCTTTTATTTTCTTTTCGTTAACACCAGNTAGTGGTTTAGTCTCTGAAATTTCTGTCTCTAGGTCGTGTGAAGGAGTTGTTGATCCTAGGACAAACTTACCGGTGTATGTCTTATCAAGGTTAAGGAACTCATTAATTTTCTTCGTGTGTTTACCAGTACAAATGATGAGGAGCCCACTTGCTAAGGGGTCTAGAGTTCCCGCATGCCCAACTTTCTTACTTTTAGTTATATTCCTTATTTTCTTCACTACATCGAATGAAGTCCAATCAAGTTTTTTATCGATCAGAAGNGTGTAACCNTCATTAAAATTNATATTTGAATCAATCATCTTCAAAATGATTTTTGANAGCAAATTAAATCATTTAATTTAGTAAGAGAGAAAACATGGGCAGATATTTATTANCAGTATTTATTTTTTTATCNTNNGGCATAANTGCACAAGAAAATACCTATAATGGACAAAATATAAANATTAAACTTTTCTCTGAAATTGATTTAGAGAGAGGTTTTGGNGTCACAGATAANGAGATAAAACATTATTTCATAGATGNNCTNNAGGATAATAACTTNNTTTTTACNGAAGAAGGTTANACCTACTACTTTTCACTATCTCATGGTTGGAAAAAAACNAAAAATCCNGCCTATGCNGTGGANAATTTNAGNGGANTNCTAATAGAGACAGGTAATNATAGAGTTGTAGGAGAGTTTAATATATCCAAGACCAAAAACCTTAGAGAGTCAATAAGTGCCATCATAGAAAAATTAATTGAAATGAATAATGATAATGTTGTGAAAAAATTTATTGACATATCTGATCATTTTATGAAAATGGAAATGAATACTTGGGATTCCTCAAGGCCTGACTCACATGCCCCATCAAGTATTCTCGCAGACCATACACATATGAGAGGCGGCATCATGATCGGTTATAAATTCTCCCTATCAGACAATAATAAAATTTATAACAGGAATAGAGTTGTTTCTAGTAACATGCTTTTCTCAAAATACGATAATGTGTTTGAGTCTAGTTATTTCCTTTCTCACACGTTAGAATTTATGTATGGTCTTACAGACAATCTGACAATTTTTTCCAAGCTGGATTACATTGATAAGCAGATTACATATTCAGATATTAATTTAGATAAGGCAAACATTTATTCGAGTGGTTTTGGAGATNTTAACTTGCAGTTTCTATACAGTATAATAAGTAGTAATAAACTAAAATTACATACCAATATTGGATTTGANCTGCCTTCNGGAAANTTCAATAAATCTGANGAATTACCATACANNATGGANATAGGAAAAGGCTACTTCAGCTCAATCTTAGGTTTTACAAGTTTCTTTCAGTTCCCAAAAATGTCTGCAGGAATTCAGCCTATTATAAGTTTACCATTGAATAAGAACTCTATTAATTTTAATTTAGGTGCTAGTGCTGACATATATTACTGGTTCTCTCTCAAACTTAACAACGTAATTAGTATCAGTTACAGTCAAAATTATATTTTTCAGAGCAGAGTTAACGGATCAAGTGCTAACCTTATCTCTGATAAAAATTCAGATTTTGATGTCATAAATAGTGGCTATAATGTCTTAAACAATTCTTTTGGCCTAAATGTATCACCTCTAAAAGGAGTACTTAAAAACATCAGATTTTCAGCTGAATATGTCTTGCCTCTCTACCAGTCATATAATGGCTATCAGAGTAGAAAAATTAATGATTTTGTTTTAAGTTTACAGTANAGTCCNGGAGGACATATGGGACATTAANAATAAAATTAATATTTGTTATGAGGTTAATATTTCTTTATGTATTTATACTAATTTCTTGTGAGAGTAAGGTTGATACCCACCAATCTAACATGGAGCTTTTGGATGATGTAGTTAATATCCACGATGAGCTTATGGTTAAAATGAAAGATTTAAAATCTCTAAAAAATGAACTGACTCAAGATGGTGTAGAACCTGATAACCAGTTGATACTTGAGCTAGANAATGCAAGATCNTCTATGATGAAATTCATGAAAAAATTTAGTGAAGACTTTCAATTCGATAAGTATCCCATGGATAGGGAGTCTTATCAAGATATTGACGANAAAGGACTCTCAATNGTNAATNATAAGTTAAAAGNCCAGAAGAAGATAGTTCTTGAAGTATCTGANCTATTTGAAACTAGTATCGCAAATGCGGAGGCNGCAATTAAGAATTAGATTTTAATGAATCTAAATCTTTAAAAGAATAATTCATAACTCCCGACTCACATCCATTATAGTTAAAATGCCACCATTCGNACTCATAAACTGAGAAGTTATTCATTGTCATAATATTTATGAGTTCATCTCTAATCTCTCTCTGAAATTTAGTGCCTCCTGTGTAAGAAGGGTATGCTTTCTCGGTGAACTCGTCGTATCCCGATATCATCTTGACTGGTGTTCCGTCAGATAAATTATATAAACCTACATCGATTGCACAACCTCTGTTGTGAACAGAACCTCTAGAAGGGTCTGCTACGAAGTGTTTCAAATCATCAGGCGTACCTTCCCAAAACATCTTAGTTACAAACCAAGGTCTGTAAGCGTCATATATAATCAGCCCATAACCTATCTCATTCAATTGGCTATTCGCATTTAAAATATTAGGAGCTGCGTCTTTATTTATGAAGGCTCTTGCGTCTTCATAAAAAATAGATTTCATAAAATTATTTTCAGTTGAATATCTTATGTCTAGAATTAAATTATCGTCTAATTTTTTCAGATCTACCATGTCCAACCCAGATTCTAAATCAAATTCAAATGGAGGTTTTGAGTCGAGAGCTATNTCTTTAATTTGTTCTATGGGAAGTATCGGCTCAATTGAAAAATTTTCTTTTTCATTTTTTATACATGATGAGAAAATACCAACTATTCCAACAGCCATACAGTAGTACGAGAAATAAATCAATTTACTCTCTCTAACTATTTTCAACATTAGTTTACATGCAAAAATACCGCTCAATAAGGAAGAGATAAATCCTACAGCATAGGCAGTAGTTAAATCTTTATTTATAAAGATTTCAGGACTCTGGAAACCTTCTATTATCTTAAGTATGAGTATTCCAAAGATTGGGACGAGTACCATTAAAAATGAGAATCTTGTGGATTCTTTTTTATCAATATTAAGTAATAAAGCGGTCGCAATAGTTGCCCCAGATCTAGAGATACCTGGCATTATAGCAAATGCTTGAGCAATACCAATAATTAAAGCTTTCTTATAAGTGATTTTACCCTTGGGATCACTCTCAGTGAAGTTGGAAATAAATAAAAGTATTGAAGTTAAAATTAACATTGAGCCTACTAATAATATATTACCAGTAAAGAGTTTTTCTACTTGATCTTCAAAGAGAATACCTACTATGCCCACTGGAATACTTGACATGATAATCTTACAAGCAAAAGAAACCTGTTCTTTTTCTATCCTAATTAGCCCACTAATTAATTTAAATATATCTTCTCTAAATACATATAATATGCTAAATGCAGTAGCTACATGGACCATCATATTGAAAAACAAATTCTGTGAGGTATCCGTATTGAGCAGGTAAGACGATATCTCAAGATGACCGCTACTACTTACAGGCAAAAATTCGGTAAGACCTTGAATGATTCCTAGTAAGAGTGCTTCATACCATTCCATTTGCTATTTTCCCTTATGAAAAATTGCAAAAAATTGGAAGATAAAACCAGATAAGACTACAAGTGGTCCAAGTGTTAAGCCCAGAAAGCCGTAGCCGTACTCCTCCCCATCAATCGACATAATTATAAAACCAGAAACAATTATTACTATTCCAATAATCATTAGTTTATAATTTTGGGGCTTAAAGGGCATCTTTGATTTTTCCATTGTTTCTCTAGTCATAAAGCTCGTCAAGTGAGGAGTTTAAGTATTTACTTACAGCTGAGTAAGTACTTAAAATTACCATAACAATTCCAGTAAAAATAAGTGATAAAAATATAATACCTACCTGTTCTACACTAATTATCAGATTTAAGTTATTTATTTTACTGTCTGCAATTTCTATTATTATGTACAATAAAAAAGATGAAATTATTCCTGATAAGAGTCCATAAATCATCCCTCTAAAGAGAAAAGGTTTTAAAATATAGTTAGCTGTAGCTCCNACAAGCTGCATGCTTCTAATAAGGAAACGCTGAGAGAACAAAGCAATCCTAAGTGTATTATTAATGAGTATTACTGAAATAATTAAGAGAACTATAAATAAGCCTATGAACACAAAACTTATGTTAGCTACATTTTTATTTATGTTGTTAATAAGTTCTTTAGAGTACTGAACCTCGTATACACCAGGAATTTTAAGAATATCGGATTCTATATTACTTAGTTTCTCTGTATCAAAAAAATCTGAGTTAATCTTTAATATTATAAGGTCTCTNAGAGGATTATTTCCAAGGAAATCAACAAATTCTTCTCCGATTTCATTTTCAAATTTTGAGGCAGCATCTTCACTAGAGGTAAAAGATAAAGTTTTCTCGTCATTACTCAGTGAGTATTCCTTTGTGTAGAGTGTTCGTTTAATCTGCTCAACCTGACTGATTGATATTTTTTTATTTAGGTAGATATTAATCTCAGTATTATTTTCAAGAAAATTCTTGACATTAAATGANGTAAGAAGAAAAAATGTAAATANTCCAAGTAGAAGGAGAGAAAGAGAAACACTAAATATTACACTTATGAAAGGAAAATTCCCAAATGTCTTCTTAGCTATCTTCTTTCTCTCTTTGTACATTTTTTATCAGACAAGCAATGGAGCTATTACAAGAGCAACAACTGATATTAGTTTTAGTAATATGTTAAGGGATGGACCTGATGTGTCTTTGAAGGGGTCACCGACAGTGTCACCAACTACTGCCGCTTTNTGTGCCTCTGTGCCTTTATTTCCAGCTTCTTCAATCATCTTCTTTGCATTATCCCAGGCTCCTCCAGCATTAGACTGGAATATTGCCATCAAGATCCCAGATGAAGTCACTCCAGCAAGAAGACCTCCCAGCATCTCTGCTCCCCCTCCAAATCCAATAACNACAGGTACTAAGATAGCCATCAGACCTGGTAGTACCATTTCTCTTAACGCTGCTTCAGTGGAAATCTCTACACACTTACTATATTCAGCTACTCCGTCTGCCTCATTGAAAATTTTCATATCTGCCTTTGACGCTTTTGTAAGGTCAGCATCGTACTTTCTCATTACTTCTAAAGCTGCTTTCAACTTTGGTAATTCCTTAAATTGTCTCCTCACCTCTTCAATCATACTCATAGCAGCTTTNCCAACTGCATTCATGGAAAGGGCTGAGAAAACAAATGGTAACATTGCTCCTATAAGAAGGCCCGACATCACAATGGGGTTAGAGATATCGATAGAAGTAATCTGAGCTGTCTGCATGAAAGCAGCAAATAGAGCCAAAGCAGTTAGAGCTGCAGATGCAATTGCAAAGCCTTTTCCTATCGCGGCAGTGGTGTTACCTACTGCGTCTAGCTTATCTGTCCTCTCTCTCACTTTTGGAGGAAGCTCAGCCATCTCTGCNATACCACCAGCGTTATCAGAAATAGGACCGTAGGCATCTACTGCAAGTTGAATCCCAGTATTNGCTAACATTCCTACAGCAGCTATAGCAATTCCATATAGTCCTGCAAATTCATGAGATATTAATATAGCAGCACATATTAGAAGTATAGGGATAGCNGTTGACATCATACCGACTCCTAGGCCAGCGATTATAGTTGTNGCAGCNCCTGTGTCAGATTGTTTCACGATTGAGTTAACTGGACTTGTTCCAGTAGCGGTGTAATACTCAGTAACTTTACCAACACCAAGACCAGCTAGTAGACCAGAAATTGTAGCAAAAAAGACTCCAAGAGAAGAGTATTCTTTCCCTCCAAAAGTCCAAGATTCAGGTAAGAATTCTTGTATGAGGAAGTAGGAAGCTACTATCATAAGACCAGCGGACACAAATTCACCTGTGTTTAATGCAGCGTGTGGACTTCCGCCCTCTTTTACTCTCACNAATAGAGTTCCGATGATAGACATTATAATTCCCGTTGAGGCAATAAATAATGGAAGTAAGATCGCATTAGTTTCGATGCCAGAGAACTCTTGTACACCAATGAACGCAGCTCCAAGAACCATAGCACCAATTATTGAGCCAACAAAAGACTCGAAAAGATCTGCTCCCATACCTGCCACATCACCCACGTTATCACCTACATTATCTGCAATAGTTGCAGGGTTGAGAGGGTGGTCTTCAGGGATGCCAGCTTCAACTTTACCTACAAGGTCAGCACCTACGTCGGCTGCTTTTGTGTAGATACCTCCACCAACTCTAGCGAATAAAGCTATGGATGAGGCACCAAGAGAAAAACCTGATATTACTTTTATAACGGTATCAATTTCTTGGAACATACTTTTGTATATTATAAAGAGTGAACCTAGTCCTAAAACTCCTAATCCTACAACACCAAGACCCATTACAGCTCCTCCNGAAAAGGCTATCTCTAATGCTTTACCTAATGAATCTTGCGCGGCGTTTGTTGTCCTTACATTCGCCTTGGTTGCTACCTTCATCCCAATGTAACCTGCGAGTCCAGAGCACATAGCACCGACTACAAATGAAACGGATACGAGCCAGCTCGTACCTTCATTTTCTCCTTTGAAGGCAAGCAGCACAGCTGTTACTAATACAAAGACTGATAATATTTTATATTCGGCTTTTAGAAATGCCATGGCTCCGTCAGCAATATTTTTTGCGATTCGTGCCATTTTTTCAGATCCAACTTCTTTAGATGCTACCCAATTGTTTTTGAAATACACAAAAAGTAGGGCAAGAATACCTGTTCCAGGTATGAAATATAGTATGTTATCCATAGTTATTAATTTAATTTAGCGCAAATATAGCATCAATAATTTAGCTACAGTACTCTTCGAATACGTTTTTGAGATGGTCGGCAATCATACTTGCATCGCGACCCTCAATGTGATGTCTTTCTACGAAGTGAATTAGATTACCATTACTAAAGATAGCAACTGCTGGAGAACTTGGTGGGTAAGGGAGGCAGAGCTCTCTTACTTTATCAACAGCTTCAAAATCTACCCCTGCAAATACAGTGAGTAATTTGTCTGGACTTTTTTTAGATATTTTTATCGCATGTTTNACTCCTGGCCTCGCAGCTCCTGCTGCACATCCACAAACTGAGTTTATTAGAACTAAACTTATTCCTGAATTTTCATTTAATTCATTGGTTACAGTTTCTGCGTCTTTCAATTCTTTGAATCCAACTGAGGTTAACTCCTCAGCCATTGGTCTTGTTATTTCCTCTGGGTACATTTTNTAATTTTTTTAATATTAAACATTACATAAATCCTAACTCAAGTTTAGCCTCTTCAGACATTAGATCGGNAGTGTAGGGTGGATCAAAGGTGATCTCTACATCTACNTCATTAATTTCTTTTATCATTTCNATTCTACTCTTNACATCGCTTGGNATTGATTCTGCGGCGGGACANGAGGGGGATGTTAGTGTCATTAAGACGTGCACATCCTTATTTTTTTTAATATTAATCTCGTAAATTAAACCAAGTTCGTAAACGTCTACAGGTATCTCAGGGTCGTAGACAGTCTTTATTGCCCTAAGAACTTTATTGTTTAACTCTTTTCTCTCTTTTTTATCCATTTTTTAAAGAGTTTAATGCTATAACTTTAAATCTATTTTCCATAGCCTCAAGTCCATTAGACCTCTGTGTCCCAATAAATCTACAGAGTCCTGTCTCATTTATAAAAAACAGTTTCGATTCGATAATTTCTTTTGGGGTTCTGTTATTAAAAACTGTAATCAACAAACTGAGAAGGCCTTTTGTTATGGCGGTATTACTATCTCCAGAAAAAAGGAGTTTGTCATCTGAAAATGTGTGAGTTAGCCAGACTTTAGACTGGCATCCTTTGATGATATTATCGTCAACCCTTAATTCATCGTCAAAGGGATCTAACCCCTCTCCAAGCTCCATAAGGTAGTTTAAAGACATTTCAATGTCATCATCTAACATGTTGAAATTATCTATTATCTCATTTTGAATCTGCTCTGTAATCACTTAGATATAATTTTTTTTAGTTCATCTATAAAGTAGTCTATCTCTTCATACGTATTATACATGGCAAGAGATACTCTTGCGGTCCCATCCAAATTCATCTTATCCATGAGGGGTTGAGTGCAGTGGTGACCGGTCCTTATGGCTATCCCTNTTGCATCAAGGAAGAGACCCAGGTCATAGAAATGAAAACCTTCTACATAGAAAGAGAAAATTCCAATTTTANTTTCTGAGGTACCAACTAACTTTATTCTATCTATCTTCTTTAACTCTCTCCAGGCATGATCACGAATTTCTGTTTCGTATTTGTAGATGTTTTCTCTGCCGAGATGATTTAAGTATTCTATTGCCTTCTTGAATCCAATTACGTCACCTATATTAGGTGTTCCAGCTTCAAATTTGTAAGGAAGTGTNTTATATGTTGTNTCATCGAAAGAAACATCCTTAATCATTTCACCTCCACCCATGTAAGGCGGCATCTTATCTAGTATTTCTTCCTTACCGTAGAGGATCCCAACACCAGTAGGTCCGTACATCTTGTGGGCGGAAAAGACAAAAAAATCACAGTTTATGTCACTCACATCTACATTTTTATGTGATGTTGCNTGTGCNCCATCTACCATTACTCTAGCACCAGCTTCTTTTGAAATTTTGACTAACTCTTTAACTGGATTGACAGTTCCTAGAGTATTTGATATNTAAACTACTGATACAAATTTTGTTTTTTCATTTAGTAGACTTTTAAAGTTTTCTATGTCTAGCTCACCCTTTTCAGTAACTTTAATCGTCTTTATGACTAGGTCATTTTCTTTAGCAACCATCTGCCAAGGTACTATATTTGANTGGTGTTCCATCTCTGAGATTATTATCTCATCTCCCTTCTCTAAAAAATTTTTACAGTAAGAAGATGCTACTAGATTAATGCCCTCAGTTGCACCTCTTGTGAATATTATTTCTTTATTTGATGCTGCATTAATAAATTTTTTTGCTATTTCCCTAGTACTCTCAAACTCCTCTGTTGCNTTCTCAGCTAGGTGATGTGCTCCCCTATGAATATTAGAATTAAAGTTTTTGTAGTAGTTAGATAGTGAGTCTATAACTGAAAGGGGCTTCTGTGTAGTTGCAGCATTATCAAAATAAACAAGGGTGTTTTTATTTATTTTAGTTTCTAAAATAGGAAAATCTTTTCTGATTTCAGCAATAGGAAAGTTACTCATCATTAAACTTATCTAATTGATTTTTAATCAGGCTAGTAAAAACTGATTTCATCTTATCATCTACAATTTTCTCAATTATTTCAGAGCTAAATGCGGATAATAAAAGACTTATTGATTTTTTTCTTGAGATTCCTCTAGACATTAAGTAAAATATTGCATCTTCATCCATCTGTCCTACTGTGCAACCGTGAGAGCATTTAACGTCGTCTGCCCATATCTCGAGCTGAGGTTTAGTGTTAACTTTAGCCTTATCGGATAGTATTATATTGTTATTTGCTTGGAAAGCATTTGTTTTCTGTGCTTTTTGTCTCACAAATATCTTGCCATTAAAAACACCATTAGATCTTCCTCCCATTATACCCTTATAATGCTCATTACTTAGAGAATTCTCATCTACATGGTCAACACTAGTGTGGTTATCNACTAAACATTTATCATTTATNGCATAGAATCCGTACATGTTAGCGTAACAATTTTTATCGTTTAGNCATATATTTANGTTATTTCTAACGATNGATCCTGAAAAACTTAAAGTGTAAAAGTTTGATANACTGTCTCTTCTCTGGAAGGTATTTATGCTATTATAATGGTAATTTTCTTTGAAGTCTTGTNTCGNGTAGTANTTAANTTTTGCGTTTTCAGAAAGGTAGATCTCCGTCACTGAAGAGGAGAAGCTCTCAGCCTGAGACAAATCGANAAAACGTTCNAAGAATGATNCNTCTGAGCTCTTATCGCAAAATATCATCTTTCTGAANTTACTAACTTCGTAATTTTCAATNATATTTATGATGGANATNTGCTCTTCAGATTTAAAGCTATTATCNAGAGANATAGTTAAGCAGTCATTATGAGTTATCGAATTTATTGAACTAAAAAAATCGGATTTAGAATCGTCATATTTTTGGTATATTTTCTCAAANAANTTAATTTCATTTTCAGANAGGTCAGAATAATTTTTNATTGAAATATTTTGAGGAATATTTGATANCTCCGGNTTATAAAACCCNTCGANACATAAAATATAAAATTTAGAATCAATACTTTTTTTTATTTCAGAGTAAGATTTTTGAGAANGNATATTTTTATTCTCAGCNAANAGGTTAAATNTTTTATTAATTTTTTTTAATAATGGTGTGTACTTATACTCTTCTTTCTGTAGAGAGTAACTTTTATCTATGCTCTTTATAACATCNGATTTTCTCTTTTGAGANTTTNTATCNTNTTCNNCATCAANAAANNTTTTTAAATCTTCTGTGATATTCATGTATTGAATTTTANTTTTCTGATTTAATCCAATCATANCCCNTNTCCTCTAACTCNAGGGCAAGGTTTTTGTCNCCAGACTTNACAATTTTACCNTCCATTAGAACATGNACAAAGTCTGGCACAATGTAGTCTANTAACCTCTGATAGTGTGTNACTACCACGGTAGCATTTTNATTAGATTTGAGAGCATTGACCCCGTTAGAAACTATNTTAAGAGCATCGATGTCAAGCCCTGAGTCAGTCTCATCTAAAATTGAGAGCTTGGGATTAAGCATTGCCATCTGAAATATTTCNTTACGTTTTTTCTCTCCACCTGAGAAGCCATCATTTATAGATCTACTNAGTAAGTCTTGTCTNATATTAACCAGCTTCATNTTTTCTTTCATGAGCTTTAAGAAGGCAACAGCATCNAGTGGTTTTTTTCCTTTAGACTCACGTATTTGATTAACTGCTGTCTTCATGAAATTGGTTGTGGAAACNCCNGGNATTTCTANAGGATATTGAAATGCTAAAAATATCCCTTCCCTTGCTCTCTCCTCNGGACCTAATTCTNNTAGGTCTTTNTCCTGGAAATNTATNATGCCTTCAGTNACATCATAATCTTCACGTCCAGCAATAACAGATGCNAGAGTACTTTTTCCAGATCCGTTAGGGCCCATTATNGCATGTACCTCTCCGCTNTTTACCTCTAGGTTTAGGCCTTTTAAGATTTTAGTATCCTCAACTGAGGCGTGCAAATTTTTTATTTTTAACATATTATANTTTTTTATCCGACACTNCCTTCAAGTGTGAGTGAAAGTAATTTTTGTGCTTCGACTGAGAACTCCATAGGCAGTTGTTTNAGNACGTCTTTCGCGTATCCGTTGACNATAAGAGCTATAGCATTCTCTTCGTCCATTCCCCTTTGNAGGCAATAGAATATCTGATCCTCACCAATTTTAGATGTGGTTGCCTCATGTTCAACCATAGATGATTTNTTATCTATGTCAATGTATGGGAATGTGTGGGCCCCGCATTTATTTCCTAGTAGAAGGGAGTCGCATTGAGAGAAATTTCTTGAGTTTGATGCTCTATTCATAACTTTGACCTGGCCCCTGTAACTATTTTGTGAGTGCCCTGCTGAAATACCCTTTGAAATAATTTTTGATTTGGTGTTTTTACCAATATGTATCATTTTAGTACCTGTGTCAGCTTGTTGGTAATTATTTGTGACTGCAACAGAGTAAAACTCTCCTATTGAATTATTCCCCTTGAGTACACACGAAGGGTACTTCCATGTTATTGCGGATCCGGTCTCAACCTGTGTCCAGCTTATTTTAGAGTTGTCACCTGCACATATACCTCTCTTAGTAACAAAATTATATATACCACCTTTTCCATTTTTATCTCCTGGNTACCAGTTTTGGACTGTTGAGTATTTTACCTCGGCACTATTGCCAGCATAAATTTCAACGACAGCAGCATGTAACTGATTCTCATCTCTCATAGGAGCTGTGCAACCTTCAAGATAACTCACGTAGGAGCTATCGTCTGCAATTATTAGAGTCCTCTCGAATTGACCTGTATTAGAAGCGTTAATTCTAAAATAAGTTGACAATTCCATTGGACATCTCACTCCTTTGGGAATGTAGCAGAATGAGCCATCAGAAAAAACTGCTGAGTTCAATGAGGCAAAATAATTATCTTTAGATGGGATAACTGTCCCGAGNTATTTTTTAACTAATTCAGGGTGTTCTTTTACAGCCTCAGAAAAAGAGCAGAATATAATTCCTAACTCACTTAGCTTATCTTTAAAAGTTGTTCCGATAGATACAGAGTCTATAACTGCATCCACAGCAACACCACTTAATCTTTTCTGTTCAAGCAGAGATATGCCAAGTTTCTCAAAAGTTTTTATTAACTCTGGATCAACCTCGTCCATAGATTTTAATTCTTTTTTCTTTTTAGGTGCGGAGTAGTAAGATATAGACTGGAGATCAATCTCTGGTATTTCTAGGTTAGCCCAGTTAGGCTTCTTCATCTTGTTGAAGGTTTCAAATGCGTCAAGTCTCCAATCTAGTAGCCATTTAGGTTCGTCTTTCTTTTTTGAGATGAGCCTTATAATGTCTTCATTTAATCCGTTAGGAGCTTGATCTACCTCAAAGTCTACAGACCAACCATGTTCGTATTCTTTGGAAGTAAAATCTTTTAAAATTTTATCGTCTTTACTCATAGTTCTTTCTAAGCGCAAATTTAACTAACAAATATTACTTTAGCTAAGGAAATGCCTGAAACGCTCAGTTTAACGNTAAACTATCTTTAATTGTTTCCTCGAAAGACATGAAAGTTTCTGTCCTTGTGATACCTTTTACTTTATGGATAGTATCTAAGAAATTTCTNAAATGAGAAGTGTCTTTNCAGATTATNTTTATAAAAATTGTATACTGNCCNGTAATTGCATGAATNTCTACAATTTCTGGTATTTTTTTNAAAAATTTNACTGTCTCTTTGTAGAGAAAGCTTTTCTCAAGGTAAATACCCATGTAGCTAGANATGTTATANCCAAGTTTGTCATAATCNATATCTAATTTTGTTCCCCTCACAACTCCCATTTTTTCTAATTTCCTCATTCTCACATGTACTGTTCCTCCTGAAACAAAAACTTTTTTTGCAACTTCAGTGTATGGCATTTTTGCGTTTTTTGATAAAACGTTAAGTATTTTAAGGTCAATATTATCAATTTGGTAATTAGAACTCATATTTGGGTGGTTTTTTTTAATTTTTATAAAATTCTATTTAAATATTAAATTATTTTAAAAGTTTTCCAAGCTATTAAGATATAATTAAGAGAAACTNGCGTTCAGTGTTGAAATTTTGATAGATTNGAANATCATTTTTGGGTTAATGTTGTTTACTAGGGGACGTCTTATTTAGATTTCCCCTTTCTTTTTTTAATTAAATTTTTCTTAATTTTATTTTACTGACAACCCCTAAATCTAACGTAATGGAAAAGATTTGGTATAAAAACTANCCATCAGGAGTAAAGCCAAAAACAGATTTAAATAAGTTTAAATCNCTTGTTGAGTTTTTTGAAAATGGATTCANGAAATTCCCTCATAAGGTTGCTTATGAAAATATGGGAAAAAAAATTACTTTTTCTGAGTTAGATGAATTAACAAAAATATTTTCAAATTACCTTATTCATAACCTTAAATTAGAAAAAGGAGACAGGTTTGCTATCCAGACTCCAAACATACTTCAATACCCAGTTGTCTTATATGGTGCATTGAGATCTGGTTTAATAGTTGTTAACACAAACCCCTTATACACACCTGATGAAATGCTTCATCAATTCAAAGATTCTGGNTGTAAAGCAATATTTATTCTCTCAAATTTTGCCTATAATTTGGAAAAGATATTAGATAAAACATCGATNAAACATATTATCGTTTCAGACCTTGGAGATATGTTAGGCGGGCTAAAGGGCTCATTCATAAATTTTGCTGTTAAATACATAAAAAGAATGGTACCTAGTTATAACCTGCCATCATCAGTTAAATTTAAAGACGCTCTCACTCAGGGGAAAAAGCATTTTTTTAGTAGGATAGAAGTTGATTCATCTGACATAGCTTTCCTGCAATATACTGGAGGAACAACGGGTATCTCAAAAGGAGCTATGCTATCACATAAAAATGTTATCTCTAATGTTATGCAAGTCNCGGAGTGTATGGATATCTTATTAGAGGATGGTGAGGAGGTAGTGATAACAGCCCTTCCTCTGTACCATATTTTTGCATTAGTATGTAATTCTTTGGTGATGTTTAATTTCGGTGCTAGAAATATTTTGATTACAAACCCTCGCGATATGANAAATTTTGTGAAAGAAATTTCTAATCAAAAATTTTCTATTATAACTGGAGTCAATACTTTATTTAATGGCCTATTGAACAACTCAAAATTTNAAGACATTGANTTCNCAAACTTAAAAGTNGCGTTTGGAGGAGGNATGGCAGTTCAGGACTCAGTTGCTNTNAAATGGGAGGAAATAACTGGATGTCCCCTTGTAGAGGGATATGGCTTGACCGAGACCTCTCCTGTTGTTACAATTAATCCCCTTGATGGAACAAATAAAATAGGAACAATTGGAATACCNATTCCAGATACAGATATTAAGTTAATTGCTGATAATGGTNATGAGGTTAAAGTAGGTGATAGGGGTGAACTCTGTGTCAAAGGACCTCAGGTCATGAAGGGTTACTGGAATAGAAAGGCGGATACCGATGACGTAATTAAGGATGGNTGGCTGCTTACGGGCGATATAGCAGTANTAGACTCNGATGGTTTCCTTAAGATTGTTGACCGTAAAAAAGAAATGGTACTCGTATCTGGATTTAATGTTTTTCCAAACGAAGTTGAAAATGTCATATCAGCTCATCCTAAGGTCTTAGAGGTTGGGGTAATTGGTGTTTCAGACGACAAAACTACAGAGGCTGTGAAGGCAGTTATAGTTANAAGAGATGACTCACTAACATCTGATGAAATTAAACTATACTGTAAAGAAAAATTAACCAATTACAAGTGTCCAAAACAAATAGGATTTGCTACAGAATTACCCAAATCTAATGTGGGGAAAATACTAAGAAGAATCATAAAAGAAAATGATTTAAAATCTCCATATTAATCATTATTTAGAACAATTCTAAATTAATATATATCCTCATAATTTTTTGAAGTTAATGCTCCCGATATTACATTTGTGACAGCTTAAACATTAGCGAATAAATGCTTAGTAAATTAACCAGAAACCTGACTAAAATTAGTCGTTTTTTTCTACCATTAATTGGCATAATATCGCTCACCCTTTTTTCACCTACTATCCATAAAATTAATGCTCAAGAGGAGCAGGAGGTTTCATTTGATCAAAATATTGTCAGTAATGGTGAGTCACTTTTCAAAGGTAATTGTACAGTGTGTCATGCAATTAATGATGTCTTAATTGGTCCTGCTCTTAGGGATGTACATGAGAGACAGTCTGAGGAATGGATATATGCCTTTATAAAAAATTCACAAAAGGTTATAAAGAGTGGGGACGAATACGCTGTCGACCTGTATAATCAATACAACCAGACCCTAATGACTTCATTTGATTTTTCGGATGAGGAATTAAATTCTATTTTGACTTATATCAAAAGTGAATCNGTAAAGGAGATTCAGGTTGCAGTAGTAGATGGAGTTGATGTGGGAGGTGACATCTCATCTACCTCTATTTCATCAGATAATTTCTATTTGTCTCTTGGCCTTAATATTTTCCTATTATTAATTCTTGTTTTCATTTTATTAAGGTTCACAAACCTTTCAAAAAAATATGTTATCCTAAAAGATAACCAGACGAAAGGAAAGTTATTAGATGACGAGGACAAGGAGATAGTCGAAAGTGGATTTAATGTCAAAGATTTTATAAAAAGTAATAAGGTTGTAGGAATTGCTTCTTTCGTATTTATTGCTGTTTTTGTAAAGTCATGTATCGATGGTATATATACTATTGGTATTCAGCAGAATTACCAACCTACCCAGCCCATAGCCTTCTCTCATAAAATTCATGCCGGTCAGTACGAGATAGATTGCAATTACTGTCATACTGGGGTTAACATTTCTAAATCAGCTAATATACCAGCAGTAAATATTTGTATGAACTGTCATGGAGTTATAAATACTGATAAACCAGAAATTCAAAAAATATTGACAGCTTACGAAGAAAATAGACCTATAGAGTGGGTCAGAGTTCACAACCTCCCAGACCTTGCCTATTTTAATCACTCGCAACATGTTGCCGTTGGAGGTATAGAATGTAGTACCTGCCATGGACCTATTGAGGAAATGGAGGTAGTTTATCAGTATTCCGAACTTACCATGGGTTGGTGTATTAACTGTCACAGAGAATCTGAAATAAATTCCAAAGGGAATGATTATTATGATAAATTAGTTGAACTTCACAAGGGTTCTTCTAAGGAACCTTTAAAAGTTGAAGATATTGGTGGGCTGGAATGCTCAAAGTGTCACTATTAATTATGAAGAAAGGAAATAAAACTTATTGGAAAGGAATTGAACAACTAAAGAATGACCCTGCTTTTGTAAAAAATGCTGAAAGTGAGTTCCCAGAATTTTTACCTATAAAAGACTCCTCAGATAATTCTAGAAGAGATTTCCTGAAGATGATGGGTTTTGGGTTAGCAGCTGTCTCTACTGCAGCATGTGAAGCACCAGTAAAGTATGCTATTCCGTATGTAGATAAGCCTGTAGATGTTGATGCAACGCTTGCAAATTATTATGCNTCAACNTATTCAATGGGAAGTGACTACTGTAGTGTAGTTGTAAAGACNAGGGAGGGTAGACCAATNAAGATTGATGGAAATAAATACTCTAAAATCAGTGCAGGGTGCACATCTTCTCAGGTAGAGTCATCAGTTCTAACACTTTATGATAGACAGAGGTTGCAATTCCCAATGCTNAATAATAAAGAATCTAACTGGAGGGATGTCGATAATTTTGTTAAGGAAGGATTNTCTAAAAAAGGTTTAAATAAAATTTATATTGTTAGTCATTCAGTCAATAGCCCTTCAACCCTTGATGTTATAAATAAGTTTTCTAAAAAATTTGATATTAATCATGTTGAATATGACACTTCTTCTTACTCNGGTATGCTTGATGCAAATCAAGAATCATTTGGAAAAAGAAATATTCCNTTTTATGATTTTTCTAAGGCTAAAACAATTGTTTCTTTTGGNTATGATTTTTTAGGTAGTTCATTTAATCATGATTTATTTAACCAACAGTTCACTAAGCAAAGAGTTGTTAACAGAGACAAGAGAGAGATGTCTAGACTCTACACATTTGAATCAAATTTGTCTCTAACGGGTGCTAATTCTGATCACAGAATTCCTATTAAGTCATCACATTCTAAAGTTTATATAGCAGAACTTTGGAATATTTTAAATTCTAAAATTGGATCAGGAAGAGATTNTATTTCTTTNAGTAAGACTAAAAAGAGTTTACTNAAANTAGATATNTTANATAAAGTTGCTGATGATTTAATTCAAAATTTAGGTTCATCACTGGTTATATCCAGCTCTAATGATAAGTCTGTCCANTCNGTAGTGATAATGATAAATGANCTCTTAAGAAGTTACGGAAAGACTATTGACCTTAACAGATGTTATAATATCAGAAAAGGAGATGATAGTAAGATGGCTGAATTCGTCACTGACCTGGAGAGTAAATCTGTACANGGTGTTATATTCCTGAANTCTAATCCAGTTTATAACCANTACCTATCANCAAGGATTAAGGATGCTCTTGANAATGTTCCGTTGAAGGTATCTACCTCAGATAGAATAGATGAGACATCTATNTTGTGTGATGTGATTGCTCCAGATTCTCATTTCNTAGAGTCTTGGAATGACTATGAGCCNATTGANAATTANTTCAGTTTTGGTCAGCCAGCAATTCGTAGGATCTTTGATACAAGGCAGCACCAAGATTCNTTTTTAAAGTGGATTGATTCAAAAGATAACTATTTCTCTACTCTTAAAAATAACTGGAGAAAAAAACAGAAATTATTAAAATCTAACGAACCATTTCAAATATTTTGGGACAGACTTCTCCACGATGGTGTTGCGGAAATAGTTGAAGAAAAATCTAGAAATTTAAACCCTCTACCAAATATTTTTAAAACTAGAATATCTGAGGCAGGTAAGGTTTCTAACTTAATAGAAAGTGAAACAGAAAATGATGAGTTTGAATTAAATTTATATCATAACTTAACTGTTAGTGACGGTATTCAGTCCAATAACCCATGGCTTCAAGAAATGCCTGATCCAATATCTAAAGTATGTTGGGATAATTATATTTCAATTAATCCAAAAGATGCTTCAAAACTTCAGGTGAAAACAGATGTGGGGACAATGACTACAAATGTATTGAAAATACAAACGAGTGAGGGATCATTCGAAGTGCCTGTTATTATTCAGCCAGGTCAGGCTGAAGGCACAATAGGTCTTGCTCTAGGTTATGGTAGAAAACTTGCAGGGCCAGTTGGAGACGGTGTTGGTTTTGATGCAAATCAAGTTCTTGATAAAAATTCAANTATTCAAAATTTAACTCTNAGTAACATTAAGATAGAAAATACATTTAAAGATTATAGAATAGCTCAGACNCAGACNCATGATACCATCATGGCAAGAGAAAGTGTTATTCAGGAGACATCTTTAGATCAGTATAAAGAAGATCCTTATGCTGGTAAGTATCAGTTTAAAGTTGCTACTAGTAAAGGGTATAAGAAACCAGAAGATGTTACGCTCTGGAATGGACACGAATACAAGAATCACCACTGGGTTATGGCAATTGATTTAAATGCTTGTACTGGGTGTGGTAGTTGTGTTATAGCTTGTCAAGTAGAGAATAATATTCCTGTAGTTGGTAAAGAAGAAGTCTTAAATAGGAGAGAGATGTCTTGGCTAAGAATAGACAGGTACTACTCTAGTGATGCAGATGTTAATGACTTACAAGGTTTAGAGGTAGCTGCAGAAAATCCTGACGTAACTTTNCAGCCTATGATGTGTCAGCATTGTAACAATGCTCCTTGTGAGACAGTTTGTCCAGTTGCTGCCACAACTCATAGTAGTGAAGGCTTAAATCAAATGACATATAACAGATGTATAGGTACTAGGTACTGTGCGAATAANTGCCCATATAAAGTAAGAAGGTTTAACTGGTTNAAATACCATGATAANGAGCAATTTGATAAAAANATAGCAATGAATAATGATCTGGGAAAAATGGTTCTNAANCCTGATGTTACCGTAAGGTCAAGAGGGGTAATGGAAAAATGTTCTTTCTGTGTTCAGAAAATTCAAGAGGGTAAACTTTTAGCTAAATCAGAGAAAAGAAGACTCAAGGATGGCGACGTTAAGATGGCTTGTGGGTCAGCTTGTTCTACTGACGCTATCGTTTTTGGAGATGTNAATGATAAAGATAGTAGAATAAATAACCTNCTTCAGGTTGAGAAAATTGATAAGGCAACTCTGAAGTTGAAAGAGGAGAGAGCTTATGCAGTATTAGATGAAATTAGAGTAAGTCCAAATGTTTGGTACTTAAGAAAAGTTAGAAATAAAAAAATAGCTTAGCATGCACGTAGAATCTAAACTCAGAAAACCATTAATAACAGGAGGTAAAACTCTTCATGACGTGTCTGAGGATATAAGTAAAAGAGTTGAACAGAAGCCCTCCCTAACTTGGTATGCAGCAATGATAATATCAAACATAACTCTTATAGTTGGTGCATATGCTGTTTACAGAACTTTATGGGATGGAATTGGAATGTGGGGTCTTAACAAGACAGTTATGTGGGCTTGGGATATTACAAATTTTGTTTGGTGGGTTGGAATAGGTCATGCTGGGACACTGATATCTGCTATTTTGCTATTATTTAGACAGAGATGGAGAATGGCAATTAATAGATCGGCAGAAGCTATGACCATTTTTGCAGTCATTTGTGCTGCCATGTTTCCATTACTGCACATGGGAAGATTATGGATTGGTCTTATCTGGGTTTTGCCGCTACCTAATACGTACGGATCGTTGTGGGTCAATTTTGCTAGCCCTCTCTTGTGGGATGTATTTGCAATAACTACATATTTCTCAGTATCTCTTGTATTTTGGTATATTGGTCTTATTCCAGATTTTGCAACGATTAGAGACAGAGCTAAAAAAGCTGGAAGAAAAGTATCTGCATATATATATGGTGGATTAAGCTTTGGATGGGACGGCGCAGCNAAGACTTGGTCTAGATACGAAACTGTTTCTCTTGTACTTGCAGGTCTTGCTACTCCTCTGGTTCTTTCTGTTCATACAATTGTTTCTATGGATTTTGCAACTTCTGTTATACCTGGGTGGCACACTACGATATTTCCTCCCTATTTTGTTGCAGGTGCAATTTTCTCTGGTTTTGCAATGGTATTAACATTACTTATTATAACCAGAAAAGTATATAATTTAGAAGATTATATTACCATTAAACATCTAGAGTTAATGAACATTGTAATAATAGTTACAGGTTCTATAGTTGGAATTGCTTACTTAACTGAGTTATTTATGGCCTGGTACTCTGGTGTTGCTTATGAGCAATACGCTTTCTATAACAGAGTAACTGGTCCTTACTGGTGGGCATACTGGTCGATGATGACTTGTAATGTGATATCTCCTCAACTCTTCTGGTTTAAAAAAATAAGAACTAATATAGTTGCTACATTTATTATATCAATTATTGTAAATATTGGTATGTGGTTTGAAAGGTTTGTTATTATTGTTACTTCTCTTCACAGAGATTATCTTCCTTCAAGTTGGGCAATGTTTTACCCAACAATATATGATTTAGGTATGTATATTTTCACATTTGGCTTATTTTTCACAGCATTTTTAGCTTTTTCTAAGTATTTCCCTGTTATAAATATGGCTGAAGTGAAAAGTATTTTAAAACACACTGGAGAGAAAGTAAAGAAATAAATATGGATGATAAAGGTGTAAAATTTGTTATTGGTATCTATGAGGATGAAGATGTTCTTTTAGATGCTATATCATCAGTCCGTGCTAAGGGTGTAAATATATACGAAGTTTATTCTCCATTCCCTGTTCATGGAATTGAGTCCAGACTAGGGTATAAGAGATCTAGGCTTTCAATAGCAGCGTTTTGTTTTGGTTTTCTAGGTACCTGTCTGGCACTAACTATGATGATTGGAATGACAACTATAGACTGGCCTATGATAATTGGAGGTAAAGATTTTCTCCCTTTGCCTGTTTTTATTCCAGTAACATTTGAGATGACAGTCTTATTATCAGCCTTTGGCATGGTGGGTACATTCTTTGTAATTAGTGACCTTAAACCTTGGGGTAAACCAAAAACTTTTGACCTGAGGTCAACAGATGATAAACACGTGATGGCAATAGAAATAGAAAAAAATAATATGTCCGAGGCAGCACTTAAAAAATTACTAAAGTCTAATGGTGCTTCTGAAGCAAATTCTAAACTGATGGATGAATGAATAAGGTTATTATAAACTTATTATTTTGTATAATCTTAATAGGATGTTCTGCAAAGGATGATTACCCTGGTGTGGAGTATGCACCTAATATGTACCACTCTGTCCCCTACGAACCATTATCCCAAGTTAAAGACGAAGAAATCGGTAGCTGGTTAGATTCTAATCCAAATGATGGACATGGTGAGTTTTATAATTCTAATCCTTATAATCCTTATGGGATGACTATGTTGGAACCTGTTCCAAATACTGTCAGAAGAGGTACACCCCTTCCGTATAGGATTCCAAAAGATAGTCTTGAAGTTGCCGCTCTAGTTAATAGCCCAATTGAGGATAGTGATGAAGTTCTAAAAGAGGCAAAAATTCTCTACGAGAGGTTTTGTATTCATTGCCACGGAGAGAAGGGTATGGGGGACGGTCTTGTTGGTAAGGTTTACTTAGGTGTTACTGCATATAATTCAAGGGCTGTGAAAGATAAGTCTGAGGGACATATATTTCATGTTATTACACATGGCAAAGGAAGAATGTGGGGACACGGATCTCAGATATCAATAGAAGATAGGTGGAAGATAGTCAAGTANGTTCAAACCCTTCAAAAACAATAATATGAAAGATATTTTTGATTTTAATATCGGAATAAAAAAGAACCTGCTCTACCTTTTTTTGGGGGGACTCTTACTATCTCTTATTGGGATATATCAGTTAATAAATTCTGGTCATGGTCATGAAGAATCCACCGAAATTGTAAATGCCTACATTTCAGATGATGGTCATTCTGAGTTTCATTGGTATAAAAGATTATATTCAAACTTATGGATTAATGTGGTTTACTTTTTAGGTATATCAATTTCAGCTATATTTTTTGTTGCAATTCAATACGTTTCTCAGTCTGGTTGGTCAGCAGGAATTTTAAGAGTACCGTTAGCTATTGGAAGATGGTTGCTTCCTGGAAGTGTACTAATGCTTATAGTATTTGCAATCACGAACCATGATATTTTTCATTGGACACATGAGTATTTGTATGATAAATCTGATCCAAGGTATGATTATGTGATTGATGGGAAAAAAGCCTATTTAAATCTTCCTTTTTTCCTTGGAAGGATGGCGTTTTTCCTTGGGATATGGTATTTTTTCTATGCATTGATACTTAAACACATTGCAAAAGAAGATAAGTTAGGTGGAACTGAGTCGTGGAAGAAACTGTTTACAATATCTACAGTATTTGTAGTTATTTATGCATTCACTCAGTCAGTTGCTGCCTGGGATTGGGTACTATCAATTGATACACATTGGTTCAGCACCATGTTTGGTTGGTATGTTTTTGCAAGTTGGTGGGTTTCTGCTCTTGCTTTGATTACATACATGNTTATTACATTAAAAGATAATGGTTATCTAAGTTTTATTAATCACAGTGTTATACATGACCTTGGGAAATTTGTCTTTGCATTTAGCGTATTTTGGACATACATATGGTTCTCACAATTTCTTTTAATTTATTATGCAAATATCCCTGAAGAGACTATATATTATGTTGAGAGACTTGAAAGTGACTTTTACTTTCCTTTTTTTATAGTCAATTTAGTTCTAAACTTTTTCTTTCCTTTTTTCTTCCTCATGACTAGAGCAAGTAAGAGGTTTACTAGGTTTTTAAAGGTAGCATGCCCTATGATATTATTTGGTCATTTTATTGACTTTTATTTGATGGTTACTCCTGGTGTTTTAAAAGATAATGGAGGCTTTGGCTTCTTAGAAATTGGAGTACTTATGGTATTCTTATCAGCATTTTTATATGTGATTTTAAGTGGTCTGACCAAACTTCCTTTGGTAGCTAAAAACCATCCAATGTTAGAAGAAAGTTTACACCATGATATTTAATTTTTATTTTAAAAAAAAATGTTTTTACAAAACATCCTTTGGNTTAAAAATTAACCAATTCTTAGGTGATTTTTTAGTAGTTGATATATAAATTTGCACGATGAATTTAATTATTGGTATCATTCTTTTACTTTCTTTAGCAGTTGTATTTCTTATTTTCAGATCTACTGAAATCTTAAGTGTTGCAAAGAAAAAAATTGAAACTTCATTTGAAGATTCTAATAATACATATAATGCTATTATCGGAGTAGTCTTTATGTTTATCTCCTTCGCAGTGATTTTCTGGTATTCATTTGATCAGTTCGAAAATTATTTCTTACCAATGGCATCTAAACATGCCCCTGAGGTTGAACTTCTTTTTTGGGTTACGATGGCTGTAACATTTACTGTATTTATAGTCACTCAGGTCATAATGTTTTATTTTGGATATAAGTATAGATATAAAAAAGAAAGAAAAGCTTATTTCTATCCTGAGAATCATAAATTAGAAATTGTATGGACAGTAATCCCTGCTATCGTTTTAGTAGGTCTTATAGGATGGGGTCTAGTAAAATGGAATAATATAATGGGACCAGCTCCAAAAGACGCAGAGGTAATTGAGATTGTTGGTTANCAGTTTGCTTGGGCTTCAAGGTATCCTGGTCCAGATAATGAATTAGGTAATGCAAATTATAAGTTAATTGATGTAGAAAATATTGTAGGAATAGATTTTACTGACTCGTCATCACTAGACGATTTTATGCCAAGAGAGATTCACATCCCTAAGGGTAAACCAGTACTTTTTAAGATTAAGGCAAGAGACGTTATCCATAGTGTCTATCTACCATATATGAGATCNCAGATGAATGCTGTCCCAGGTATGCCAACTCAGATGTGGTTTATACCAACNAAAACTACTGCAGAGATGAGAGAAGAAACNGGNAATGAAAACTTTAATTTTGAAATAGTNTGTAATAANATTTGTGGAAGAGCACACTTTTCAATGAAGCATACTGTTATAGTTCAAGAAGAGTGGGAATATATNAAATGGAAAAACGAGCAAAAGTCATGGATTGAAAAGAATCCAGATTACTATGCAGACTTTATAAAAAATAATTCTACGGATGTAGCTACTTTAAATGATTAATTATGGAGATTACTAAGACCTCAACCAAGCCAAAAGTACAAGAGCAAGATCATCACGATGATCATCATGAACAAAGTTTTATCACTAAATATATCTTTAGTGAAGACCATAAGATGATTGCCAAGCAATTCCTTATAACTGGTATTTTCTGGGCTATNGTNGGTGGTGCAATGTCATCTCTTTTTAGAATTCAACTTGGTTTTCCTGATATGGACCTTACNGCATTAAGTCCTATTATAGGTAATTGGTTAACTCCTCAAGGTAAGATTGATCCTGAAGTTTATTTNGCCCTTATAACTATGCANGGAACAATAATGGTCTTTTTTGTTCTTACTGCAGGTTTGAGTGGTACTTTTAGTAACTTCTTAATTCCTCTTCAGATCGGTGCAAGAGATATGGCTAGTGGCTTTTTAAATATGTTATCATACTGGTTTTTCTTCCTTTCAAGCATAGTAATGTTTATATCTATTTTTGTAGAGGGAGGACCTGCAAGTGGTGGTTGGACAATTTACCCTCCACTTAGTGCACTTCCTCAAGCAGTTTCAGGCTCTGGTATGGGTATGACTTTGTGGTTGGTTTCAATGGCTTTATTTATAGTCTCTGCATTATTAGGTGCNTTNAATTATATAACTACAGTAATTAATTTAAGGACAGAAGGAATGACTTTTTTCAGAATGCCGTTAACTATATGGGCATTTTTAGTTACAGCAATTCTTGGAGTTTTATCCTTTCCTGTTCTCCTATCGGCAGCTTTACTACTGATAATGGACAGGTCTTTTGGAACTAGTTTTTACCTTTCAGATATATATATAGCAGGTGAAGCTCTATCTAACCAAGGTGGTAGTGCGATTTTATTTCAACATTTATTTTGGTTTCTGGGACACCCTGAAGTTTATATTGTTATTTTACCTTCTTTAGGTATAACATCTGAAATAATTGCTACCTGTTCTAGAAAACCAATTTTTGGATATAGAGCTATGGTTTATTCTATTTTTGGAATTGGAGTTCTTTCTTTTGTTGTTTGGGCGCATCATATGTTTATATCNGGAATGAACCCNTTTCTTGGNTCAGTATTTACAATTTTAACTNTAATAATTGCTGTCCCATCAGCCGTAAAAGCTTTTAATTATATAGCAACATTATGGAGAGGTAACATCGTATTTACTCCTGCCATGTTATTTTCAATTGGTTTAGTCTCATTTTTTATTTCGGGCGGACTTACAGGATTATTCTTAGGAAATTCAGTTGTAGATATAAATCTTCATGATACATATTTTGTGGTTGCACATTTTCATATTGTTATGGGTAGTGCNTCATTTTTTGGATTATTTGCTGGAGTCTATCATTGGTTCCCTAAAATGTTTGGTAGGATGATGAATAGAACATTGGGTTATATTCACTTTTGGGTTACTTTTATCGGTGCATACNTAGTTTTCTTTCCTCTACATTACATAGGTATTGCTGGATTTCCAAGAAGATACTATTCATTCACAAATTTTGAAACTGGAAGAATTGAATCATTTATAGANCTTAATACATTTGTAAGTTTTGCTGCTATAATAACCTTTGCGGTTCAATTTCTTTTCTTGTTCAATTTCTTCTATTCTATGTATAGAGGAAGAAGGGCACCTAAAAATCCTTGGAATTCTAATACAATTGAGTGGACTACACCAGTAGAGCCAGGACACGGAAACTGGCCAGGAGCACTTCCTAAAGTTGAAAGGTGGCCATATGACTACAGTAAGCCCGGNTCTGAGACAGATTTCATACCTCAGAANATACCATTATCAAAAACACCTGAGTCAAATATGCCTGATGACACTANCAGGTAGACCTTCTCTTTTCATATAATGGTTAAATGGTTAGGAAATAATTATAATCTTACAACAAAGATTAGCCTTACTCTCCTCTACATNCTAATCCTAGCAGGAGGTGTTGTTAGGTGTACTGGTTCTGGAATGGGTTGTCCAGATTGGCCAAAATGTTTTGGTATGTTAATCCCCCCAACTTCTGTTAGTGAATTACCTGAAAATTATGAAGAAATATTTGTTAAGGGAAGAATAAAAAAAAATGAGAGATTAAGTTCTGTTTTATCATTACTTGGATTTCAAAAATTGTCAAATAAAATTAANAATGATCCAGATATTAAGAAAGGNGAGGAGTTTAATGTATATAAAACATGGACAGAATATATAAACAGGTTAATTGGAGCATTAGTTGGTCTCTCTTTAATTTTTGTTTTTTTGAGTTCTCTATTTATAAGACCCGTAAGTAGAAAGTTGATTTTATTATCTTTTTTATCATTAATATTAGTTTTTTTTCAGGCTTGGGTTGGTTCAATAGTAGTTTCAACAAATTTACTGTCAGGGCTCATTACATTTCATGTAATTGTAGCATTGTTAATAATATGTAATGTAATACTCTGTTATCACCTATCATCAAGAANTAATAACAATTATATAGNAAGTGGAATATTGAATTTTTTTATTATTTCTAGTTTGATATTATTTATGATTCAAATGGTTTTAGGAACAGATGTNAGGGAATCAGTTGATGAACTACTAAAATTATATGGATNTAATTTTNGAGAAAATATTATAGAATCNTTGAATAATACATTTAAAATTCACAGATCATTTTCTATTTTAATTCTTTTATTTCAGGTACTAACTGTTATAACGATTTATATCAAATTTAAATCACATAATTTTTTTAGGCTTATTTCAGTAATGATGCTCCTTTTAATTATATCTGAAATTTTAGTTGGAGCNGGAATGGCCTATTTTTCAATTCCTATAATACTTCAGCCTATACATCTCCTTATAGCTTTCTTGGCTTTTGGATTACAATTTTATATTCTTCTATTAAACTTTTCTTTTAAAAAAAACATAGTATAATGAATCTTATAATCTCAAAAACTATATTTGCGCTTTATATGATNATAGAAAATATTAAAATTTTTTTCGAGCTATCTAAGTTTAGACTCTCACTCNTAGTTTCTTTATCNTCTNTTTTTGGTTTTCTTATTTCCTCTAAATCAGTTGATATTAATGAAGTCTTTATTCTTTTAATANCAGGATATCTTGTTAGTTCCTCTTCAGTAATAAATAATCAGATTTTTGAGAGAGATTTAGATAAATTAATGGAAAGGACAAAAAAAAGACCTATTCCAACTGATAGAGTATCGATAAAGAAATCGATANTAATATCTTTTACCTCCATGATAGTTGGTTTATCCTTAATTTCTTACTATCTNAATATATATGCAGCATTATTATCACTTATCTCTTTAATATTATANTCTTTTGTNTACACTCCTATGAAAAAAATTGGTCCTNTTGCTGTTTTTATTGGAGCAATTCCNGGTGCTCTTCCACCACTTATTGGTTGGGTAGCGTCAACGGGACAGATAACTTTAGAGGCAATAATTATTTTTAGTATTCAATTTATTTGGCAGTTCCCNCATTTTTGGGCAATAGCNTGGATGTATGATGATGATTATAAAAAAGCTGGATTCAAACTCCTTCCTAATAANGGTGAAAAAAATATGAAAACTGCTGTAAATATTATGATCTATACCTTNTTTCTAATTCCATTAGGTCTTCTTCCAACAATTTTTGGAATAACAGGTATAATATCAGGTGCAGTTGCAGTACTTCTNGCAATTATATTTTTAGCTCAAACTTTCAAGCTAATAAATGATTATTCAAGAGACTCAGCTCTTAAAGTAATGTTTAGTTCATTTATATACCTCCCAATTGTACAAATTAGTTATGTATTAGATAAAATTTAGAATTATGAAAAATAAAANCAANACAAATATTTTAAGAATGAATCCAAATATCTTTTTAATATGGATATTTATGATATCGATCTCTATGATTTTTGTTTCATTAATAAGTGCATACATAGTAAAAAAAGGAGAGCCAGGAGGATTCAATGTNGACCTCCCCTCTATGTTTTACTACTCCACAGTTGTTGTAATTCTAAGTAGTATTTTTAAGCAGTTATCTTATTTTGCATCTAAGAAAGATAATTTTAGAACACAAAAAATATTTTTATTAGGTAGTTTTATNACNGGNACTTTTTTTCTTTTATTCCAATATTATGGTTGGGTTCAGCTAGTTGAGGGCGGTGTTTATTTTGTTGGACANCCTGATGGNTCTTTTATATATATACTTAGCGGNGTTCACGCNTTTCATCTTATTTCCGGTCTGATATTTATATTATACATTTATTACTCAGCAATTAAATTAAATATTCATTCTAAAAACTTATTAAGCATCGAAATGTCNACCACTTACTGGCATTTTCTTGCTGGAATGTGGGTTTATTTATTTTTAACTTTGTATTTTTATAATATATAAAAATGGCAAACCAAGCTACTTTACCTACTTCTAAGAAAGACCTTTGGTCAGGNGGAACTGAACCATTTAAGGCNAGCTATGGCAAGCTTATGATGTGGTTTTTTCTTATNTCTGATGCATTTACTTTTTCTGCCTTNCTGATNGCCTACGGTGTAATAAGATTTAGACANCCAGGCTATGAAGGTACATTATCAGATTTCTCCTTCTCNCAATCTTACTGGCCTATACCTGAAAAGGTTTTTGAGGCATTTCCATTTTTTCACGGAGTTGAGTTACCTCTAGTNTTTGTNGGACTTATGACATTTATATTAATTTTAAGTAGTGTGACTATGGTATTAGCTGTAGAAGCCGGACATAGAATGGATAGACAGGCAGTCGAAAAGTGGATGATTTGGACAATATTTGGTGGCCTTACCTTTCTNGGTTGTCAGGCTTGGGAGTGGTCACATTTTATTCATGGAACCGATGCAGGCACTAAACTTCTTGATGGAAGTATAATATATGGAGCAAACCTACAGACTAACCAATACGGCCCTCCTGATTTTGCTGCATTTTTCTTTTTCATAACTGGATTTCANGGATTTCATGTATTTAGCGGAGTNGCATTAAATTTCNTAATATTTTACCAAGCAACTGTTGGNATATTAGAGAGAAGAGGTCACTATGAGATGGTTGAGAAAGTAGGATTATATTGGCATTTTGTTGANCTAGTTTGGGTATTTGTTTTTACTTTTTTTTATTTAGTGTAGAGTTATGATCGAACCAGAAATTTCTTCTATTAAACCAGAACCTGCTGATAAATCTAAAATTTGGAAGATTTGGAAAGTTGCTATAATACTGGGTTTAGTAACCGCAGCAGAGTTCTATGTTGCACTACAGTTTCCTGAGTCATGGAAAAGTTTTAAAATATTTTTATTTATTGGTATGACTTTCGTNAAAGCTGGTTATATAGTNGGAGAGTTTATGCACTTAGCTCANGAACAAAAATCTTTAATGTGGACNATANTGATACCATGTGTATTTGTNGTATGGNTACTTGGTGCATTATTTATTCAAGCTGATGCTATATACCAAGCTATTTACTTTTAATGGTTAACTTGAAAAAGGCTTTTATCCTTTCATTTTCAATCCTTCTTCCTATTATACTCTATTTTTTTCTAAGATTTTTTGGAGATAATAAATACGTAGTCTCTGAGGTTAATTATGGTTGTTACGAAATATTATTAAAATCTGCTTTTTCTGAACAAAATNTGAGATCAGATGTTATACTTGTTGACATAAGGTTTAATTTAAAAAACTCATTAGTTGATAATCTTCTTACAAAACTTTATTCAAATAAAAAGATTGATATTATAACATTATCAGAGATCGATCGTAATTTAAATTGGGCAGTTCTTGAAACAGGTTTTTTTAAGGATACGAACAGTATTACTTGTTTTAAGTCTGATATTAAGAACGACCATGTATTACTACTAGATAGTGAATACAATGTAAGAGGAATTTATGATCTAAACGATTTAGATGAGTACGACAGATTAAATGTTGAAATTGATATTATAAATCTTGAAAATGAAAAATAACCTAACTAAAGTCATAGCACTAGTTTCAGTACTGATTCCATTAGCTGTTGCATTCCTTCTCTTTATGCCTAGTAAGATCTCGTTTTTTGGAGAATGGACTTATAAGTTACCACATTTCAACGCAATTATTAACTCACTAACATCACTGCTTCTAGTTCTTTCATTCTATGCTATTAAATATAAAAAAAATATTATCCTCCACCAGAATTTAAATACAATGGCTTTTACTTTAGGAGCAATTTTTTTAGTTTCATACATTATCTATCACTCTTCAGTTGATAGTACTAAATATCTTGGAGACTCAAAAACTATCTATTATTTCTTTCTCATCTCTCATATTATACTCTCTATTGTCGTCGTGCCTTTTGTATTATTTGCATTTTATTATTCACTGACTAATAAGATTAAACAACATAAAAAAGTTGTTAAATATACCTTTCCAATATGGTTATATGTTTCGGTTTCAGGTGTAATAGTTTATTTTATGATTAGTCCTTTTTACCAGTTCTAATGAAAAAATATTATCCTTTATTATTGTTTTTTATTTTTAATACATATGATGTCCTATCGCAAGGATGCTCTATGTGTAGGGGTATAGTTGAGAGTGATGCTAATTCAGGTGGTACAGGTATATCATCAAGCATTAACTCAGGTATTATTTTTCTATTTACATCTACTTATGTTCTGATAATAATTGGAGGTGTATTCTGGTACTTTAGAAGTAGGAAATATGTCAAAGATCAAGAGAGTAAAAGAAAGATTAAAAAAAGAGTAGCTTCTTTAGTTGATTAAGTCTATTTAATTTTCTTCATCAACTTATTTGAAAACACAAAATCATTAAGTTCTTTGACTTTAGTTTTTAGAATTTTTTTATTATTTCCTTCCCAAAGTTTTTTACCTTCATGTAAGAACATAATATATTCTCCAATTTCAACTACCGAGTTCATATCGTGAGTCACAACTATTGTTGTTGTATTTAATTTTTGGGTTAATTCTAAAATTAAGTCATCAATTTTTATTGCTGTNAGAGGGTCAAGTCCTGAATTTGGTTCGTCACAGAAAAGATATTTAGAGTCATTAACTATTGCTCTTGCTATTCCTACTCTTTTTTTCATTCCACCACTGAGTTCTGAAGGCATTTTATTATTAATTTTTTCAAGTCCAACTAGCTCAAGGCAATGGTTAACCTTCTCTATTTTTTCATTTTCAGGTNTATCGGTAAGTATGTCAAGAGGNAATTTTATATTTTCTTCNACATTTTTTGAATCAAATAANGCGCTACCCTGAAATAACATACCAATTTCACGTCTTATCTGTGTTGTGAGGTTTTTATTAGCGTTGGTGAAGTTTCTATTATCGAATAAGACAGAACCTACATCTGGTTCTAGAAGACCAACTAGGCATTTTAATAAAACACTTTTACCAGTACCGCTAGCACCTATTATTAAGTTAGTTCTTCCTTTTTCAAAAGTCCCTGATATATCAAAGAGTACCTGTTTATCTTTAAAAGATTTTGATATATTTTTAATTTCAATCATAGTAATACTTGAGCTAAGATATAATCCGCAATTAAAATAAATATACAGCTATTGGTAACAGCATTCGTACTTGACTTACCTACCTCTAAAGCGCCACCTGAAGTATAATACCCCTGAAAAGATGATATAGATGCAACAATGAAGGCAAATACATAAGATTTTACTAAAGCAAATGGGATATTGAAAGGATTAAATTCATATCTTAAACCATATATGTATTCTTGACCTGTTATAACATCAGTCAGAACACCAGCCATNTACCCACCGCTTATTGCCAAAGTAGCGGAAATTATAACAAGAANTGGAAACATGAGTAGAGATGCTATAATTTTTGGTAACACAAGATATGAAGATGAGTTCACACCCATCACTTCNAGTGCATCAATTTGTTCAGTTATTCTCATTGTCCCTAATTCTCCAGCTATATTAGATCCAACTTTACCTGCAAAAACAATAGCAATGATAGTTGGAGATAATTCGAGGAGTGTCATATCTCTTACAACCAATGAAATCACGTAGTCTGGAATAAGAGGTCCTACCAGATTAAAAGCAGTTTGAATAGTTGTTACTGCACCCATAAAAATTGAAACTATAGATACAATAAATAAGCTATCGTATCCAATTTTTATACATTCATTAATAGTAAGTGATACATAGGTTTTAAACTTTTCTCTTCTCTCCAGAAGAGAAATCATAAAGAGAATATACTTACCAAATTTTTTCAACTTATTAAGTTATTTTTCATTAATATACATACAAATTATTAAATTAAAACGAGAATTTAATGTAATGAAAAAAACTATAGTATTAACTGGAGGTTCTAAGGGAATGGGTAAGTCAACTCTTTTAAAGTTTGCAGAGAATAATTTTGATATTTTCACTTGTTCAAGAAAGCAAAAGGATCTACAGTTAATTGGAGATGAGATAAAAGAATTATATCCTAATATTAATTTTAATTCAATAAATTCTGATCTTTCAAAAAAAAGTGGATGTGATAAATTCATAGACTATGTAAATTCTAACACTGACAAGGTTGACGTTTTAGTAAATAATGTTGGAACATTTGTTCCTGGAGAATTAATGAATGAAGATGAGGGTGCTCTTGAATTTATGATAAATACTAATCTGTACTCGAACTATAGAATAACAAGAGGATTATCAAAAAAAATTATAAGTCAGAAGTTTGGTCATATTTTTAATATATGCTCTATTGCCAGTAAAGTTGCTTATGAAAATGGAGGTTCTTACTGCATATCTAAATTTGCTCTTTATGGATTTAGCCAATGTCTTCGAGAAGAGTTTAAAAAATTTAATGTTAAGGTCACCGCCGTATTACCAGGTGCCACAAGGACTGGGAGCTGGGATGGAACTTCCTTACCTGATGAACGTTTCATAAATGTGGATGATATATCAAACTCAATTTACTCAGCTTATGATACATCACCTGGTGCTACAGTAGAAGAGATAGTGATTCGTCCTCAACTTGGTGACATTTAAATAATTAATTTTGAATAAATTTTTCAGTAAAGGTTTATTTAGATATAAGAGAAGAGAATCTCATACTGTCAAAATTGGTAACTCAGCCATTGGTGGTAATAATCCAATAAGAATTCAGTCAATGACAACTGCAGATACTATGGATACCAAATCTACAGTGGATCAGACTATAAGAATGATAAATTCAGGATGTGAGTTTGTTAGAATAACAGCACCTAGTATTGGTGCAGCTAAAAACCTATCAAAAATTAAAAATGAGCTATTAAAAAAAGGATATGATGTCCCACTTATAGCAGATATTCACTTTACGCCAAAGGCTGCTGAAATCTCAGCTGAAATAGTTGAGAAGGTAAGAATAAATCCAGGAAACTACTCCGATACCAAAAAGTTTAAGGTTATAGATTATGATGATAAAACTTATAATGAAGAAATTGAAAGAATCTATGATAGAGTATCTCCACTAATAAAAATCTGCAAAAAAAATGGAACTGCAATGAGAATAGGTACAAACCATGGCTCATTATCTGACAGAATTCTTAGTAGATTTGGGGACACCCCTAAAGGTATGGTTGAATCAGCACTTGAGTATTTAAGAATATGTGAAGATCACAATTTCTATAACATTGTGTTATCAATGAAGGCAAGTAACCCTTTAGTTATGGTTCATGCNTATAGACTATTAGTTGAGANTTTAGANAATTCTAAACTAAAAAATTATCCTATACACTTAGGNGTAACTGAGGCAGGCGANGGCGAAGACGGTAGGATAAAGTCTGCAATTGGTATTGGTTCATTACTTGATGATGGTATTGGTGATACTGTAAGGGTATCACTTACTGAGGAACCAGAGTTTGAATCACCAGTAGCAAGCTTAATGACTGAAAGGTACAGTAATAGGTCTAATCATGATATTATAAAAAGCCCAAAAGCATTTAATTTTTCTCCATTTCATTATGATAAAAGAGAATCAGAAGAAATAGTAAATATTGGTGGTGATCATCTTCCTATAGTTATAAGTGACTTATCTAACCTAAATAAAATTGATGAAAAACACTTAAGTATGTTAGGGATTAATATTGACTCGGATACAGGCTTATTAAATACTGAAGATACTTCACCTGACTATATATATATTGGAGATAATGACATTAAAATTAAAAATTTTAAATATAATACTATCGTTAATTATGATAAATGGATAGAAATTGATGAAACAGATAAAATTTTCCCTCTGATTGATTTATCTAAACTAAAAACTATAAAAAAAGTATCCAATAAACTAAACTTTATTAGTTTAAAAACTAATGATATTGATCTTCTAAATCAATTTGACTTACCATTAAATTCAGTTTTAATTATTGATTCGGATAACGATCATTTTATGCCAGATATGAGAGCATTCTTTCTTTCCATGTCTATTAAAAATCCAGTTGTGATTAGTTCCAATTATAATATAAATTATTCTGATGAGCTTATAGTTCACTCATCCACTGATTTAGGTGGATTATTTATTCAGGGCATGGGAGATGGTATTTTTTTAAGATCTTCTCAGAAATCAAAAAAAGATTTTAAGAAAATTAATTTTCTTAGTTTTAAAATTTTACAGGCTGCTAGGGTAAGAGTTACAGCAACTGATTTTATATCATGTCCTTCTTGTGGAAGAACCTTATTCGATTTACAGAAAACTACCGCAATGATAAGAGAGAGAACGGATCACTTAAAAGGATTAAAGATAGGAATTATGGGATGCATAGTAAATGGTCCTGGAGAGATGGCAGATGCTGATTATGGTTACGTAGGTTCGGGTAAAGACAAAATCACTTTATATAGAGGTCAAGAGGTTGTCAAAAGAGCTATTAATTACGAAGAGGGTGTAGACGAACTAATTGAACTTATAAAAGATGATGGTAATTGGTTAGAACCTAAATAAAAAACATGAAAAAAAAAGAAAAAAAAATATCTTATTATTTTGACTTTTCTGAAGTATTAAACTATTTCTTTAGAAAAAAAGATCCTAAAAGAAAATCAAACTTTAGCTTAACAGCTATGCACACTGTAAATAAGTTATCAATTCTCATTTTTTTACTAGGAGTAGTAGTAATTATAATAAGAAGAATATTTTCATGATTAAAAATATCTTTTTTAATCTTTTATTTATAACACTTTTATCATGCAAAAATGATAATCATGAGACTAAAGAGTTTAATTATCTTGCATTAGGTGATTCCTATACAATAGGAGAGTCTTTGGACTTAGATGATTCATACCCCTTTCAGTTAAAAAACAGAATTGATAAAATTAGAAATGTTAAAATTATTGCAAAGACTGGATGGACTACTGGAGAGCTAATTGACACTTTAAATTCTATAGAATTTAATAATAAATATGATTTTGTTTCATTATTAATTGGTGTAAATAACCAATATAGGAAATATGACATCTCATTATATGAGAAAGAATTTGAAATTTTATTGAATAAGGCTATAAGCTACTCTGAGGATATTGATAAAGTATTTGTTTTATCTATTCCAGATTACGGAGTTACACCATTTGGTTTAAAAAAGAAAAATGAAATTAGTTATGAAATCGATTTATATAATCAAATTAAAAAAAGAATAACAAAAAGTTACAATATAGATTTTTTTGATATTACTGATATTTCAAGAGATGCTGAGATCAATAAACTTTTAATTGCAAAAGATAGCTTACACCCATCAAAAAAAATGTATTCTATGTGGGTTGATAGCATATATAGATTTTTAGAGTCAAAGACTGATTAAATCACTACATTTATAATCTTTTTTGGAATAAAAATAATTTTTTTAATTTTTTTATTTTCAGTCCATTTGGTAATTATTTCATTAGAAATAACCTCTGATTTTATTTCTTTTTCTTCTATATTAATATCAAATTTTATTTTTGTTCTCAGTTTTCCGTTTATCATTATTGGGTATTCAAATATATCCTCAGTTAAGAACTCATCATTATATTTTGGATAATTTGATAATGAAATACTTTCATTATTTCCTAATCTACTCCATAATTCTTCAGAGATATGTGGAGCAAAAGACGATAATACTATTAATAGTGGCTCGAGAATTTCTCTTTTATTACATTTCTTCCTACTTAGTTCATTGACTGTAATCATTAACTGACTTACACACGTATTTATTGAGAGTCTATCAATATCATTTTCAATTTTTTTAATTGCTGTATGAAGTATTTTAAGTTCATCACTATCAGGTTTTTCGTCAGAAATATTGAAATTATCTTCATCATAGAAAAGTGACCAAAACTTATTTAAAAATTTGTAAACTCCTTCAATTCCATTAGTATTCCATGGTTTCGATTGCTCAAGAGGACCCAAAAACATTTCATACATTCGGAGCGTGTCTGAACCAAAATCATTAATTATGTTGTCAGGGTTTACAACATTACTTTTAGATTTTGACATTTTCTCGGTTTCAAAACCGCATAAATAATCACTTCCCTCTAGTATAAATTCGGCATCATTAAATTCTTTTGATGATTTCTTGAATTTATCTAAATCNAGTTTATCATTCTCAACAATATTGACATCAACATGGAGCTTTGTGTACTCGTATTCATTTCTTAAATTATAAGAAACAAATTTATTTGTATTCTTTATCCTATAAATAAAATTAGATCTGCCAAGTATCATTCCCTGGTTAACTAATTTTTTAAAGGGTTCTGGTGTATTTACATGACCTAGATCATATAATACTTTATGCCAAAATCTTGAATATAATAAATGAAGTACGGCATGTTCAGCTCCACCTATATATAAATCTACTGGCATCCAATATTTTATTTTTTCTTTATCGGCAAAATTAATTTCATTATTTGGNTCTAAATATCTTAGGTAATACCAACAAGATCCAGCCCACTGAGGCATTGTATTTGTNTCTCTATCATATTGATTACCTTTTANATTCACTTTNACCCAGTCATTACTTCTTGCAAGGGGAGATAACCCATCATCTGTTGGTAGGTAACTTTTAACCTCAGGTAATTTGACAGGTAATTCTTCTTCACTAACAGGAAACTGTTTCCCATTTGAATGTAATATTGGTATTGGTTCACCCCAATACCTTTGCCTAGTGAATATCCAATCTCTTAATTTATAGTTTACTGTTTTTTTTCCAAGATTTTTACTTTCTAAAATTTCGGTTACTATTTTCTTAAATTTTTCATTTTCTATTCCGTTATAATCACCTGAATTTATTACTATCCCATCACCTGTATAACATTTTTCATCAGTATCGTTTTTGATAACTTCTATAATTTCAAGTTTAAACTTT
The DNA here is from genome assembly GCA_002692105.1 of Marinoscillum sp. Taxonomy (GTDB): domain Bacteria; phylum Bacteroidota; class Bacteroidia; order Cytophagales; family MED-G16; genus MED-G16. Next base: position 35,984 of record NZKG01000012.1, on the reverse strand, counting down.
AATGCAAACTCATAATCTCTTTCGTCATGAGCAGGTACTGCCATTATTGCACCTGTACCGTAACTAGATAATACATAATCTGAAATCCAGATAGGTATTTTTTCACCTGAAATAGGGTTTGTAGCAAAAGATCCTGTAAATACTCCCGTTTTATTTTTTTCATTTTCTTGTCTCTCAAGTTCACTTTTCTTAGCAGTCTTATCTACATAATTTAAAATTTGATCTTTATACTCCTCTGTTGTTAGACTCTCCACCATTTTGTGTTCAGGTGCAAGAACTAAATACGTAGCACCATAAATAGTATCTGGTCTCGTTGNGAAGACTTTGATATTTTTTTTATTATCAATAGGAAAGGATATTTCAGCACCAGTAGATTTTCCAATCCAATTTTTTTGAGATAATTTAATTGAATCTGGCCAATCAAGGGTATCAAGGTCTTCAAGGAGTCTCTCTGAGAAATCTGTTATTCTCATTACCCATTGTCTCATTGGCCTCCTAATTACAGGAAAGCCTCCTCTTTCACTTACTCCTCCAATTACCTCTTCATTAGATAGGACAGTACCTAACTCCTCACACCAATTAACATCTATTTCATCTATATATGCTAATCTCTTTGAGTCAATGTATTNAATTTTTTCATTAGCAGATAAACCCTNAGGAAGTTCTAATTTTTCTATAGTTTCAGCTNTATTATTTTTATAATCAAAGTAGCTATTGTANANTTTTAAAAATATCCATTGTGTCCATTTATAATACTTGCTATCGCTAGTTCTTACTTCTCTATCCCAGTCAAATGATAATCCCAGTTGGTTCAGTTGTTCTTTGAACTTTAAAATATTATTTTCAGTTGTCTCTTTAGGGTGTTTTCCAGTTTTTATTGCATACTGTTCAGCAGGTAAACCAAATGAGTCAAAACCCATAGGGTGTAGTACGTTATAACCTTTTAACTTTTTGAANCTAGATATGATATCTGATGCTATGTAACCAAGGGGATGACCCACATGAAGTCCTGATCCTGAAGGATATGGGAACATATCCATGACATAATATTTGGGTTTATTATTTATTTCTGTTTTATAGGTCTTATTTTTTTCCCAGTATTCTTGCCATTTTTTTTCAATACTCTTAAAATTATATCTCATCCTCAAAAATACAATTTAATTAATTATTAAAGCTTTATTTTTTTCTGAAAACAATCGTTATTGGGACCCCTTCTAATGTAAAATACTCTCGCAGTTTATTCATTAAAAATCTCTTGTACGGTTCTTTTATATATTGAGGCAAATTAGAGAAGAAAGCAAATGTTGGTGTATTAGTTGGTAGCTGAGTTATGTATTTAATTTTAATATATTTCCCTTTATTAGAAGGGGGAGGATANTTCTTAATTTCAGGTAAAATCTTATTGTTTAGTTGNGATGTTGATATTTTTTGANTTCTGTTTTCATAGATATCGAGGGCTTTCTCTAANACNTGAAAAATTCTTTGCTTTTTTAAGACGGATGAAAATATTATAGGGATAAAATCAAAGGGGCTAACTTTATTAAGAATAATTTTTTCATACTCTTTAAGTGTGCTGTTGTTTTTCTTAATTAGATCCCATTTATTAACCATAATAATAACTCCCTTTTTATACTTAACCGCAAGAGATAAAATATTCATATCTTGACCTTCGAAACCTTGTTCTGCATCAATCATTATTATTGTAACATCACTATTCTCTAGAGCTTGAATTGATCTCATAACTGAGTAGAACTCAATATTTTCACTCACTTTAGATTTTTTTCTTATACCCGCTGTGTCAGTAATAATAAAATTTTTATTAAATAAATTATATTCGGTATCAATAGAATCTCTGGTTGTCCCAGATATTTCTGTTACAATATTTCTTTCTTCTCCTAGAATTGAATTTGTGAGAGATGACTTTCCAACGTTAGGTCTTCCAAGTATAGAAATTTTAGGTAATTTGACTTCTGATTTTTCTTTAANATCATCAATTTTACTAACAACCATATCAAGTAGTTCTCCAGTTCCAGAACCATTAACTGAAGAAATAGGAATAATTGGAATTTTTTTTAGTCCTAGCTCATAGAATTCATTAGAATTCATTTCTAAGTTAAGATTGTCAGCTTTATTTGCAACAAGAATTGTNTCCTTATTTAATTCTCTAATTATTTTAGAAAAATCAGAATCTAATGATGTTAAACCATCTTTACAATCAACCATAAATAAAATAATGGAAGCTTCGCTAAGTGCAAGAATAACCTGTTCTTTAATTTTTCTTTCGAATATATTATCTGAACTTTCNACATATCCACCAGTATCTATAACTGTAAACACTTTTCCATTCCAATCTGAAANACCATAATGCCTATCTCTTGTCACACCACTTTCATCATGGATTATGGCCTTTCTTTTTTCAACTAATCTATTAAAAAGGGTAGATTTACCTACATTCGGTCTTCCGACAATAGCAACTATATTACTCATTAAGAATCAATTAAATCTATGCGAATNTAATTAATAGTAATTAATTGAATGTTATTTTCTAATATAGTAGAGTTTAANTTTACTAAATCATTCTCTTTAATATCCTGCCANGTTTTAAGTTCGATATCAATAAGCCCAATTAATTCATCTCTAACATTNTACATTTGATCAGTTGGTTTAAAATTACCTACTGAAGCAACACTCGANAAATGAGCCAGTTTATTATTTAGTCTGATTGGGAAATTTAGTGGGTCCTGACCACTTCTATTTTTTGTTTGGTATAATTTTTCTTCGACCAAATTAATTCTTGAAATAACGTCAATAATTGTACTTTCAATATCTGGATATTTATCCGATATTTTACTTTTCAAATCATTTAGTTGTGACCTACTTGATCTTATATCAATTATTGTTTGGTGTATATCAGATACTTTGTCTCTTATGCCAAGTAAAAAATTAAATTGTTCTTCTAAGTCATCTTCTGAAGAATTACTTCTTGGGTCTTTTAAAATATTAAAAGACTGTTCCTCTGATTTATCATTTACTGTTAATCTTACATAATACTTTCCTGGTGACGCTACAGGGCCTCGAAGACTTGCTGCCCACATAATTAATCCATCAAAATCTTTAGCATCATTGTATCTCATGTTCCATACAAATGAGTTTTTTTCACCTTCAATATCTAGAATATTTTCATCTGATTTATTATCAAATTTTTTAATTAATTTTTTTTCATCGTCATAAAATTCCAATGTTATAGCACTATTTTCATTTAATAGTTTATCATCAATATTAAAGAAAACTTCAACTCCATTATGATGATTCTTTCCAGCATTTCTTGGTATTCCTCTGCCTGATCTACCCATTCTATAACTATCTATAGGTTTAAATAGCTTCATTGATGCACTATTAACTTCTTTGTTAAGCTGATGTAAGGGTGTTAAGTCATCGATCAGCCATAAAGATCTTCCTTGAGTAGCTGCAATTAAGTTATTATCCTTTATAGTTAAGTCAGTTATTGGCACAAGAGGTAGGTTCAGTTGAAATGAATTCCATGAAATTCCATCATCAAAAGAAATNTACATNCCTGACTCGGTTCCAGCATAAAGAAGTTTTTCTTTGTTTGGATCTGCTCTTAAAACCCTTGTGAAATGATTATTTGGTATTCCACTTGTTATTTTTTCCCATGTATTACCATAATCTTTAGTCTTATATAAATAAGGTTGAAAATCTCCAGTCTTATATAATGTTCCTGCTGCATAAAGACCTCCTTTTACAAATGGGTCTGGTTCAACACTATTCCACATAAGATATTTTGGAGAGTTTTCTGGTGTTACATTTTCCCAACTTTCCCCTCCATCTTTTGAAACATGAATTAAACCATCATCAGATGCAGCCCAAAGCAAATCTTTTTCATATGGAGATTCGCAAGCGGCAAAAATTGTAGCATAGTATTCTACAGCTGTATTATCTTTAGTTATGGGTCCTCCTGATGGTCCAAGTTTTTGTTTTTCATTTCTAGTTAAATCAGGACTGAATACTTCCCATTTTTCACCTTCGTTATATGTGACGTGAAACCTATTAGATGTAGTATAGAGTTTGTTTGCGTCGTGAGGAGAAAAGAATATAGGAAAATTCCATTGAAATCTATATTTCATATCTTCAGCTCCATGACCCATTGGGTTATTAGGCCATACATTTACCGATCTAACTTCACCTGTAGAATGATCTAATCTAGTGAGGTAGCCACCATAACTTCCACCATAAACAATATCTGGATTATCAGGCTTTGCTGCTAAGTGAGCACTTTCACCCCCAGCAGATGGTTCCCAGTCTCTATCTGATATTCCACCAGAAATAACTCTGTGAGGAACTCTTTGTGTGCTATTATCTTGCTGAGCAACAAGAATATTATAAGGAAAACTATTATCGGTGGTTACTCTATAGTACTGAGCGGTAGGTTGATTCATGTAGGTAGACCAATTATTTGCATCATCATTACTTACCTGTGCTCCTCCATCATCCGCAACTATAAGTCTATTATTATTTTCTGGATCTATCCACAAGTCGTGATGATCGCCATGTGGTGTTCTATATCTCTCAAAAGATTTTCCATCATCTTCTGACCTCCAGAAAGAAACATTCATTACATATACTCTATTTTCATTTTGAGTATCAGCATATACTCTTGTATAATACCATGCTCTTTGTCTCAGATTTCTATCCTCATTTATTTTAACCCATGAATTTCCTCCATCGTCAGATCTAAATAATCCCCCGTCTTTATTTTCAATTAAAGCAAAAATTTTCTTTGAATTTACTGGTGAGATGGATACTCCACTTATACCCCAAAGTCCATCAGGTAAACCATCATTTCCTGAAATATTATTCCATGTTTCACCACCATCTGTGGACTTCCATAACCCAGACCCTTCACCTCCACTTTCTAAACTATATGGTGTTCTCCTGATATTCCAAGTAGAAGCAAACATTATTCTGGGATTATTTTTATCGATTGAAATATCAACAGCTCCAGATCTCTGATTTGAAAATAGAACATGTTTCCACGTCTTACCTCCATCTGATGACTTATATACACCTCTTTCTTTACTATCCTTAAATAAATCGCCGATAATAGCTATATAAACAATATCTGGATTTTTCGGATGAATAGCAATTCTACCTACTTGTACTTGGTCAATATCTAAATTCATTTTTTCCCAAGTTTCCCCAGCATCATCTGATCTCCAAAATCCACCATATCCAGGAGATACATTTCCTCTAACTGTTTTTTCGCCAGTTCCCACATATAATATATTTGGGTCAGATAGACTTGCAGATATAGCTCCTATAGATCCTCCAAAGAAACCATCCGATATGTTTTTCCAGTTTTGTCCTGAATCTGTTGTTTTCCAAACACCACCACCAGTAGCACCAAAGTAATATGTATTTTCTGAGTTGGAAACACCTGTAACAGATGATGCTCTACCACCCCTGTATGGACCTATTGACCTCCAGTTAATGTTTGGGATTTCATACTGTATAGATTGAGAATTTTTTTTATTTTTTTTCTGAGCAGATGAATCTACATAGAAGAATAGTAATGTTATTATGAATATAAATGAGTTTCTCATAGTCTTTGAGTTAGTTTTTTTAAAAATATTTAATTTTTTATTTCTATCACAGATATTGTTCTATTAAATGTAGTATATACATATGAAATATCTTTGGAATGAATTACTGATATCTCTTTCTCATTAAATATATTTTTGAATTTTGGTTCTAGATCCATATCTAAAAAATAGGTTAATTTTTCTTTTGGATCAGTTACCGCAAGGAAGCTTTTCCCTTCACCTAAACTATAAAACTGATAAGTAAAATCAATTTTATTTTTAAAATTTAAAGTATTTTCTTTAAAATAAATGACATCATCATCAACAGATAGTCTCATATAACTTTTTTCTAGGGGATCAGTTAAAATTTTGAATTTTGAATTTTTACTTCTTCTAAACATTTGATTCTCCTTTTTTATTTTACCGTCTATTCCTATAAAATAAGTTTTTCCTAATTCGTCTAGTGCCACTAATGAAGTATTATTGAAATTTTGCCCTAAGTCAATAAATATTTTTTCGTATAATTTATTTTCTAATTTAATAGGGAAACCAGTATAATTTGAACCTTTTCTATTTTTAAGGAATATATCTCCGTTTTCTAAAGATAACAATATATAATCCTTTCCTCTAACTCTAAAATGTTTAGGAGCCTCTACTAATAGATCTTCCATAACTAATGGATTCCAGCCATTGAGTATCTTTCCATACTTATCAATTAGGAATACTTTATTTCCAGACGACAATGAAATTCTATACCTTTTTGATTTATCATAATCAATAATATTTATATCGTCAATCTCATCATTTTTATTTGGATTTTCTATTGGAAATCCGGGCAGAATATTACCTAACCTATCGTAACAATATATTTTATTCTTTGTCGCAAAGAGAATTTGTTTCTTTCTATTATTATAATAATCTATAATAAAAGGCTTTGAAATAATCTGTGAGTCAATAGAATCTTCCCAAATTTTATTTAAGTTCTTATCTAATTGGTATAGAATATTATTCTCATCTTGAGTAATTACTTGGGGAGAGTTGTCAACATGACTAAAGTATATGAAAGGTTTTGACGTTAATTTATTTTTTGCTTTAAAAGTTAGATTGCTATCACTTATTACCNGAATTGAATCNGAATTAGAATTAANATTNACAGTAGTATAAAATTTGTCGTTTATAGAACTTAGCTGGATTGATATTAGATCAATTTCTTTTAGAATANTATTATCTAAAAAAGAATAGTTTTTAGATAACTCTTTATAATTAAGTAGNATTGTTGTGTTTTGATTCTTATTTAGNTTTGATAGAAATTTTGAAAATTTTATTTCTTTTCTCCAGAAGTTATTAGATGTATATATNTCTTCAAATTCAATTAGGGAGTTGTAGCTAGAGGANATATAAAANTTTTTTTTNCCTTTATAAATANAAATTTTTTCATATTCATANTTTAAACTATCAAGTNCTTCCAAAANAATATTATTTTGAATTTCAATTATTTCGTTNTCNTNAAAATCGTTGATATTTAACTTTAAGAAATCACTTTTATATATATCAAGAATAATTATTTCATGGTCTAAATTTGAGTAGGAACTCTTGAAAGAAAATCTCCCATATTCAATAATATNTCTATTAATTTTATGACTNATAGCGGAANTGGTAAAATAGTTNGANTTTNTGGGGATGANCCTANTCATATCATCATCAACTAANNTACTATCGTTTAATTTTTTTGTATTATTAGTNGAAAANCCACTCAAATAAAAAATATTATCCNTTANTCTAATNTCCAAGAAGGTTTTNTCTGGAAGAATATTAAATAAATGTTTATGNTCCTGAAAGGANTTTGAAANTTCTAAAAAATTAACGAAAATNTTTCCNAGATCATTTTGAATCATAACCTGGTTAAATAACTGATTATTTACATATCTGAACTGTAAACTCTTTTTATTAGATGTTCTTATAGCATCTTCTATAAGAAGGCTATTTCTTGATACCGATATGACGTCACCTAGAACTACAGCTGAGAATAAACTCTCATCATCTAAAAATTCATAAATTTTATGACTGTTAAATATCCTTGTAGAGACATCGAATGATAAGCTATCTCTTAACTTTTTAATTATGAAATTTAAATCTAATTTATTCTTGTAAGATGAAAATAAGAGATCAAAATTATTATTAGATGTTTTAGATACAGATATAATGAGCTCATTATTTTCAGATAGGATATCTAATTTATTATTTAAGAATTCATCGAAATCATTTAATTCTTTATTTACTGCTTTTTTAAGCTGTTTAAAATCATTTTCATTTACNTCACNAGAAAATTTCNTCCANTTATTAAGGGGATCTTTAATCTCAAAAACTAATAAAGAATTACTAGGAATTACACTCCAAATTNCAAGCTGATNTNTATCTGAGTTTTTTACATATAGAAAAAAGATGGATAATATTACTACTGATAAAAGAACTAATTTTTTAATCATTTCTAAATAATATTAAAATAAATTATTGAAGTAAACAAAATACAAAAGATTATCTATTATTTTTAGATAATAAATATTATTAAATCGAGATGAAGCAGTATCATAAACTTCTTAAAACTATTTTAAAAAAAGGCGAAAAAAAGTCTGACAGGACGGGAACAGGAACAATAAGCATTTTTGGACATCAGATGAGATTTAATTTAGAAGATGGATTTCCGTTAATTACCACAAAAAAAATACATCTTAAGTCTATTATCTATGAGCTTTTATGGTTTCTTAATGGAGAAAATAACACAAAATATCTAAATGATAATGGTGTAAGAATTTGGGATGAGTGGGCTGATGAAAATGGAGATTTAGGTCCAGTTTACGGTGTTCAGTGGAGAAGTTGGCAAGGAAAAGATGGTAGATCTCATGACCAAATTAAAAATTTAATAAAATCATTAAAAAATAATCCTTACTCAAGAAGACATATAATAAGTGCATGGAACGTTCCTGAAATTGAAAATATGGCCCTTCCACCGTGTCATACAATTTTTCAATTTTATGTTAACGATAATAAATTGTCATGTCAATTGTACCAGAGGAGTGCTGACGTATTTCTCGGTGTCCCATTTAATATTGCTTCCTACGCTCTGCTTACTATGATGATAGCTCAAGTATGTAATTTAAAACCAGGAGATTTTGTCCATACATTCGGGGATGCTCATATTTATTTAAATCATTTGGATCAAGTCAACCTCCAACTAAGTAGAGAGACCTTCCCATTACCTAATATGAAAATCAATGATAGTGTAGATGATATTTTTTCATTTGATTATAAAGATTTTACTTTAGAAAATTATTCTGCTCACCCACACATCAAAGGAAAGGTTTCTGTATAAAGAATCTATTTCTCACTGTTAAGTTTCTCACCATTAAAGTTTATATTTGCGCTAGTAAGGCAAGAGGTTTTGTCTTAGATGTCATCTAAAAGATTAAATGAGAATATTTAAATTTTTTATAGTTTATCTAGTCCCTTTAATTTCATATACCCAGAATAATTCAGTTTTAAAACTTGACTTACAGCAGTGTATTGAAATAGCACTTGAAAATAATTTACAATTAAAAAGGAGTCTTCTTAATTACGAGATTCAAAAAGTTGGACACATCCAATCCAAACTTCAGCAGACACCATCTCTGAATTTATTTTCAAATTACGGTAATAATTGGGGAAGGTCTGTAGATCCAACTACTAATACTTTTTTATCAACTACTTCAAATTTTTCAGGAATCGGTGCATCATCAAATATTACTCTATTCTCTGGTTTTTCAATTAGGAATACAATTAAACAGTCGAAATCTTTACTTGAAAAAAGTGTTTTTGACTTAGAAAATACAAAAAATAATGTGATGTTAAGTGTTGTGAGTCAGTACTTAAGTATTATGCTTGTTATGGATAGGCTTGAAAATGCTAGGTATCAGTATCAGTCTACCAGAGAGCAGCTCTCCAGAACAATTAAATTAGTTGAAGCGGGGTCAATTGCTGTGACTAATAAATTAAATTTAGAGGCTCAACTTGCTGGAGATGAGTTAGCAGTTATTCAACAGGAGAATGCATATCGTTTATCTATGTTACAATTAAAACAAATTCTTCTGATTGAAAACAATGTAGATATTAGTATTGAAAGACCAGTAGTTGAACTAAATCCATCTACAGTGGTTGATGCCAATCCAAGTGAAATATATGACGTTGCTTTATCGGTACTACCAGAAATAAAAAGTGCTGAGAAAAATGCAGAATCAAGTCTATACAATTTAAAGATCTCAAAAGGAGGTAGGTACCCTATAATATCAGCATCATCTAGCTTTAATTCTAACTATTCTAGTTATGCAAACAGACAAAGAGACTTTTATGATGGCTTCTCGATGCAACCTACAACTATTGGATACTTAACAACTAATCCATTAGAGACTGTCTCCTCCATGTCTCTCGTTCCTAATGTTATCGGATCAGATAAAGACTTTACTGTTCTTGAACAGTGGAAAGATTATCTAAGTAAATCTTTAAGTTTTTCTATATCCATTCCAATTTTTAATAGGTATTCGAGTTCAGGAAATATAAAGAGGGCAAAGTTAAACAAAGAGCTTTCAGATATAAATTTGATAGAGGCTAAAAACCAGATAAGACAGACAATTGAAACATCTTATAATGATGCCCTAGCAGCATCTAAGTCTTATTCAGCTACATTAAAGCAAGTTAGAGCACTAGAGGAATCATTTAGAATAATTCAGAGTCAATACGACTTAGGGAGTATTAACTTTACTGAATATCAAATATCTAACAATAACCTTGTGAGGGCAAAAAATGATATGTTATCATCTAAATATGATTATATATTCAAACTGAAAGTTTTAGATTTCTATCAAGGAAAAGAATTAACATTTTAAATATGAAAAATAAAGTATTAGTAATAGCAGGATCTATAATTATTCTACTTATTGTAGTCTCATTAGTTGGCAGGCAGATGGGATGGATAGGAGGCATTAAGCCCATTGAAGTTGAAACTCAACTAGCAGATTTAGGCTCTATCACAGAGTTGGTTACCGCCTCAGGTGAAATTCAACCAGAAGTTGAGGTAAGAGTTAGTCCCGAGGTCCCTGGTGAGATAATTGAGTTAAATATTATGGAGGGAGAATTTGTTGATGAGGGAAAACTTTTAGTAAAGATTAGACCAGATAACTTTATTAATGCTCTTGAGAGAGCAAAGGCAAACTATAATCAGGTAAGAGCTAATCTTTCAAGTTCAAAATCAAATTTATCAAGAGCTGAAGCCCAATATCTCAGAGCTAACCTAGAGTTTGATCGTCAAAAGAAATTATTTGATCAGAATGTTATCTCTGATTCTGAATTTGAATTGGCTGAAACAAATTTTAAAGTTTCGAAACAAGATTTGGAATCTTCGAAACAAAGTGTAATAGCGAGTGAATACGTAGTAAGAAGTGCCTTAGCAACTGTTGATGAGGCAGAGGAAAACCTCAGAAAAACTAGTATAATAGCCCCGATGACAGGTACGGTTTCACTTCTGAACGTTGAATTAGGTGAAAGGGTAGTAGGAACATCTCAGATGGCAGGTACTGAGCTTTTAAGAATAGCTAATTTATCAATAATGGAGGTACGTGTAGATGTAAATGAAAATGATATTGTAAGGGTAGAGGTTGATGATATTGTCAATATTGATGTAGATGCATATACAACATTAAACAAAAAATTTACTGGTGTTGTTACAGAAATTGCTAGTACCGCAAACCCAAAGCCTTCAGCTGACGCAGTTACTGAGTTTAAGGTAAAAATTAGAGTTCTTAATGAATCTTTTAGAGATTTGGTTGAAGAGGAAGGTATAAAAAATCCATTTAAACCTGGAATGACGGCAAGTGTAGAGATTATTACTCAAGAAAAAAACAATATTTTGGTTGTTCCAATATCATCAGTAACAACTAAAACAGATAAAGATAGTTTAGGTAATGAGGTAATAAATCAAGTAGTTTTTATAGAGAAAGATGGCGAGGCTGAAATGGTCATTGTTGAAACAGGGATAAGTGATTTTGATAACATTGAAATTTTAAATGGAATTAATGGAAATGAAAATGTCATAAAGGGCCCATATATAGCTATATCTCAGAAGTTAAAAGATGGCTCAATTGTAAAAATAAAGGATAGTGAAAAGGGTAAAAGTAAAGATGATTCTGAAGTTTCTCTAGAGGTTAAGTTTTAAGTTCAATTATTTATATTTTTTAAATATTTAGTTATTAATTTTGAATAAAAGTTAGGATAAAGTGGATTTATTTGAAAAAATTTTAAAAGATAAGGGCCCTCTAGGTTCTTTATCACATATTGATGACAACTACTACATGTTTCCAATGCTGGAAGGAGAGATTGGACCTCGAATGAGGTTTAAAGGTAATGAAGTTTTAAACTGGAGTTTGAATAACTATTTAGGTCTTGCTAATAACCCTGAAGTAAGGAAGGCAGACGCTGACGCAGCAAAAGAATGGGGGCTTTCCTATCCAATGGGAGCAAGAATGATGTCTGGGAACTCGGTCCATCACCAACAATTAGAGAAAGACCTTTCTGAATTTGTAAATAAAGAAGACAGTATATTATTGAATTATGGGTACCAGGGAGTATTATCTGTAATTGATGCATTAGTTGATAGGAAAGATGTAATTGTTTATGACTCTGAGTGCCATGCGTGTATAATAGATGGACTAAGGTTACATATCGGAAAACGCTTCGTCTATCCTCACAATAATATTGATAACTTAAAAGATCAGTTAGAAAGAGCTTCTAAGATTGTAAAGGAGACACAAGGGGGTATCTTGGTAATAACAGAAGGTGTATTTGGGATGTCTGGAAATATGGGAGCACTTGCCAAAATAGTTGAATTAAAAAAAGATTATAATTTCAGATTATTTGTTGATGATGCACACGGATTTGGTACAATGGGTGAAACTGGTGCGGGATGTGGAGAGGAGCAAGGAGTTCAAGATGAAATTGACATGTTCTTTTCAACATTTGCTAAGTCAATGGCAAGTATTGGCGCCTTTGTATCTGGGAATGCTGATATCATAGATAACCTACGATATAAGATAAGATCACAGATTTTTGCTAAATCACTGCCTATGCCACTTGTTGTCGGTAATATTAAGAGACTAAGCCTCATTAAAAACAGTCCAGAATTTAAAAATAAATTGTGGGAAATAGTTCACGCCATTCAAGATGGATTGAAATCTAATGGCTTTGATATTGGTACGACTGAATCTCCAGTTACTCCAGTTCTATTGAAGGGAGATGTATTTGAGTGCATAAATATTATTAAAGATTTAAGGACAGAGTATAGTATTTTTTGCTCTGGAGTTATATATCCTGTCGTTCCTAAGGGAGTTATAATGCTCAGAATTATACCAACAGCTTCCCATTCTCTATCTGATGTAGAGGAGACAATATCTGCATTTAAGGAGGTTAAAATCAAACTAGATAAAGGTATTTACCAAAAAATGGGCGAAAAAGGTGCTGTTTTGTCCTAAAAACATCAAAAAAGGTCATTTTCTTATCCAATTTTAAGGTTTTTTTTATAAATTGTCTTTGTACTATTTTTAAATTAAATTATAAAACAATGAGTAGATACGATGAATTAACTGGCTTAGTAGAAGGATTAGGTTCTGACTTTGCTAAATTTTATGATAAAGGCAACAAAGCTGCAGGAACTAGAGTAAGAAAGGGAATGCAAACTTTGAAGGTTTGGGCTCAGGACGTAAGAAAAGAGGTTCAATCTCAAAAGAATGCATCTTAATTCTTTATAGAAATTGATTTAAAAAGGTGGTTTTTTTAACCACCTTTTTTTATATCTTTTTTATATAAGAATATAATTTCATAAGTCTGTAATTAATGTCATACTCATTATCTGATTTTAGAAGCAGTTCAAATAAGTTAAGCCTGTTGTGAATAAAACCGACCCTACACTTTGCGTGAGACCTGATAAGTATGTTCTCCATCTCATTATTTAGGTACAGATCAGGATAGATAATAAAGTCATATTGCTGATAAATAAATAGATTAACATTACTATTTGACCATTTTCCAAGTAAATTAATTTCACTAGTCCTGAAAGTTTTAAGATACCTGTTATCTGCATTTCTTTTAGATATTGCCGGTAAAAAATCAACTCTCTTACCGTCTAATTGAATTTTTTTTGCAAAATCATTTAATGCCTTTTGTTTATTCTCATCGACATATTTATATAGAATACCAATATGTTTAGTTTCTTTATAATTTATAGAGGCTCTATTAATAGTTGAGCTCTTATTAATTAGTTTATTTAGACTCTTTAATATGAATTTCATTTTCTATTAATTTAATGAATTGATTTTCATTTATAATGATAATTTTAAGCTCTTCTGCTTTAATTTTTTTCTTTGGTCCCATATTATCACCTGCCAAGAGGTATGATGTCTTTGACGATAATGATTTAGAAACTTTTCCACCATTTTTTTCTATTTCTATTTTTATTTCTTCCCTTGAAAAATTTTTAAATGTTCCTGATATAACAAATTTCTTTCCAGATAGTTTATCTGATTTAACTAAATTTTTTTCTTTATAATCTAATTTTAATCCTGATTTTTCTAAGTTATCTAAGATCACAAGGTTTTCTTGATCGCTAAAATATTTAACTAAACTCTCAGCAATTTTATCTCCAATCTCTTCTACATGAATAAGTTCATCAAAAGTTGCAATTTTAATATTTTCAATATTTTTAAAATATTTAGCTAACTTCTCTGCTGTTGTTTTCCCAACATATCTAATCCCTAGACCAAATAACACTTTTGAAAAGTCATTATTTTTAGATTTATGAATACTGTTAATTATATTTTGACATGATTTGTGTTTAAGGGATCTAACCTTATTTTCCCCATCTATTTTCAATTCTAGACCAATAATCTCATCGTATGTAAGTTTGTAAAGGTCAGATATATCATTTAATAATTTTTGATTGATTAATCCCTTAATTGTTTCTGGTCCTACATGCTCAATATCCATAGCATTTTTACTAATGAAATGTTCTATTCTTCCTGAAACTTGAGGTGGACATTTCTTATAGTTAGGGCAATAATGAATAGCTTGGTCTTCTACTGATTTCAACTCTGAATCACATGAGGGACATCTTTTTATAAATTTAAATTCTTGAGATTTTAAGTCTCTCTCATTAAAATCAACTCTAGTTACCTTAGGAATTATCTCACCTCCCTTTTCAATGAATACACTGTCATTAATTCTTATGTCTAGCCTATCAATCTCGTTAGAGTTATGTAGAGATGCTCTTTTTACAATAGAGCCACCTAGTTCAACTGGATCTAGTAAAGCAACTGGCGTTATGGCTCCAGTCCTACCGACTTGGAATTGAATATCTATAACTTTAGTTTTCTTACTCTCCGTTTTGTATTTATATGCAATTGCCCATCTAGGACTTTTAGCTGTATTACTTAGTATTTTTTGGTATCCTAAGTTATTAACTTTGATGACTATACCATCAGTTTCGACATCCAATGTGTCTCGTTTTTCTTCCCAGAGATTAATATAGTCTTTAACTTCTTTAATATTATAACATCTCTTAAAGGTATCTGGTACATTGAAACCTAGATCCCTAAGATATTTTAAAGATTCTTCCTGAGTTAAAATATTTTTATCTACACTCACTAGAGAGTACATGAAACAATTTATTTTTCTTTTAGAAACAACAGACGAATCCTGCATTTTTAGTGATCCTGATGCGGTATTTCTTGGGTTTGAGAAAACTTCTTCTTTTTTATTCTTCTTATCCTCATTTAATTTAATAAAATTTGATTTAGATATAAACCCCTCACCTCTGACCTCCAAATTTACTTCTTCAGAAAGTTTTAGTGGTAGAGTTTTAATTGTCATAGCATTATTTGATATGTCGTCTCCTTTTGAGCCATCTCCTCGTGTTAGTGCCCTTTTAAATAATCCATTNTCATATGATATAGATAGNGCAACACCGTCATACTTAAGTTCACAGAGATAATCTATTTCCTCAACCTTTAAGATCTTTTTGACTCTATTATCGAAGTCAGTAAGGTCTTGATCTGAGTATGTATTTGAGAGAGAAAGCATGGGTTGGGTATGATTAAAAGTCTCAAAACTTTTAGTTATTTTACCTCCAACCTTTACACTGGGAGAGTCCAAGGATCTAAATTCTGGATTTGAATTTTCAAGATCTATTAATTCTTTAATTTTTATGTCATACTCATAATCAGAGATAATATTCTTACTCTCATCATAGTAGAGCTTATTATGAAAATTAATTTCATCTCTTAACTGAAGAATCCTTTTTTTAATAGATAATTTATCCATATTTCAGGGATAATATAAGATTTATTGAAGTAATTTTTCGACTTAATTTCTATTTTTTTCCTGTATATATCTTACAATTTTAGTCACTACTGACCTAGGAAGTAATCTATTAAGGAAAACTAAAAACTTATTAAAATCACCAGGTATACTAACTGTGTCATTTGCCTTAAGAGCACTGTATCCGTATTTAGCAACTTTTTTTGGGCATGAGACATTAAACATTATCTGATTTTTTTTTGACGATACATTTTTTTGAAAATTTGTTTTTGTCTGGCCAGGGCATAATGCGGAAATACAAATATTTTTATCTTTTACCTCATTAGCAATTGCCTCTGTAAAGTGAAGTATATATGCTTTTGTGGCATAATATAATGACATAAGTGGTCCTGGCTGAAAGGCTGCTACAGATGAAATATTCATAATTTTTCCATCATTTTTTTTTACCATGTCCTTTAAGAAAAGTTTGGTAAGATGAGTTGTATTTACTACGTGGAGGTTAATCATCTTCTCCTCTTTTTTCCAGTCTGTTTTATGAAATTTTCCATAGTCGCCAAATCCAGCACTATTAATTAATACATCTATATTTTCATTTTTAAGCTTTTTATATATTTTTTTTGGAGATGATAAACACGACATGTCCTCTTTAATGCCAACAAAATATTTAGGATTAAGGGACTTTTTTAATTGCTCCAGATTATTTTTATTATTATCTACTATAAAGACTTTATAGTTATCTTCAATTAGAAGTTTAACAAGTTCTAGACCTATGCCACTCGCACCACCTGTGACAACTGATGTTTTCATTATAATTTAGTTAGTTCATCACACAAAAGTTCGATTGACTCTTTTGAGTGAGCTGGAAAGTTAGCAATTCTAATCTGATTTTGAGCAGAACCGTAACCTTTTCCAATAATTAGATTTTTATTTTTTAAATTTTCTATGAAATATTCTGACTCTTTTTTTGTGTTAGATACAATAACAGTTTTAGACTGAATTTCTTGGTCTTTAATATATTCTGATAATAAATTATGATTCTTAATAGTATTATAAAGGAGTGCGGATTTATAATTTGTTTCCCTTATTATTCTTTCTCTTCCAATTTTCATCATATCATCTAATACTCTAGATAAAAGAAAAATTGCAAGGACATTTGGTGTCTCTGGTGTCTGGAATATTTTAGATTTTTTATGCAGATTTTCTAGAGAGTGATATGTTCCAGTTATCTTTTTTGGAGAAATACTTTTATTTTTTTCAATGCACCTGTCATTATATATCCATACTCCAAGACCGGAAGGTAATCCAAAACATTTTTGGACTGAGAAGTAGAATGTATCAACATCTGAAACTTTAAAAGGTATGGATGGTATTCCGCTCACGCAGTCTAGAGCAATAAGCGAATCATTTAACTTTTTCCTTATAGAAGATATCTTATTTGAATCGCACATTATTCCTCTGCTGGTCTCATTCAATGTGATAGCAACAAGTTCATCTTCTTCAATATCATTAATATTATATTCAACTTTATCATAATAATATTCCTTAGCATTAATTTTATTAATTATTGCAAAATCATAAAATTTTTTAGAGAACGCACCATTAACCAAGTGTGATGAGCTATTAATTACAAGGTTCTGAATAATCCTTTCCCATATCTCATTAGCAGAGGATAGGAATGAAATATTATAATTTTCTGGAATATCTAGAAAGGACCTTAACTTGTAATCACATGATTCATAAATTTTTTTAAATTCTATGCTTCTGTGGGATATGGAGAAAATATCATTCTTAATTCCCTCTTTAAGGTGATCTGAGACAGTATGGAATAACTGAGATGGTCCAGGTGTAAAGAATATTTTTTTCATTTTAATATAATACTCTAAGCTTAATTGTTGCTGAAATGTTTTTAAGGCTTTTTACAACTTCTTTATTGTAAAGAGTATCAATATCAGTTATTACGTATCCTATATTTTCCTTAGTTTTTAAGTATTGTCCCTTTATGTTAATGTCATAATCAGAAATTATTTTATTAATTTCTAACATTACACCAGGCTCATTTTTATGAATATGAATTAATCTATGAGATTCACTCTGTTCTGGTAAAGATAATTTGGGAAAATTTACAGAACTTGATGTATTTCCAGTATTAATGAAATCAATTATCTTCTCTGGTACATAACTTCCAATATTTTTTTGAGCTTCTTTCGTACTTCCACCTATGTGTGGTGATAAAATAATCTCATCGATTCCCTTAACTTTGGATATAAAACTTTCCTCATTATTTGATGGTTCCACTGGAAATACGTCAAGGGCTGCACCCATCAGTTTTTTATTTTTTATATTTTTGATTAACGCGTCTACATCTACAATATTCCCTCTACTGTAATTAATAAGAATAGATTTTTCTTTCATTAAATCAAATTCATTATGACTTATTAAGTTTGTATTGCTATCTCTTCCATCAACGTGAAGTGAAACTATGTCAGACTGTCTTAGAAGCTCATTTAAACTTTTACATTTTTTTGCATTTCCTATTGAAAGTTTATCAAGAATGTCATAGTAGACTACTTTCATTCCAAGAGCCTCACATATTACTGAAAGCTGGGAGCCAATATTTCCATATCCTACTATTCCAATTACCTTATTTCTTATCTCATAACTATCTATGGAGTCTTTTTTCCATATACCAGAATGCATGTTATTTGATTTAGTAATAATTTTTCGCATAAGGTTTATCATCTGAGCAATTACTATTTCTACCACAGATCTGGTGTTACTGTAAGGTGCGTTGAACACAACTACACCTGAATCATCACATTCATCTAATTTGATCTGATTTGTACCTATACAAAATGCTCCTATTGACAAAAGTTTTTTAGCTGAATCAATAACTTTTTTAGATACTCTAGTTTTGGATCTTATTCCTAGTATTGAAATATTTTTTATTTTATCAATAAGTTCTCGCTCACTAAGACTCCCATCCATAGACTCAACATTATATCCCTCATCATTGAATAACTCAAAAGCAATTTTATCAACCTTCTCAAGAAGGAGTACATTGATTTTATTTTTAGGGTATGAAAGTTTTTTCATTTTACTATATGAATAAATTGATCAAACGATTTTAGTAAAAAATCAGCATTTTTAATTAATGATTTTCGTTTTATATTTTCAGTGAACAAATAAAAGTAATCGGCATATCCCTCTTTTTTAATTTCAAAATCTGTGAATCCGTCACCAATTATATGAGTAATCCCTTTAAGTCCCAACATTTTTAAAATTTTTACCTTTCCTTTTGAGGTGGATAATGGATTATTTTCGTCGTATCCAATAATTTTCTGTGATTTATCAAAAATAAAGCTGTTTGCGTAAATATTTTTTTTTATAATACCATATTCAAGAACTATTGGGTCAATAATTTCATGAAAACCACTGGATACTATGTATATATTATCCTTATTCTCCTTAAGAAAATCAATATTATTAACAAAAGAATCTGAGACTTTATCTCTAAGCTTTTGAACAGTCTTGTCAATATTATCTTTGGTTGCCTCTAATAATTTTATTCTTCTAGATAATGACTCTGAGAANGAAATTTTACCTTCCATTCCTTCATTAGTTATATTTTTAACGTTATCTATCTTAAGCTTATTTCCAGGTTCTGATATTTCTAGTAACTCATCAAGAGATTCAACTTTAATAAATGTAGAATCAAAATCAATTATGTAATTTTTCACCTTTTATATTTATCGAGAATTTTTTTAACTAGTCTGTGACGTAAGACATCTGAGCTATCTAATAAAGTGAATCCAATCCCATTTACATCTTTAAGTTTTTCCTTAGCGTCTATTAGACCTGAAGACTGGTCTTTCCTAAGATCTACTTGAGAAATATCACCTGTTACAATCATTTTAGAATTTTCTCCTAATCTTGTTAAAAACATTTTAAGTTGAGATTTAGTTGTATTTTGTGCTTCATCTAATAGGATAAAAGCATTTTTTAAGGTTCTCCCTCTCATATANGCAAGAGGTGCAATATCAATTGTNTTATTTTCGATATACTTCTTCATCTTCTGTATTGGAATCATATCCTCTAGTGCATCATAGATGGGCTGTAAATAAGGATCAATTTTATCTTGTAAATCNCCAGGTAAAAANCCAAGATTTTCTCCAGCTTCAACAACAGGTCTTGTAATNATTATCTTCTTTACTTTTTTTTCCTTTAGAGCCTTAACCCCAAGAGCAACACTAACATAAGTTTTTCCTGTNCCAGCAGGNCCAATTACAAATAACAAATCATTNTTCTTATGAAGACTGACTATTTGTTTTTGGTTTTTGGTTTTAGCNATAATNCTTTTCCCACTTGAACCATATACTATTGGTTCATTATCTTCATTACTATAACCATCTCTGATATGGCTGTCAACAACTTTCATATTTACAGACCCATATTTTTCAAAATGACTTATCAGGGATGATATTACTTTCTCGACTTTGAGAAGTTGATCTTTGTTTCCTTTAATAGATATTTTATTACCTCTTGAAATAATTTTAGTCTTAGGGAATGCCTCTTCTATTCCTTGGATATTTTTGTTTTTTACTCCAAGAAATTGAACTAATTCTATGTCTTTTAAATCTATTGTTTTTTCTACCAAAATTGATATTAACTTAATTTTGTTGCAAATTTAAAAATTATTCAATTTGCTTATGTCAATTATAACTTTTATTTCTGATTTTGGTATGTATGATCATTANGTTTCCTCGGTCAAGGCATCTATACTAAAGTATAACNCTAACAATAAGATAATTGATATNTCTCACGATATNAAAAAATATGATTTNTCACACGCGGCTCANGTTTTTAAAAATGTNTATANGGAATTNCCTCAGGGTTCAANACATATAATAGCAGTTAAAAATTATGAGTCTTCAGAAAATATTTTGNTATTTCANATTAATAANCATTTTATAATAACTTTTGATTCAGGAATNATNAGTCTTATNAGCNCTAAAGAAAATATCCCTGCCACTAAAATTGANGGTTTAANAAATAAGATATTTCCTGAAAAGTTTATNGGNGAGATTGCATCAAGACTNGCNTCNGGTATAAATTATACNACCCTTGGNAAACCAACAAATACTTTTAAGAGGTTTTTNGATAGNGAGGTTTCTATTTCTAAAAATAAAATCATTGGATATACCATGAGAATNGATAGTTATGGAAATATTATAACAAATATTAATAGNNTAGACTTTANTAAAANNNTAAATAAAAGNTCTGGCTCATTCAGTATTAANTTAGGNGTAGATAAAATTACTAAAATATCAGANTCNTANTCAGATGTCGGAATAGCAGANCTTTTTGCTNTTTTTAACTATAANGGATTTNTAGANATAGGTATGAATGGGGGTAAAGCNTCTCAGCTNNTAGGTATTAAAAATCATACNCCAATAAGTATTAATTTTTTATAGATAATGTATTTTTGCTCNCTTTGCCAAAGTGGCGGAACTGGTAGACGCGCACGATTCAAAATCGTGTTCCCTCGGGAGTGTGGGTTCGATTCCCACCTTTGGTACTTATANAAAATGGAAAAAACAGTAATAGTAGGATTAATTCATAGAAATCAAAATCAAAAAAANCTTTCAGAGTATCTAGATGAGTTAGAATTNTTATCTTTTACTGCNGGNGGAGTAGTNGAGAAGAGNTTTACTCAACGCATAGAGAANCCAAACCCTGCAACNCTNATTGGGAAGGGNAAAATGAATGAGATANTNACTTATATAAAGGTTAATAANATAAAAACGATAATTTTTGATGATGAACTTTCTCCTGCTCAAGAAAAAAACATAAGTAAAATATTGAATATAAAAGTTTTAGATAGAACAAANCTCATTCTAGATATTTTNGCNAATAGGGCCAAGACNAGTTACGCTAGNACTCANGTTGAACTNGCNCAGTGCCAGTACNTACTNCCNAGATTGAAGGGNATGTGGACNCATTTAGAGAGACAAAAAGGNGGAATNGGTATGAGAGGTCCTGGTGAGACGGAGATAGAGACAGATAGAAGAATAGTNAGAGATAAGATATCNCTTCTAAAATCAAAGATTAAGACNATAGATAAGCAGATGTCAGTCCAGAGNGGAAATAGAGGGAAATTAATNAGAGTTGCACTTGTTGGATACACTAATGTTGGAAANTCTACTCTGATGAATACNATTAGCAAGTCNGAAGTATTTGCTGAAGATAAACTTTTTGCTACNTTAGATACAACTACTAGAAAAGTAGTNATAGGTAATTTACCATTCCTCCTTGGGGACACAGTAGGTTTTATAAGAAAACTCCCNACACAGCTAATNGAATCNTTTAAAAGNACTCTAGATGAGGTAAGAGAAGCAGANCTTNTNCTTCACGTAGTAGATATTTCNCATGCTAACTATAAAGAACATATCGAATCAGTAAATAATANTTTAAAAGAGATAAATGCTTTAGANAANCCCTCTGTAATGGTCTTCAATAAAATAGATGCNTANGAGAGAGAGAAATATGATGAAACAGATCTTCTNACCGATTACGGTGAAAGTAATTTCACTATCGATGAATGGAAAGAAACNTGGATGTCTAAAATGGGTGAAAACGTTGTCTTTATTTCAGCCACNAAAAAAGAGAATATTAATGATTTTAAAAAAATAGTTTANAGNGAGGTTAGAAAGATTCATATAAANAGATATCCATATAATAATTTTCTNTATCCCGATGTAGATAACTTTGATTTANATGAAAAAAAAAGTAATTAATTCNNTNAAATCTGGANTTGGCAGCTATNTNTTANTAATTCTTTTAAATTACNTTATNTACATGNTTTCNGGNTGGACAATAACCCAGGGAATGTTACCNTCTTTTTCANAAGACTACGCCATAACATCANTATTNTTATTTCTTATATTATTNATAAGTGATTACTTTTTCTATAAGGGTAAATATTAATNNTATNNTTAANAGNTTNNTTAANNNNTCAACTTNNTTATATNTTTNTAAAAAAATATATATTTGANNAGTTAAATAAACCANNTNATGAATAAATACANTNTATCAATNANNNTANTCNTATCATTTTTCTTNAANGAAACNCTATCNCAAAGAAANNTANCAGAAACTATTAANACNTCNNTATTTGATAATATACCNGTTAGAAATATTGGGCCTGCTAAGGTATCTGGTAGAATAACAAAAGTNNTTAAAGACTATACNAANACNAGTACTTGGTATGTAACTACNGCATCAGGNAATGTCTGGAAGACGGTAAACTCTGGGACAACATGGTCTCCAATATTTGAAAANTATGGGAGTTATTCTATTGGAACAATANCAATTGACCCAAAAAATCCAAATATTCTTTGGCTTGGTACAGGTGAGAACAATAGTCAGNGGTCTGTGGGNTTTGGTGATGGTATNTATAAATCAGTTGANGCNGGNACTNCATGGANTCATATGGGNCTNAAGACGTCTGAGCATATTGCAAAAATTATCNTTGANCCTGAAAATACAGATAATATATATGTAGCAGCTCAAGGACCACTTTGGCGNTCTGGTGGNNAAAGNGGTCTCTANAACTCCTCNGATGGCGGNANTACNTGGAAAAGNATTTTACATGTNAGNGATGANACNGGAATTTCAGATGTTGTAATGGATCANAACGANCANAATANNATGTANGCNAGTACATANCAGAGGAGAAGNCATTTTGGNATTCTTGTTGCTGGTGGTCCNGAGGGTGGTATTTTCAAATCAACNGATAGGGGTANAACTTGGAAAAAACTTAACAANGGTCTCCCNNGTGGTGATATAGGGAGGATNGGACTCGCTATTTCTCCTCAGAAATCAAATGTNGTTTATGCNCTNATTACNGCAAAAGAGAAAACAAAAGGNTTTTATAGGTCAGATGANNATGGCGAGACATGGANNAAAATGAGTGATTANCAGGTTGTTGACTCTCAGTATTACGTTGAAATATTCCCNGANCCACATCAATTTGATAAANTNTACTCNGTNGANATGAGGTCATATGTTACAGAAGATGGCGGCAAGACATTTTCNAGAATTCCTGAAAATAAGAAACATGTAGATAGTCACGATGTNTTATTTGACCCNGAAGATCCTGANTATATNATGATNAGNTGNGACGGNGGGATATATGAAAGTTTTGATAAGATGAAAACNTGGAGATTTATNGATAATCTNCCAATAATTCANCTNTANAGGGTNGGAATTGANAATNNNAAACCNTTTTANAATGTCTANGGAGGNACNCAAGATAACGANAGNTTTGGAGGTCCATCAAGAACTAAAAACAGGTCNGGTATAAGAAATAGTGACTGGTTTGTAACAACTGGGGGAGATGGGTTTCAAGTTAGAGTTGATCCCTCAGACCCAAATATCTTATACACTATGTCTCAATATGCCGGAATAATGAGATATGACAAGNCCAANGGTGAGAAGATTGGAATTCAACCTCAACCTGATGAAGGAGAGGCNGCATTNAGNTGGAACTGGGATTCTCCNCTNATTATAAGNCCNCATAATACTNATAGACTTTATTTTGCAGCAAACTTTTTATTTCAGAGTGATGANAGGGGAGATTCGTGGAGGAAGATTAGCCCCGAACTAACAAGAGATGAGGATAGGAATAAGATGAAAGTAATGGGAAAAGTGTGGAGTGTTGACGCAATATTTAAAAATGTTTTNACATCTCCTCTTGGTACAATTGTTGCCTTAGATGAGTCAAGGATTCAANAGGGATTGTTAGTAGTNGGTACAGATGATGGTTTGGTNAGAATAAGTAGAGATAATGGTGTATCATGGGATAAACATGAGAATTTTCCAGGAGTNCCAAAAAAAGCATATGTAACTGATGTAATTACNTCAAAACATGATTTAAATACAATTTATGCTTCCTTTAATTATCACAAATATGGAGACTTCAGACCTTACTTAGTTGTAACAAAAGATGGTGGTAAGACATGGAAGTCTATTTCTACGAATATNCCTAGTAATAATTTTNTTTGGACAGTAGTTGAAGATCATATAAATCCTAAAATTTTATTTATTGGAACGGAGTTTGGGATGTATTTTTCTCTTGACGGAGGCATGTCATGGACAGAGTTCAAAGAAGTNCCAACNATACCNATAAGAGATTTAGAAATTCATGANGGNGANGANGANNTNGTTGCTGCNTCATTTGGGAGAGGNTTTTANATTGTTGATGATTANTCACCTTTGAGAGAATATTCTAAGTCAATTGAAAANAAAACTGCTCACCTATTTTCGGTTAAAACCGCTTCACAGTATATAGTTGCTGCNCCTGAGAAATCAGCTACAGGNCATAACTTTTTTACTTCTCCAAACNCACCTTTTGGAGTAAAGTTATCCTATTATCTAGNGAATAGTATTTTTTCAAAGTTTGAAGAAAGACAAAATGAAGAATCTAGNAAATTCAGTAANGGAGAAATTATTGATTACCCATCCGCAAAAATATTAGAAGACGAGGCTAAAGAGAAAGTACCAAAAATATTTTTGACAATAACTGATTTGAAAGGTAATGTTATCAGAAGAATTAACTCTGGAAGAGATAGAGGTTACCATGAGAAATACTGGGATCTTAGAACTTTTTCATTGAGAAATATTGAAGATGAAGAAAATTTTTCAGGCCCTTTAGTCCCACCAGGAAAATATNATGTACATCTTGAAAAGTTTGAAAATGACANAATAGAAAAACTTACAGAAAAGCAGTCTTTTACTGTGATTCAGGTTGGTAGTAAATCATCTCAAGAGGATAGAGTGGCATTGTATGAATTTCAATTAAAATTTGATAAGTTAATTACAGATGTAAATAGGCTAGTTGATGATATAAGTAAATCTATAGAGGATTTAGATAGTCAAATTAATAAATCTCTAAACTCTTTAAACAACTTAGATTTAGAAAAACTAAATAAGAAGAGAGGTGATTTTATGGACCAAAAAATGATTTTCACTGGTACAAGGAATCTTAATTATGCAGATGTATTTTCTGGGTCACCACCATCAGTACAGAGGAGGTTAGGGAATATGAGTTGGGAGCTTTCGAATACTACTTCCAAACCAACAAATACACATATTAAGACATATAATATTTCAAAAAATAAATATGATCAGGTTATATCAAAATTTGAAGCTTTAAAAGCTAATTAAAATATTTCTTTTAGTTTATTTGATACTATTCTTTCCATCTCTCTGTAGCCTTCTTTATTTGGGTGGACTCCGTCATATCTTTTTACTTCCTCTACCCAGTACGTGAAATTATCCTTGAGGCCATCCCTACTATCTTTCATGGTAGTATGATAGTCAACATATATCGAACTGCCATTTTCGCAGTAATCTCTAATGTTATTATTTATTTCTATGACATCATTAGCAGGATAGACACCGGGAGTCCATATAAAGTCGTAAGTGGGAAGAATTGAGCTTAAAAAAACTTTAATTCCATTGGCTTTAGCAATCTCTGCCATTGACTTTATATTGTCAATTACTTCCTCCTTGGTTACAGGTCCGTTATTTCCAGCTAAATCATTTATGCCAGCAAGGATGACTACTGCAGCAGGTTTTAAGTTTACTACATCATCTCTAAATCTTAGTAGCATCTGGTATGTAGTTTGCCCAGATATACCTCTATTTATGTAGTTATTTTCTTTAAAATAGTCGGTATATCCACTCCAATTCTGAGTGATTGAGTTACCAAAAAAGATTATTCTTTTCTCATCTTTTGTTGGTAGTCCAATTTTTTTATTTTCTTCTCTATATATATTAGTTTGTTTTCCCATCTCTAAAACACTTATATTATAATTAGTGTAAATTCCATGCCAGCCAAGATTTCTTAAATTAATAGTATCTTTTTTATCTTGTGAGAAGTTTTCTTTGTAAAAAATAATTAAAATGAGTGTTAATAAATACTTCATCTTCTCAAAACTAACAATATTTGCTATAATATGCATTAATTATAATTCTGATTTAATTATTTATCAATTAGTAATTACTAACAACGCTAAAAAGTAAAGGTGTAGACATTTAATTATAGAAGTGCAGCACCATAAACACCAGCACTATCTCCAAGTTTAGGTCTTAAAATTGGAGTGTTAAAGGTAGGGTTAAAGACATGTTTTTTTAGTTCATTATAACCTTCATTATATAGTTCATCAATATTACTAAGTCCACCACCCAGTACTATAACATCTGGGTCAATGATGTTCACTACATTGCTTAAACCTTTCCCAAAGTGAGTAATTAATCTCTGAAGTGTCTCTTTAGCATAGCGATCACTATTTTTTTTAGAGTATATCTCTTCAAATTTTAATTTCTTACCAGAAATTTTATTGTAATAGTTTTGAAGTGCTCTCCCTGATATGACAGATTCTACGCATCCTCTCTTTCCGCAATAACACTCATCACCAGAATCTGTTACAATAGTATGTCCCCACTCACCACCAATTCCTTGGTTTCCGTATAGTGCTTTACCTTCTATAATAACTCCACCTCCAACCCCTGTACCTATAATAATTCCAAATACGTTCTTGGCACTTGGATGCTGATCTCTAACTGACCCAAGAACAGTTTCAGCAAGAGCGAAACA
The DNA here is from genome assembly GCA_002692105.1 of Marinoscillum sp. Lineage (GTDB taxonomy): Bacteria > Bacteroidota > Bacteroidia > Cytophagales > MED-G16 > MED-G16. Next base: position 8,333 of record NZKG01000012.1, on the reverse strand, counting down.
ATTTGCATCATTTTGAATTAGAATAGTTTTGTCTAAAATTATTGATAAATCTTTCTGTATTGGCATGCCATTAAGACACTGAGAGTTAGAATTTTTAAGAAATCCCGTATCTGGATCAATTGTGCCAGGTGTACCTATACCTAGTCTATTAAATTTGTGGTTAATTTTATTTTCAATATAATCTACAAGTGATTTTATATTATTAATTACATGTGAATATCCTTTCTCCTCCTCAGTATCAACTCTGTACCTGATTACTTTGTCAGGGTTTTCCCTTGATTTGAGAACAATTCCCTCAATTTTAGTTCCACCAAGGTCTACTCCTAATAACATTATTTTATTTTACTTAATATTGGTAAAAATATTGTTTCTATGAACAACAAAAAAATTTTCTTTTGGTCTATATCTGTAGCCTTATCTGGATTTTTATTTGGTTTTGATACTGTTGTTATATCGGGAGCTAACTTACCAATAAGAGAATTATGGGGAACTTCTCCACTATTTCATGGTATATTCATTATGTCTATGGCACTTTGGGGCACAGTAATAGGTGCATTATTTGGCTCATATCCATGTGATAAATTTGGAAGAAAAAAANCACTCATAATTATAGGTTTACTTTTTCTATTTTCTGCTCTCGGATCTGCAGTTGCTTGGGATCCATATTCTTTTTCTTTCTTTAGATTTATTGGGGGAGTAGGAGTGGGTGCATCTAGTGTGGCATCACCAACTTATATCTCAGAAGTTTCTAATAAAGATAATAGGGGAAGACTTGTTGCATTATATCAATTTAATATTGTCCTAGGAATTTTGATTGCTTATTTNTCAAACTATTTGCTTCAAGGTTTTGGTGGAGATATAGACTGGAGGTACATGTTAGGTGTTGAGGCAATTCCTTCCTTATTTTTTCTTTTATCAATTACAAGGATACCCGAGAGTCCTAGATGGTTAATTTTATTTGGTAATAAAGAAAATAAAGCAAGAGAAATTTTAAAAATTATGTACAACAAGGCAGATGTAGATAAGAAAATAACTCAGATAAGGAGAGTAGATGACATCCATAAACTTAGTCTTTTCTCAAAACCTTTTTTTAGACAATTGAAACTTGCTTTTTTGATATCATTTTTTAATCAGTTATCTGGAATAAATTTCGTTTTATATTATGCTCCTCAAATTCTTGAGTCAGCAGGTTTTGGAACCTCAGACTCACTAATGAGTTCAATATCAATAGGCTTTATTAACCTTATTTTTACATTAATAGGAGTGAGGCTAATTGATAGTTTTGGCAGAAAATTTTTAATGTATATAGGATCTATAGGCTACATTGTTAGTTTAATTTCTATAGGCTCGTGTTTTATTTTAAACTTGAATTCTGATATTCTATTATTTTTTATCTTATTATTTGTAGCATCGCACGCTGTGGGTCAGGGTGCTGTGATATGGGTATTTATATCTGAGATTTTTCCAAACTCAGTAAGGGCTAAAGGACAATCTTTTGGAGCAGGTATTCACTGGGTATTTGCTGCATTAATAACGGCACTCACCCCATACGTAATTGATCTTTTGGGTAACAACCCAGGATTATTATTTTTCTTTTTTGGGGGGATGATGGTCTTTCAGTTAATATTTGTATTTAATACAATGCCTGAGACTAGAAAAACATCTTTAGAAAAGATGAAACTTTAGACTTAGTTTTCTCCCTTTCTTTCTTACTGAATATTTTTCTGAAGAGCATCATTACTGGATCGTAATATCTATCAACCACTCTTTCTTTTAGAGGGATTATAGCATCGTCAGTTATTTGAATACCTTCAGGGCAGACTTCAGTACAACACCTAGTTATATTACACATTCCAGAACCGTGTTTATCTTTTATATCTTCGATTCTATCTGCTCTGTCCATAGGGTGCATTTCTAGACTAGCTAACCTTGCCATATACCTTGGTCCAGAAAAATTTTCTTTACCTTCATTATCTCTAATAACATGACACATATTCTGACATAAATTACACTCAATACATTTCCTGAATTCTTGAACCCTTTCGACATCTTTCTGCATCATCACAAAACCTTTCTTTTTATCTTCTTCAGAAGGTGAGAAAGGTGTTATTTCTTCATTCTGTTTATAATTCCAAGAAACATCAGTAACTATATCTCTAATGACAGGAAATGACTTTAAAGGTGTGATTGTCAAGGTCTGATCTTCCTCAAATTCATTCATTCTTGTCATACAACCTAGTCTAGGTTTTCCATTAATTTCAATGCTACACGAACCGCATTTTCCGGCCTTACAATTCCATCTACAGGCTAAGTCGTTAGCCTGATCAGCTTGAATCCTGTGAATTACATCCAGGACAACCATTCCCTCAGATACTTCACATTGGTAACTAACTAACTCTCCTCTTTCGTCATCACCCCTATAAATTTTAAAGTTTCTTAAACTCATACTTTTGGCATTATTTTTTCGTGATCAATTTTTACTTCTATTTCAAGCTCTTCTATTGAGGCGTTAGCGATCCTTTTTAACTCTGGGTCTACATTTCCTCTCTTTTCTTTTATTGTCTCCATCTTCCCATCTTTCCCTTTTCTATTTATTATGTTGTATTCTAACCAATTTTTATTTTCATCAGGAAAATCTTCTCTGGTGTGAGCACCTCTGCTTTCTTCCCTTAATAGGGCAGATTTAGCAACAGCCTCAGAAGATATTAAAAGATTTCTAAGAGCAAGAGCTTCGTGCCATCCAGGATTAAACTGACTTGATCCAGCAGCCTTAACTTCCTTAAACTCATCTTTCATTTTATCTATTTTACTTATGCCATCTACTATCTCATTTTTCGTTCGTATTATACCAACGTTATATTGCATATTTTTTTGAAGGTCTTCATGTATTAAGTAGGGATTGTTACCCTTTTCTCTATTTAATATAGAGGTAGCACTCTGAATAATTCTTTTTATATCTTTATCATCCACCTTGGGCATTCCCTTAATTTTCCTTGAATATTTTGCAGCCTCGACACCAGATAAGTTTCCAAATACTAGTAAATCAGATAAGGAATTACCTCCTAGTCTATTTGCACCATGCATTCCACCTGCTGCCTCTCCACAGGCAAATAAACCTTCAACCGTTGTCATTGATGTCTCTGCTTCTACCTTGATTCCACCCATGAAGTAGTGACAAGTAGGACCAACTTCCATAGGTTGTTTAGTGATATCAAGTTCAGCCAATACTTTAAACTGGTGATACATTGAAGGAAGTTTTTTCTTTATGTCTTCTGCAGACCTTTGAGTAGCAATATCTAAGTATGCTCCCCCGTGTTCTGAACCCCTTCCAGCTTTAACTTCAGTATTGATTGCTCTTGCGACAACATCTCTGGTAAGAAGTTCTGGAGGTCTCCTTGCTGTTTTATCTCCTTCAAGCCATCTTGCTGCCTCTTCTTCAGTATCTGCAGTTTCATTTGCAAACTTTTCAGGTATGTAATCAAACATAAATCTTTTCCCTTCACTATTTTTTAATATTCCACCTTCACCTCTTACACCCTCCGTGACAAGAATACCCTTAACTGATGGTGGCCACACCATGCCTGTGGGATGAAATTGATTAAATTCCATATCAATTAGTTCAGCTCCAGCTTCGTAAGCCATACCATAACCATCTCCGGTATACTCCCAACTATTAGAGGTAACTTCCCAAGATTTTCCTGCACCTCCTGTAGCAAAGATCAGAGACTTTGTCTCAAAGATTATGAATTCTCCAGTCTCCCTATACATGCAGACAATACCAGAAACTTTTCCTGACTCATCTTTTAAAATATCGAGTGCGGTACACTCCATCTGAATGTCTATTCCCTGGTGGATACCGTGGTCTTGGAGAGTTCTAATCATTTCTAGACCTGTTCTGTCCCCAACATGGGCCAATCTAGGATACCTGTGACCTCCAAAATTTCTTTGATTTATTAAACCATCTCTGGTCCTATCAAAAACTGCACCCCAGTGTTCTAACTCTCTTACTCTTTCTGGAGCATTTCTAGCATGTATCTCAGCCATCTTCCAATTGTTAAGCATTTTCCCACCCCTCATGGTATCTCTGAAGTGTATTTTCCAGTCGTCTCTCTCGTCAACATTTGCTAGGGCAGCGGCCATACCACCTTCGGCCATAACTGTATGAGCCTTACCAAGTAGTGACTTGCAAACTAAGCCTACTCTAATATCCTCTTCCTGTGAAGCAGCAATAGCTGCTGAAAGGCCTGCACCTCCTGCTCCAATAACTAGAACATCAAACTGTAATCTTTTAATTCCTGATATATCTAACATAATCTATAATCCCCAAGTGTTAATGTCATTAATAATTCCCATAGAAACAAGTCTAACGTAAACGTCAGATAATCCAACCCATACAAGGCTAAGCCATGCGAAGGTTTGGTGTCTCCTGTTAAGAAATGATACGATTTTCCAGCTGCTATGGTTTACTTTATCTTTATACAAGCTACAAGAGTAACAATCTAGATCTCCACCTACCAGATGCCTTATTGAATGGCAGCCAAATGTGTAGCAACCAAGAAGAATAGGATTAAGAGTTAAAACGAAGGTTCCTACCCCAAAACCAAGTCTTCCATCGTTAAAAAAAGCAAGGAATGCGTCGTAGCTAAGGATGAATATAAATATCACCGCGAAATACATTGCGTACCTATGAATATTTTGAAAAATCAACAAGCCCCTTTCACCATCATACTTATTACCAGAATTGAATGCGTTAATATTACCATTAGTTATTGCAGAGACTTTTGATGGTATACCTTGAATTGGTTGAACAGCGCAGGCAGGTGGGTTCAGTGAAAATGCTCTGTAATAAGCCTTCCTATAATAGTAGCATGTAAATCTGAATGATAGTGGAAATATAAGTATGAGCCACGCTGGAGACTGACCTGGCAACCAAGACAGCCATTCAGGCCATGAACCAAGTAGGGAATGGTACATTGGTGGGACACCTGGTTTAGTAGGATCGATATAGACAGTTGGTGAGTAGAAAGGTGATAAGTATCCACCAAACCCCTCATTACCTCCGCTCCACCAGAAGTGTTCTCCTTGCCAAGCGGCCCATGTGGAATATATGACAAAACTCAGCAATCCAAAGAGAACCAGCATTGGTGAGATCCACCACTTATCTTCTCTTAATTTATCTGTTAGTAAGTTCTTTTTTAGTAACATTCAATTTTAATAAATCTTAGCAAAGATATACTCCGATTTTTTTTGTAACAACAATTATTTGATAAATAAATTTGAATTATTCAAACACTAAAAACCTTGAAAATGATTGTTTTTTAAAGGTTTTTAAGATGAAATTAAAAAATATTAATTTTTTTTTAAAAACAATAAATTGATGATTGTTTACAAATATAAAATCATCAAAATGATAAAAGTTTTGCTTATTAAAAGTAATAAAAAGAAAATTTCGTTTTTAATTTAAAAATATGATAAATGTTAGGCTATTTTAATATAATAGCTATATTTGATAATATAGTTATGATGATAAAAGTGATACGCCAATTTTACCTTTTTTTTATTGCTTTCTTAACTACATATTCCTATTCTTTTTCTCAGAAATCCATTACAGGCATCGTATATTCATCAACTGATTCAGAACCGCTTGTAGGAGTAACTATAATGGTAAAGGATAAAAATGTTGGATCAATCAGTTCTATAGATGGATCTTTTTCCTTGAATTTACCTGAAGATGACGAGGTGATCACAGCATCTTTTGTTGGTTTTGTCACACAGGATATTACTATTGGAAATCAGTCTATGATATCAATATACCTTGAAGAAGATATTACACAGTTGGGAGAGGTTGTGGTGACGGCATTAGGTTTTAAGGAGGAAAGGGATAAATTAGGTCTTACTGCATCAAAAGTCGAGGGAGATCAAATTTCTAGATCTGCAGAAACAGGTCTTATTAACGGTATGGCAGGGAAAGCATCGGGACTTAGAGTTACTAGAAGTTCGGGTGATCCGGGTGCAGGCTCTCACATCCAGATACGTGGCCCCGTAACAATAACCTCCTCACTTCAACCTCTAATTATACTTGATGGTGTTCCAATAGATAATTCTACTGGATCCTCTGCAACATCTGGCGTAGTTTCACAGTCAAGACTAAACGATATAAATCCTAATGATATAGAGTCAATTCAAATATTAAAAGGTGCCTCTGCTGCTGCCCTCTGGGGAAGTCAAGCAGCAAAGGGTGTTATATATATCACTACTAAAAGCGGAGAGAAGGGACAGAGACCTAAGATTTCATTTAGATCTGTTTATTCTGTCGATCAAATTAATTCGAGACATCCACTACAAAATACTTTTGGCCAGGGAGATAACGGTTCATTTAACCCTAACTCAACTAGGTCCTGGGGTGACAAATTATCTGAAAGGGATGGTTCGGAAGATATTGTGGATACGTTTGGACCATATTTCATAGATCAGAATGGTATCAGACATTATAATGTTCTTTTAAAAAATGATAGAACGATATACGATGAATCAAACTTTAATCAGATAATTAAAAACGGGAGTTACACAGAAAATACGTTAAGTATAAGTGGGGGTGGTGAAAATGGGACTAACTACTTCAGTGTTGGGGATCTTAATCAAAAAGGTATTATTAGAAGTAACAGTAACTACAGAAGGACTACTGTAAGGTTTAATAGCACTAAAGATTTAGGGAACTGGCTGAAGGTAACATTTAAAAATTCATATTCAAAAACAGTTTCTGACAGAATAAGAAAAGGAGCCTCCTCAACTGGTCTTTATTTAGGCCTACTTAGGACTCCTGCGGATTTTGATAACACTGGTTATATAGGAGACTATTATTTATCTTCTTCCTCTTCGCCCATCCAAGGTAGGCATAGATCATACAGAAATCCGACTGGAGGTAGGGTAAATGCTGGTTTTAATAATCCAAATTGGACAATAAATAACCAAGAAAATAAAAATTCTGTTGAAAGATTTTTAACAAATATTCAGTTTGATTTAAATATTACGGATTGGTTAAATATAATTTCAAGGACTGGAATTGATTATTACCAGTCAAGGACAGTGCAATATTATAAACCAGGAACAGTTGGTTCAACCTTCGGCCAAGGTTATTTCACTGACGGGATAGCTAATAATAGAGTATTTAATACCGATATTATTGCAAGATCAAATTTTGAGATAGGTGATGACATTGATCTTTCCGTCACCCTTGGAGCTAATCTTAATGACAGAAAATATCTTAGATTAGGAGGTGATATAAGAGATTTTATATTACCAATTGATCTTCAAGATTTTTCTAATGCACAACCTGAAAATACTAACGTTGACGATTTTGATAGGCAGATGAGAACTGCAGCAACTTACTTTTCTGGAAATATTGGTCTTTTTGATATGTTATTCCTTAACTCTAATGTCAGGGTAGAGTCATCTTCAACTATAGGTCCTAACGCAGAAAGTGTTTTTGTATATCCATCAGTTGATTTAGCGTGGCAATTTTCTAAACTTGATTTATTCGTTGGCTCTCCAATACTTACTTTTGGTAAGTTGAGGTTAGCCTATGGTGAGGTAGGTGTAGAACCACCACCTTACAATACCCAGTCAATATACGTTTCCCCAAATTATTCTGATTCCTATGGTGGATCATTATCAACAGACCTATTTGGTGCTGGATCATTCACTCCATCCCAAGATCTTGGTGACCCAAACCTAAGACCTGAGATTAAGAGAGAATACGAAGTCGGAACTGATATTAGATTTTTTGATAATAAGGTCAAAATAGGTTATTCATACTATTACAATACGACTGATGACGTCTTCTTTAATTTATCTCTCGCAAATTCTTCTGGTTATGATGAGCTATTTACTAATGCTGGTAAAATTGAGAATAAGGGTATGGAAGTTGATTTTAGTTATGATATAATACAAAACGACGATTTTAACGTTAATATAAATGCTAACTGGAGCTACTACAGAAATAAGGTACTTGACCTTAAAGGCGTAGAGTCGATAAGGCTCGGAGGATTATCAGCTGTATCGGGTAGGGCAGTAGAAGGATACCCCCTTGGTGTGTTCTGGGGTACAAAATTCACTAGGAGTGATGACGGTTCTATATTATTGAACGACAATGGATTCCCATCTTTAGCGCCTGAAAATGGTGTTATTGGAGACCCTCATCCAGACTGGCAGGGTGGGATAGGAACAACTGTGAGTTGGAAAGATTTAAATTTATATTTCTTATTTGAGTCTTATCAGGGTGCTGACATATATGCAGGAACGAAGGCAGTATTATTAAATTACGGAAGACATAT
>NZKG01000011.1 GCA_002692105.1 Marinoscillum sp. | reverse complement strand
TCAGAATAAACTTTTTCATTATAATCAAATTTTACTTCTAGAAAATCCTCGGACTTTACCCATACTCTGACCATAATATTTACTGAGCTATCTGCAAGTTCAGAAAGAACAACAAGTGGCTCTTTATCCTTCAATATCCTTTTGTCATTTTTAATCCATTTCATAAGAAGAGATTTTGCCTTTTCAAAGTCATCCCCGTATGCAATAGAAAATGTCCAAATAATTCTTCTTGTATTCTCAGAGGAAAAGTTAGTGACAATTGAGGTCTGCAAAATTCCATTAGGAATTATTACCCTTTTATTATCTATAGTTGTTAAAATAGAATTAAAAATTTGAATTTCTTTCACAGTCCCTTGTGTTCCCTCATACTCTATAAAGTCACCTACTTTAAAAGGTTTGAAGAATAAGATCATGACCCCAGCTGCAAAATTTTGTAGAGTATCTTTAAGTGCCAAACCAACGGCAAGACCTGCAGCACCTAAAATTGCTAAAAATGAGGTCATCTCAACACCTATCATAGATAATACAGATATAATTAATGCAACCTGAAGTGTTATTGACAATAAAGATCTAAAAAAAGGAACTAATGACTTATCAATATTTCTACTAGAAAGAAACTTTTCTAAAATATTTATAACTTTTTTAATTGCACTATTTCCGACTATCAAGAATATGAAACCCAATATTATTCTTGGAGCATATTCAATAATTAGATTTAGTAAATAAGTATAACTTTCTGGACTTAAAATATCATTCATAAAAACAAATTTAATTTAATCTTCTGGATATGGAATAAATATAATCTTAGATTTATTTTCCATAATAACAAGTAAACAACAGTACTCATCTTTATTTTTATATCTTTCCATAAAGATTTTCTCATTTTTTATTATATTTTTTTCAGATAATATTTCAAGATATGATGCGAAGTATTTCCATTCATTATCAAAAAATTCTTTGAAATCTATAAATAGAGAACCTATGTTAATATTTTTTTTACTCATGATAATAACTGGATAATCTGAAAATTTTTTTTCAATAATTTTAAGAGTTGCTATCTTAAGTTTATCTGCTACCTTAATAAAATCCGAAGATATAACTCCCATCTCCTGAATATCTAAGTCATTATTTTCTTCCATGCTTCAATAAACTTACTATATTTAAGCTGATTTTATGAATAGGACTCTCAAAATATTTTTATTTATATTTTTAAGTTGCTTATATAGGTTAAATGCAAACCATATTGTTGGAGGTGAAATAGAAATGATCCATATTGGGGCAGAAAATTCATTTACTTACAGGGTTAAATTAATTCAATATTTTGACTGTGCCCAAACTGCAAACCCTGGTCCTGATGATTTGATATCATATACTATTTTTAGGAAATCAGATGGTCAGCCAATGAGAAATGGTACCATGTTTATTACTAACCAAGAGTTTGTTCCTTACACCAACCCTGATTGTGCTCTTGGGTTTTTATGTACATTAAAAGTTGAATATTCTCATGAAATAACATTGGATCCTAACGATTTTAATCATCCGGATGGTTATGTAATAGTTTGGGAGAGATGTTGTAGAAACTGGTCTACAAAAAATCTTGTAAACCCTGGATGGAATGGTATGACATATACTTTACACTTCCCACCTGTAGTTGACTCTAATGGTAACCCATTTATAAATTCATCTCCAAGATTATTTCCTCCTCTTAGTGATTATGCATGTGTAAATCAATTATTCTATATTGATTTTGCAGGTAAAGATGATGATGGAGACTCAATAGTTTATTCATTAGCTGCCCCACTTGATGATCAGCAACCAAATGCTGAACCTATTAACCCTGTTCCTCCACCTACCTCACCACCACACCCAATTGTTGATTTTGCACCAGGGTATAACATAGCAACTATGATACCAGGTGATCCTGCCTTATCAATATCTAATGAGGGGTTTATTACTGTAACACCAACAGAAGTGGGCTTATATGTTTTTTCAGTAAAGGCAGATGAGTATAGAGATGGAATAAAAATAGGTGAGGCTAGAAGAGATTTTCAGATGCTAGTAGTTGATGGTTGTAATCCACCTGATCCACCAGAGGCATTAGTGAAAGTTCCAGGAAGCACAGAATATTATAAGGAAGATGATACAATTATCTACGTCGCCTCCCAACCAAAATGTTTTGATTTTTTTGTAACTGATGATGTGGGAACAAATGTATCTCTAAATGCAATAGGAGTAAATTTTGGTAGTGAAAAAACAGATTTAAGTGATATTTTTTCTTTTAGTGAGGGTTCAATAAATGATTCTGGAGATACCTTAAAGGTTCAAGTTTGTGTTTCCGATTGTCCATATATTCAAAATGAACCTTATTTAATTGATTTAATTGCTGCTGATGACGCTTGTCCTCTACCGCAAAGAGATACTGTAAGAGTGACAATAATTGTTGAACCGCCTTCTAATTCCAACCCTTTTTATGTAAACCAGAAAGACACTACTATTGTAACTGTGCCTTGGAACTCTTCTTTTTCCACATTAATTAATGGTAAAGATATTGATTTGGACAGTCTCACTTTAAATTACTTTACTGTACCGTCATCACCTAAAATTAATTTGGAGGATTATGGAATTTCCTTTAATACTATTGAAGATAACCCAGGTAATATTTCTGGGATTCTTAATTTTGATACCAATTGCAGAGACTTTGACTTTATTGATAACACAGAATTTTTGATTGGTGTTGTGCTTGATGATCTAGATACTTGTGACATTTCAAATTCCGATACGATTTTTTATAATTTAAATGTAGAGTTACCAATAAATACAGGTCCAAAATTAACATCAGATATAGAAATATCGGATAGTGTCACATTAAGACCTAACTTTTCAATTGTTGAGGTTGAGACAAACCTATCTGGGAGTTATTCTTTGAACCTTTTCTCTAATGATGCTGATAATGATACTGTTGTTATAAATGCTAATGGAGTGGGTTTTGAAATTGATGATATAAATGGAGTATTTACTACATTTAACTCTTTACCTGGAAGTATAGATGGAAAATTTGATATCAATTTTGAATGTATAGATTTCCCTTACAATGGTATCAATGAGTATAAGATTAACTTCATAACTGAGGATATTGATTTTTGTCAAGAGATGAATGCAGATACGATTCAGCTCGTTATAAAAATTAACCTTGATGAGAATTCAGTTCCACAGATTAATAATGAACCAGAATACATATTAGATGTAAATAACTCATTTGAAGTTGAAATAAATGCATCTGATTCTGACAAAGATGATTTACTATTACTTAAACTGGTTTCTGATGGACTTCCTGGAGAGTTTTCTTTTGTTGAAGCTTACGGAACAGGTGAAGTGTCAAGTACATTAAAATGGACTCCATCCTGCCTAGAATTAAATGATGATTTTTCTGATAAACTTTATGAACTCACATTTGATGTCACAGATAATAGTTGCCCAAATACAGCTAAATCATCTAAGAAAATAAGATTTTTACTTAAAAAGCCTCAAGTTAATTGGGACGAATTTAATCCCCCCAATGCCTTTAGTCCTGATGGTGATGGGATTAACGACCAATTTAAACTATCAAATTTATCAGATCCAAATCAAAACTTACCTTTAGATGGTTGTGATGATAACTTTGAGTCGATAGTATTTGTTGATAGAACTGGTGTCGAGGTATTTAAATCTTATAATAAAGAATTTCAGTGGGATGGAGATGGGTTATCTTCAGGTGTATATTTTTATTATATAAAATATACAAAGTCAGACTATAGAGGTACAGTAACAATTGTTTACTAACCTATTGATTCTAGAGATTTTTTTAAATCATTAATAAGTAAATCAGTATCTTCTAGTCCAATATAAAACCTTATGTAGTTATGCGGTAAAAAATCAGTTTTTGAATAATATTCACTGTTATTGTTATACCTTGATATTTCTGGAAATATCAATGACTCATGCCCACCCCAAGAAGCACCCATAAAAAAATTACTAAGATTATTACAGAATTTTTCTATTTTATATTTTTTATCTGTTTTAAGTACAATAGTAAACTGACCGCATGGTTTTTTAATATATTTTTTGGCTAACTCAAATTGATTAAATTTTTCTGAGTGTGGGTAAATAACACTCTCAACTAATTCATGATCTTCTAAAAATTTAACTACAAGTGGAGCTGATTCCGAAATATATTTCATCCTTATATTGAGAGTCCTTAAACCATTTATAAAAAGCCATGAATTAAATGGAGATAAAACGCTCCCTATTAACTTAAACTCTCTGTTGTTGATGCTTTCTATTATATTATTTGATCCGCATATAATTCCACCCATTGCATTTGCGTGACCTCCTATATACTTTGTAGCAGAATGAATAATTATATCAATACCCCATTTGGATGGATTACAATTAATTGGTGATGAATAACTATTATCAATTATAGTTATAATTTTATTTTCTTTAGCTAATTTAGAAATCATATCTAAATCTTGCATCTGGTATGTCCATGAGTTAGGGCTTTCCAAGTATATTACCTTCGTATTATCTTGAATTGCTTTTGAAAAATTTTCAGTCGTTGATCCATCAACAAAAGAAACTTCTATATTTAGTTTAGGTAAAATTTCTTTCATAAACCTATCTGTACCAGTATATGGTCTTTTAATTGATATGATGTGTTCACCTGAACTTACTTGTGAAAGTATAGCTGTTGAGATTGCTGCCATTCCACTACTAAGTGCAATTGCTTTTTCTGTTCCTTCTAGAGCAGCAACTTTCTTCTCTAAGATTGATGTTGTTGGGTTACTTCCTCTTGTGTAAAATGGATTAGAGCTCTTTGATGACATAGCCTCCCTCATATCATTAACATTAGAAAATAGGAAATTAGAATTTGAAAAAATTGGAGGTATTGCTGCGTTAAAGTAGCTCTCTTTGTCTTCAGCAAGCTGATTTAATATGTTTTTCTTCATTTATGGGGTTCTTTATAAATTCGAAATTATACTAATTTAATTAAACTATATTTATAAAATGAAAAATAAAGTTGTGGTAATAACTGGGGGATCTTCGGGAATTGGAGAAGCTTTAGCCTATAAGTTTTGTGAAGAAAATTTTGATGTTGTCATTGGTGGAACTAATAGAGAAAAAATTAAATCAGTTATATCTAATATTAATGAAAAAGGGGGTAGAGGTGAAGGAATTTCGCATGATGTTTCATCCTCAGATGATGTTAAGAAGATGGTTGATTTAGCAGTAAATAAATTTGGTAGGATAGACGTTTTAATATGTAATGCAGGAATATCAATTAGGTCATTATTTGAGGATGTTGATATTAAAACTTTTGAAAAATTATTTGGAATTAATTTTTTAGGCTCTGTATACAGTGTAAAATATTCACTTCCTCATATAATTCAGAGCTCAGGCTCAATTATTGCTATTTCCTCCTTAAATGGTTTTATTGCTACACCTACTAGAACAGCATATGTATCTTCAAAACATGCAATTCAAGGTTTTTTTGATTCTTTAAGACTAGAGCTTCAGAGAAAAAATGTACATGTAATGGTAGCTTCTCCAGGATATGTCCATAGTAACTTTAGAAAAAATACATTAAAATCAGATGGTAAAAAGGAGGGGGAAACATCAAGAGATAATGCTAAGATGATGTCACCAGAAGAAGTGGCTGAAAAGGTATTTAGAGGATATGTTACTAAAAAAAGAGATTTAATCTTTACATTTAGAGGTAAGCTAGCTCATTTAATTAAAAATTGGTTTCCAAAAGTTGCAGATAGGTTAGCTTATAATGAGATTTTAAATGAACGAGAATCCTTATTAAAGAATTATTAGTCTATTAATCTAATATTTTTTTTTCTTACGTACCTCTTCTCACTCATAATAATTACTTCATACCATATTTCTAGATCTTTAGATACACTTATCTTATCACCTTTATTGAGAATTTTATATAAATCTGAACCTGAAGAAGGCTCTTTCATTATAAATGTGTTTTCCTTAAATATAATCCCTTCTTTTAAAGGTCTAAAGTTGATGATAAAAAGTATTAGGAAACATGAAATATAAAAGAAAGGAATTAGGAAATTAATTTTTCTCTTTTGATAAAATTTTATTGAATTTACTATGAAAATAATGCAACTAAAAAGAAGAAGTGATACTAATAGATACCAATTGTATTTTTCATAAAACTGTTTAAATATTTTCTTTTCATCTTCATCATATCCAGATAAATTTTCTTTTAATACTATATCATTTATTTTTTTGTTGACTTGATCTTTGTCTTCTTTTTTCTGGAAAAGTTCAAGATAAAATATTGCTTTTTCATAATTCCCTATTCTTTCTTCTATTGCAGACATTTTTAAAATCATACTATTTGAAAATTGATTTTCAGTATAGAAAATTGAATCATAAATTTTTTTTGATTCTAAATAATTATTTTGATAAAATAATGAATCAGCCTTCTCTATTGACCCATAAGAAAATGAGAGAGAAAATATTAGTATTTTAAATAAACTAAATATTTTCATAAACATTAAACTCAACTTTAGATTTTGTATTATCTGTCTCTAATAATAAATAATATCTACCTGGATCTATAAATTTATTAAAATGTATATAGTAAGGTTGATTGCTATCAATTTTATTTAAGATAAGATCCCATCTTATCTGATTTATTCCTTTTCTACCTTCAGATTCATACCTCCATATAATTTTATTTTTTTTCATAATAATTAACTCATATTTTTTATCATTATTTAAATTAAATGATATTGGCACTTTTTGATATGTATGCATTAAGGGTTCTCTATGTGTATCGTTAAATTTTGGTAAGAACATTTCTTTCGATGAAAACAAAAACTCCTCTTTAATATTTTTTCCTTTCTCAAAATAGTAATGTAGTGGATCTAAGTTGAANTTGAATATTCCCCTTCCGTGGGTTGAAATAATTAAATCATTTGAAGGTTTATGAATTTCTATATCAGAAACACTACTCATTGGAAGATTTCTTCCTATAATATTCCAAGATTTACCTCTATCCACACTAATATATAGTCCTCTGTAAAGTCCAGCATATAGAATATCTTCATATTTTTCATCTTCTTTTATTATATTGACAGGTTCATTAGGTAAGTTTCCTGTTAATTTTGTCCATTTGTTTCCATAGTCTTCAGATACATATAAATAAGCATTTAAATCATCATAATTAATTCCAGTCATAGACATATAAACTCTAGAATTTTTGAATTTGGAAGGTTCAAGACTTCTTACATATGCATCTCCTATATTTTCAGATCTTTCCTCCCAAGATTTTCCATCATTTTTAGTGACCCATATAGAACCTCTATCACTACCAAAATATAATAAACCCTTCTCTAACTTGGATTCAGCAATTGATCCTGCAGAGAAAGATTTTTTATCTTTTTTAACTGATAATTCAATTAAATTTTTACTGATTGGCTCCCAAGAATCTCCTCTATTTGTTGACTTAAAAACAAAATTTCCTGCATGATAGAGTGTCTTATGATTATGATCTGATATAAAATAAGGAGTAATAAAATTATAATTTAAATCATCATTAATATTTTTTGGTAGTTTAGGTTTTATAGATACAGAAATACCAGAAATCATATTTTTTCTTCTAATNGCTCCATTTTGCATNCTAAAGTATACAACGTCGTTGTCAATAGGGTCAACTTGAGTAATACATCCATCACCTCCGTCCCATGCATCAATCCATAGATATTTCCATTTTTCATTAAATGAGTTATNCCACTCTTCAGATGGACCATANACAGTTGCATCNTCTTGAGTACCACCGTAAATATTATANGGAGTTTTATTATCAATTTCAATATCATAAAATTCACCAGTAGGTAAATTATTATAATGGAGCCATGAATTTCCTTTATCGTAACTAACAAATAACCCTCCGTCATTACCTAATGCAATATGATTNGGGTTAAGGGGGTTTATCCATAGTTCACAGTGATCAAGATGTAATCCTTTTGCCTGACTTGGATTAATTCTTTTGACTAACCCCTTTAAATTATTGAAGCTCTTACCACCGTCATTACTGTAAGCAGCCCTTACCCCTAGACCATAAATTTCATCGTCATTANCAGGNCTTACATATATATCAGTAAAATACCATCCAATACCTGGAAAAATAAGAAGCTCTTCTTTATGTGTTCTTTGCCAGTTATTNCCTCCATCCTCTGTTTTATATACTTCTGCAGCTTCTGNTCTTGATTTTGAAAGATTATCAATTAGAATATATGCTTTTTNTGGATTTGAATAAGAAACTGCTACACTGCTTCTTCCCATTTTTTCTCCNTANGGTAGTCCGTTTTCCATCTTAATCCAGTTATCTCCATTGTCTATACTTTTATATATTCCACTATTATATCCACTTATTCCAGGATTATTTTCCCACATAGTAGTGTAAATTATATTAGGATNAGATCTGGAAATGATAATGTCATTTGAACCTGTCTTATNATCAATATGTAAAACATTTTCCCATGTTAAACCNCCATCTAATGTCCTATATACACCTCTATTTATATTTTTAGNCCAGAAATGGCCTAAAACACTCACGAAGACAATATCTGGATTATTGGGGTTAATCGAAATTTCTCCAATGTGCCATGAATCATCGAGACCTATNTGCTTCCATGNTTCTCCACCATCTATTGATTTATATACCCCTGTTCCTGGCATTGTGAAATTCCTAGCTTTTTTGAGACTTTCTCCAGTNCCAACATATATAATATCTCTATTTGAAGGNGCGACAGCNATGTCACCTATACCNATAGACGGAATATTATTAANTATAGGCTTCCANGAAATACCGTTATTAGTTGTTTTCCATAAATTTCCAGAACCNAACGCTACATACATTGTACCTGGATTTTTTTCATCTACTTGGATTGATTCAACTCTTGCTGAATTNATAACTGGTCCTATCTGAACCCAATCAATATTAAATGGAGTTNATTTTTTATGTTCATNATATTCNAAATATGAAGNTATTAAAGGCGATTTTTTTTGTTGAGAATTTAAAATATTACCTACATGAAATATTAATANGTAGATTAAAAAAAATTTTTTCATTTTTGAATATAATAATTTAATCTGATTGTTAAAATATCAATAACATTTTCTAGTTTTGCGCGTTCCATTTGTTATGATTGGCTAGCTCAGCTGGTAGAGCATCTCCCTTTTAAGGAGAGGGTCCTGGGTTCGAGCCCCAGGCCAATCACTCTATANACCTTTGTTTTTTAATAAAAAACCTCCAANTACTGCCGCAGTTTCTGTTCTTANTATCATATTNCCTANAGATATTTTTTTATAGCCCTCTTCAAAAAGAAGTGATTTTTCTACAGAAGTAAAATCACCTTCAGGGCCTATTANAATNATGGAATCACCTTTATTTTTTTCTTTAATGTTTATCGATGATGATTCAATATCAGCAATAAATTTATTTTTGAATTTAAATTTTTTTAAAAATAAGTCTAAATTATAAATTTCATCAATTTTAGTTTTAAATANNGAGTTACACTGTTTCATCGCTGAAATCATTTTCTTTTCTAATCTTTCTTTTCTAATTTTTTTTCTTTCTGAGTTCGAAGTAATAATAAAGATGATTTTACTAATTCCAATTTCTGTTAGCTTTTCAACCATCCACTCTAATCTGTTATAACTTTTTGGAGGAGCAACTGCTACACATGTATTATTTTGTTTATTTTTCGATATAGTTTTCTCCCAATTATGAAGATAANCTTTTTTGTTTTTAATTTTTTCTATTTCTGTTGAGTAAAGATTTCCATTTCCATCAGTAACTAAGATTTTATCTCCTTGATTTTTCCTCAACACATTGCAGCAGTGATTGTATTCAGAACCCTCTAAATAATCTGACTTTATATTTTCTAGGTAAAATAATTGCAATTTTCTATATTTAATTAATAAACTAAACTACAAAAAATGATATCACTTCTACTATTATATACAATTATAAATTTTCAATCAGATTTTAAAGGATTTTCAAGTAAAGATGAGGCATTATATTACTCTAAAATCTTAAATTGTGATGGCTATTTTTCAAAAGATGAAGATGGAAAGACATCCTTTTTTCCTTGCGCATCCCAATCGGAACTTGAGTCTGCTTTCCAGGAGAAAGAAGTAGAACCAAAAGTGACTGAAATTTGGGATCCTGAACCCGTTGCNGTTAATCCTGGTAAAACTTTTAGTGAGGCCCCTTCTGATGCCATAGTATTATTTTCTAGTAAAAATTTAGATGAGTGGGTTCATAAAAATGGAGAGGAAGCTAAATGGGTTATTGAAGGGGACTATTTTACTGTCAACCCTGGTTCTGGGGATATATTAACTAAAAAATCTTTTGGGAGCTGTCAGTTGCATGTGGAATTTAGAACACCAACTGAAATTAGTAGTAGTGGNCAGGGTAGGGGAAATAGTGGAGTTTATTTTATGGAAGATCCAAAATCGCCAGGTGATTCAGGTTATGAAATACAAGTTTTAGACTCATATAAAAATAGAACTTATTCTAACGGACAGGCTGCAAGTGTTTATAAGCAACATATCCCNTTGGTTAATGCTTCTAAAGAGCCGGGAGAATGGCAATCATATGACATAATATTTAAATCTCCTGTTTTTTCTGAAAAAGGAAATTTAGAGTCTCCTGCATACGTAACTGTCTTTCACAATGGAGTTTTAGTCCAAAATAATGTCCAAATTCAAGGTTATGTCAAATATATTGGGTACCCTGAATATAAGGCGCACCCTTCAAAGCTNCCTCTCAAACTGCAAGATCATAGCAATAAAGTTAGTTATAGGAATATTTGGGTAAGAGAATTATAATATTAATCTATCAAATGAAAAATTTATTTATATACATATTGTTAACAGTAATACTGATATCCTGCTCAAAAGATGGTGAATCATTAGTTGATCCAGATGCATTGACAGATCATGAGATTATGGCTCATTCAAATAATAGAGTTTCTTCTCTTCTTATGACCAAAAATGAATATAAAAATTGGGTGGATAATGATGAGTTTACCAATTCTGAAAAAAGAACATCTCTTACAAATGATATTTATAAAAAATATGCTGATAAGTANGATTTCATATTTTTTATATTGAATGAACCGAGTATCCCTGAAAATTTATCTTATTATGGGAAGTTAATTGGTGTTTCAAATAATGTTGANGGAACTGGTCAAGGTATTTACGATTACTCAACACAGTATGGTTCTTCAGGTAAATTAAAAGCTATTATGCAACTTACAGGATTGGAGTATTTGCGTGGTGGACCTGCTCTGCACGAATTAGCACATAATTGGGCTAATTTTGGTATTGATTCACATTATATAGATGGTCCAGGGAATAATATCAGTTCTTTTAATTATAAACCTCACTGGGGTTTTACGGGTGGAAGTTCAAGAGGTCAACTTGGTGGTTTCGACCAAAATACACTAATTGAAAATGGAGGGAATTCTTACACTGTAAATAGTTTTGGAGGATTTGCTAATGGTGGAAATGGAGTGCCATTTAACGAGTTAGAATTATACCTNATGGGAATGATTTCCCCTTCGCAAGTATCAGATTTTGATGTATTTACAGATATAACCTCATTTTCAGTTAATGAAAATAAGTTTATTTTTTCTGCTAATAATAGAGTTACTCATAATTCATCATCCCTAGAAAGTCTTTTAGGGAAAAGAATTCCTAATTCAAATGATTCACAGAAAAACTTTAAAATACTTTCTATTGTAATTACCGACTCACCATTAACAGAAGATGAGTGGGATAGGGTAGATGCGACCGCTGAATGGTTTTCAAAGAAAGGTGACGATGGGTCATCACTATATAATTTTTGGGAAGCAACAAATGGTCTAGGTTCAATTGATATTGAGAACTAAGAAATTTTTTTAATGATAATATTGTGGTTAGTGTAAACACATATATCTGCTGCAATTTTTAAGCTTTTCTTTACTATATCTTCTGAAGATAGTTTTGGATTATTTTCTTTGAGGGCAATAGCTGCAGCTTGAGCATACATACTACCTGATCCTATCGTTGCTATATTATTATCTGGTTCAATAACATCGCCAGTTCCTGAAACAATAAGAATCTGTTTATTATCAGCTATTATCATCATCGCNTCAAGTCTTCTTAAGTANCTATCCATTCTCCAGTCTTTGGCTAATTCGATTGCAGATCTTTTCATATTTCCGCCATATTTACTTAGTTTTTCTTCGAATCTCTCAATNAAGGTGAAAGCATCTGCAGTTGATCCAGCAAAACCAGCTAATATCTTTCCCTCAAGTAGAACTCTAATTTTATTAACATTACTTTTTGCAACCGTATTTCCCATTGTGGCCTGACCATCTGCTCCAATTGCAACTTTACCATCTTTAAGGACAGCACATACTGTTGTAGATTTAATTTTTGACATNTATACTAAAATTTTTATTGGGTCTTCTATAAGTTCTTTGAGTGTCTTGAGAAAAGCTGAACCAATTGCACCNTCAACTATTCTATGATCACATGAAAGTGTAACTTTCATTACATTTCCTGCAACAATTTCACCATTTTTAATAATAGGTGTATTTTTAATTCCTCCGACAGCTANTATACATGCATCATTTGGATTNATTATAGCAGTAAATTCNTCAATNCCAAACATCCCAAGGTTAGAAATAGTAAAAGTATTACCTTCCCAATCAGATGGTTGAAGNTCTTTATTTTTAGCTCTTGTAGCAAGATTTCTNACTTCGGAAGATATATGAGACAATGATTTATTATCTGCAAATNTTATNACTGGNACTAGTAATCCATCATCAACAGCTACTGCAACNCCAATATGTATATGATGATTAATTCTCATTTTATCAGTNAGATAACTTGCATTAACCATGGGGTGCTTCCTAAGGGCTACNGCACAAGCCTTTACTATGATATCATTGAAAGATATTTTAACATCAGAAGTTTCATTTATTTTATTTCTTCCNTCGATGCAGTTATCCATATTAATTTCCATCGTAAGATAGAAATGCGGTGCAGAGAATTTACTTTCAGCAAGTCTTTTTGATATTGTTTTTCTCATNTGAGAAACAGGNACNTCATCATAAGATTCACTAGAATGAATTTGAGGTAATTTTANTGTTTCTGTCTGAGAACTATCNGATGGTTNAAAGTTTTTAATATCTTCCTTAATNATTCTACCACCTTCCCCCGAACCTTTAACTTTTGATATATCAACTCCNTTTTCTTCAGCTAATTTTTTNGCAAGAGGNGATGCCTTTATCCTAGACNCATCTTNTGGGAAATTCACATCAATTGTATCAATTTTACTATTAGAATTTNCTTCCTCTTTTTGCTCTTCAANCTTTTCTTCTTTTACNTCTTCAAATTTTTCTTCTTTTACCTCTTCAACATCTTCAATTTCTTGCGGATTTTCATCNTCTAATTNGGANGTATTTTTTTCATTTGANATATCCTTTAAAACTTCATCAATNTTCTCATCCTTTTCTCCAATTATNGCTATAACACCATCAACTGGTACAGAATCACCATCATNTACACCAATATGNAGAAGAANTCCATCATCATACGACTCNAGTTCCATTGTTGCCTTATCAGTTTCTACTTCAGCTAATATATCTCCTGATTTTATATCATCACCAACTTTCTTAAGCCATCCAGCNATGACACCCTCTTCCATTGTGTCACTCATCTTTGGCATTCTAATTATTTCGGCCATTTGAAATTTTTGATCAAATTTAAATTAAAATTTGTTATTAAGATTAACATAAGAAAATTATTATTTTTATTGAATGATAGATAGATACTCACTAATAAATACTAATTCAATATCTGAATTTTTAGTAGATGAAACTACTATTTTGANGCCAATGTATAATGCTCACCCAACTTTNGAGCTTCCAATAATTGATATCAATAAGAAAAAAATAGTTAAAACATTATGGGGATCCAACCCATTGCTTTCTAATAATAAATCTCTAGCGAAGAGGTTGGTTAATATAGATACATCTAAAATAAAAAAAAGTAATATACTATTGAATCAATTCAAATTTGATAGGTGCCTAGTACCATGTGATGGCTTTTACTTTTGGAAAAAAATTAATAAAAAAGAAAAAANACCTTATTANTTCTCATTTCAGAAAGATAAATTAATGTATTGTGCTGGAATTAAAGAGAAGTATGAGGATCTATCAGGAAATTCATTTTATTACTTTACATTTTTAACTACACNATCTGATATAAAATGGAGGAAGTACACAAACTATTCACCTTTGATATTTGANNCAAGGTATTTTGACATATGGTTTGACAAAAGATCAAACTTTAATAANANNTTATCTTTTATGTCACCATTTAGATTCTCTGACTTTAATAACTATTCAATATCTCCGTATTTTGAAAAAAAGTCTCTTTTTGACAAAACAGTAATTGAAGCAAAAGAAAATCTAAATCAATATGGGAATTATTCTCTTTTTGATTAAAAAAAATATCTAGTTTTGATANATGTCAAAATCTAAAATTAAAGGAGTNGGTTTTTATGTTCCTAGAAATGNAGTGAAAAACACTGACCTGGAGAATATNATGGATACAAATGATAANTGGATCAAAGAGAGGACAGGTATNGAGGAAAGGAGATGGGTGGACAATGATTTGACAACTTCTCAAATGGGTACTTATGCCTCNGAAATTGCTATTAAAAACGCAAATATTTCTAAGGAGGAAATAGACTTTATAATTTTTGCTACCTTAAGTCCTGATTATTATTTNCCTGGTTGTGGTGTTTTAATTCAAAATAATTTAAATATNAGAGAGGTGGGTGCATTGGATATTAGAAATCAGTGCTCAGGTTTTATCTATGGGATATCTATTGCTGATCAATACATAAGATCTGGAATGTATAAAAATATTTTAGTAGTTGGTAGTGAGATCCATTCAGGTGCATTGGATAAGTCACCTAGAGGAAGATCAGTATCTGTTATATTTGGAGATGGAGCAGGTGCAGCAATTATTTCTAAGAGTAANGANAAATCAGAAATTTTATCTACNCANCTTCATTCAGAAGGAAAATATGCTAAAGAACTAGCTGTAATACAACCTTCTACTACATTNTGGGTTGATAAAATTATNAATAATTCTAGTAATAGTGATATCGGATTCTATCCAAATATGAACGGTAATTTTGTTTTTAAGAATGCTGTGTTAAGNTTTGAAGAGGTGATNAATGAAGCTTTAAATTTTTCAAATTATAAAACAGAGGATATTGACATTTTAATAACTCACCAGGCAAACCTTAGGATTAGTAAGTACTTACAAAAAAAGTTGAATTTGGAAGATGATAAAGTTTTTAATAATATAATGAAATATGGTAACACTACGGCTGCTTCAATTCCAATTGCAATTTCTGAAGCATTAGAAAATAAAAAAATTAAAAATGGAGANTTAGTATGTCTAGCTGCTTTTGGTAGTGGTTTTACNTGGGCTTCAGCACTTATAAGATGGTGAGATTATTAAATTTAGTATTTATTTNTTTTCTTNTNACTTCATATAGTTTTTCGCAAAAACTATATATACCAATTTCTGACCCTGAAGTACTAAAAATTTATAAATCTGGAGAGAAGTTATCTGATGGAGAATACGTATCTAAAGATAAGGAAGGAAATATAAGAGTAAAAGGTAGATTTGATAAAATAACTCCAATTGGAAAATGGTATATATTTTTTAAAAACGGCAACCTAATGGCATATTATAATTATAATGATCAAGGTGAATTNGATGGTATTTTTGTAGANTATTATGATAACTCACAACTCAAANTTTCGGGTTTTTTTAANAATAACTTACAAAGTAAAATATGGCAAACNTTTTATAAAGATGGAGTTGAGGAGACAGCTGGTGAGATGCTCGATGGAAAAAGATATAAAACTTGGTTATATTATCACCCTAATGGAAAAATAAAAGAAGTATCTAATTATAATATTAAAGGTAGACTAGATGGTGATTTTATCTCATATGACAAGTTTGGAACTCCAATAAGTAAAGCATTTTATACTNATAATAAGATTGATGGAGAATATTATGAGTTTTATTTTAATGAAAAAATNGCTTTGAAAGGACACTATAATTTAGGNTTAAAAGATAGTGTATGGACTGAGTTCGGACCCTACGGAAGGAAATCATTTGAGAAAAGATACAAAAATGATCTACCTNACTCNAAGTGGGTATATTATTATGAAAANANCGGCTCNNTTAAAAAAGAAGAGCACTACACTAATGGGATAAAGAATGGAAATTTTAAAGAATTTTATCCTAGNGAAAGAATTGCTAAGNCATATAATTATAAAAATAATTTANTGCATGGNGAATATAAAGAGTANCTACCTTATGGATATCTAAGTGTNAAAGGAGAATTTNTAAACAATTTAAAAACAGGTCTTTGGGAAACNTATAACGAGGATGGAGANGTATTCTCAATAGGAAGATACGTTAANGATTATCAAAACGGAGACTGGAAGTATTTTCATAAATCTGGAAATATATTATCTGAAGGTAAATTTATAAATGGTTTTGAGTCAGGAAAGTGGATNAGTTATTTTGAAGGTGGTGAGTTAGATGAGATTGGTGAATATGTTAATGGGTTAAAAGATGGTATTTGGGGGAGATTTAATATTAATGGTGAAGTAAAACAAGAAGAAATNTATAATTTAGGTAGATTAATTAATGTGTCAGAGTTTAAGTTGCTAGACGGTAAAATAATANCAAATAGTACTTTTATANATGGTGAAGGTGAGTTAATTGATTATTANGATAATGGANATATCTTTTCAAAAAGNAATTATTTAGATGGGANATTAGANGGTATTTTTGTTGAGTTTCACTCTAATGGAAAAATTTCACAGAGAGGTAGGTATAGAAATGACGAAAAGGTTGGATCTTGGTTTCAGTATAACAGAAGAGGTACTTTAATTAAAGAGAAAAGTTATGATTAGAGATATTATTATTGCAATTGATGGTCACTCAGGATGTGGTAAAAGCACTACANCNAGGTTGCTGGCTAAATATTTAAAATTTAAATATTTAGATTCTGGAGCAATGTACAGGGCTGTTACATTATANTTTATGAATAAGAATGTCACTCCTTCACAAGATATTAAAATAAATAATGCTCTAAANGANATACAAATTGATTTTAAATATGTTGAAGGTGAACAACATATTTTTTTAAATAATAATGATGTNGAGTCGGATATTAGATCTGATGATGTTTCCAATAATGTTTCTTTATTTAGTTCAAATTCTTCTNTTAGAAAATTTTTAGTNAATAAACAGAAGGCATTTGGAAATGATAAAGATATTGTTGTTGAAGGAAGAGATATTACTACAGTAGTTTTTCCTGATGCTGAAGTTAAAGTTTTTATGACAGCAAATATTGAGGTGAGAGCAAAGAGGAGGTTTAATGAGATGAAAATTAAAAATCCTGAAATAACATACAGTGATGTTATTGAAAATTTAGAAAAAAGAGATGTTCAAGACTCGACCAGAAAAGATAGTCCATTAANGATAGCAGATGATGCTTTTATACTAGACACATCAGATCTTGAAATCAGNGAACAGGTTGATAAAATCATTAATTTTATAGAGAAAAAATTTTCTTAATTATTTATCAAAAAAAAATTAAGAAATAGATTTTTTAGTCTTATTTTTGTCGCGAATTGAACTTGTTATTAGCTTAAATGTCTCTTAAAATTAATCTTACTAAAGGATTTGATATCAAACTAAAGGGATCAGCACTTGAAGAAATATCCGAATTTCAAGCNCCAAGTTCATACGCATTAAAACCAACAGATTTTATCGGTTTNTCAAGGCCTAAACTANTAGTTTCAGAAGGAGACGAGGTTAGATCTGGAACACCTATCTTATTTGATAAATTATCCGAGAGTGTAATGTATTCATCTCCTGTAAGTGGTGAAGTTGTTGAAATTGTAAGAGGTGAGAAGAGAAGACTTGAAGAAATAAGGATATTACCAGATAAGGTTAATAAGTTTATAAAATTTAAAAAGTATAATGAATCTGATATAGATCAATTATCTAAAGAAGAAATCATAAATAATTTATGCAGTTCTGGTATATGGCCTAACTTAATTCAGAGACCATTTGGTATGGTTGCCGANCCTAAACTTTCACCAAAATCAATTTTTATTTCTTTTTTTGATACCAATCCNCTTTCTCCTAACTACTCTTATGTTTANGCAGAAGATAAAGAATTTATTAAAATAGGTATAAAGGTTGTTCAAATGTTGACNGAAGGGAAAATACATCTTAATCATAATTCTGATACTTTCTCTGAGTTTAGTTTTGATGGTTGTCAAAATAATTTATTTTCAGGTCCTCACCCTTCAGGTAATGTTGGTATTCAAATTCATCATATTGAACCNATAAATAAAGGAGATGTTGTATGGACAACTACACCTCAGGGACTTGNTGAGATTGGTAGGTTATTCATAGANGGAAGGTATGACTCCTCNAGAAAAATCTGTGTAGTTGGTTCAGAAGTTGTTAATCCAAAATTTTATAAATGTAATTATGGCATTAATGTTAGNTCTATNCTTAAAAAAGNAAATGAGAATAATTGTAGAGTCATTTCTGGTAATGTACTTACAGGACATTCAATTGGATTTAATGGTTATTTAGGTTTTTATGACAATATGATATCTGTNTTACCTGAGGGAGATAATCACTCTTTCCTAGGTTGGATAATGCCAGTTGCCAATAAATTAAGTTTTCAGAGAGCATTTGGCTTGCTGTCTTTTTTGAAACCAAAAAAAAACGAATANATTTTAGATACTAATACAAATGGAGAGTTGAGAGCATTTGTACAGACAGGTGTTTTTGAAAAAGTTTTACCAATGGATATTCTTCCAACATTTCTGTTTAAAGCAATTCTAGCAAATGACTATGATGAGATGGAAGAACTTGGAATATATGAGTTAATCGAAGAGGACATCGCCCTGTGCGAATTCGTAGATGTATCAAAGAATGAGCTCCAGAAATTATTAAGAAAAGGTTTAAATTTATTAATGGAAGACTAATGCAATTTTTAAGAAAAATATTAGATAAGCAAAAACCAATGTTTCAGAAGGGTGGTAAGCTAGAAAAGTTTCACTATCTGTTTGAGGCAGGAGAAACATTCTTATTTGTTCCTAATGAGGTAACACCAAATAAAGGAGCTCAGATAAGAGATGCTATTGACCTAAAGAGGTTGATGATGACTGTTGTNATAGCTATGATTCCTTGTTTACTTTTTGGTATTTGGAATGTAGGACACCAACACTATTTTGCGATAGGAGAAGAGGGTACNTTAATTGATAAAATTTTTATTGGATCCAAACAAGTTTTACCAATTGTACTTGTCTCTTATNTAGCAGGTGGGTTGGTNGAAGTTGTATTTTCAACAATAAGAAGACATCCTATTAATGAAGGTTTTCTTGTTACAGGGATGNTAATNCCACTAATTATGCCACCTAATATNCCCCTATGGCAGGTAGCAATGGCCACTATTTTTTCAATAGTAATTGCAAAAGAAGTTTTTGGNGGTACTGGTATGAATATCTTGAATGTTGCANTAACCGCAAGAGTATTTTTATATTTTGGTTTCCCAAGTGATATAAGTGGAGATGTTTGGACATATTACGATGATGGAAAAGAGGTTGTAAGTGGCTATTCTGGTGCTACACCACTTTCTATTGGNGCNTCTACTGTNGGAAATTCTGATTCAGATAATGTTATTAATTTGATGGATCAATACTCTAGTGAAGTTGGAAATATGAACTTCTATTCATTTGATAATATGCTTATTGGTGCCATCCCA
Organism: Marinoscillum sp.; assembly: GCA_002692105.1. Lineage (GTDB taxonomy): Bacteria > Bacteroidota > Bacteroidia > Cytophagales > MED-G16 > MED-G16. The sequence goes on along the minus strand of NZKG01000011.1, from coordinate 146,437 downwards.
GGATCAATTGGTGAGACNTCTTTTATTATGTGTATGATTGGAGCAATAATATTGATTTTTACTGGTGTAGCTAGCTGGAAAATTATTTTAGGTGTCTTTGCTGGAGCATTATTTATGGGTTCTATATTTAACCTGATTGGAATTAATGAATTTATGAATCTGCCTCCATATTACCACTTAGTTATGGGAGGCCTAGCATTTGGTGCTGTTTTTATGGCAACTGACCCTGTTTCTGCAGCTCAAACTGAGACAGGAAAATGGATTTATGGTTTTATGATTGGTTTATTGACAGTATTAATTCGTATTTTTAACCCTGCATACCCAGAGGGTATAATGCTAGCAGTATTATTTATGAATGTTTTTGCTCCTCTNATAGATTTTTATGTAGTTGAAGCAAATAAAAAAAGAAGATTAAATCGTGCAACAGTCTAATACATATATAATATCTTTTACNCTTATAATGACCATTTTCCTTGGTTCATTACTCTCATTTACTAGAATGCATCTGGGTCCAATTCAAAAGAAGCAAGTTGAAATTGATACTAAAAAGAAAATTTTAGGTGCAGTCATGGATATCTCCAAACTCACCTCTGATGAGGTATTAAGTTTATACAACGAAAAAATGAAATCAATTGTAATTGATTTAGATGGTGAGGAAATTATTCAGGATGATGGATCAAAACTAGTTGCAGAAGAGATAAATATTCAGAAAAATTANAAGATAGATCCTAAAGAAAGAAAATATCCAGTATTTATGTTTAGCTCAAATGGAGAAATTATAGATTATTATATTTTTCCAATGTTTGGCAANGGATTATGGGATTGGATTTCAGGTTTTATTGCTCTTGATGAAAAATTGAATACAGTAGTTGGAGTAGCTTTTGATCATAAAGCAGAAACTCCCGGATTAGGTGCTAGAATATCTTCAGAAGAAATTCAAGATAGATATAAAGGAAAAATGATATATAATCAGATAAATGAATTGGTATCTGTCAAAATGCTTAAATCTGAAAATAATAAAGGTTTGAGCTCGCATGAAGTTGATGGGATGTCTGGTGCCACAATAACTGCATACGGATTGAATGATATGATTTACCATTATTTTGAGTGNTATAATCCATATATTTCTAAGATTAAAACAGATNCAAGAACATTAACTTTTAATAAATGAGTACAGAANTAAAAGAAAAAGAAGTTATTAAAGTAAAACCAGCCGAAGCTTTTTTATCTAAGAGGAGAAGAAAAATTTTAGTTGATCCTTTGGATGATAATAATCCTATTTCTATCCAAGTTCTGGGGATATGTTCTGCTCTTGCAGTTACTATTAAACTAGAACCTACTATTGTTATGTCAATCAGTGTAGTTTTTGTAATGATTTTTTCAAGTTTAATTACTTCCTTAATTAGAAATTATATTCCAGCTAGAGTAAGAATTATTGTTCAATTAGCAATTATTGCAACCCTTGTAACTCTTGTATCTGAATTTTTGAAAGCATTTAATTATGAGATGTTCAAAGTTCTTGGTGCATTTGTTGGCTTGATTATAACGAATTGTATCATTTTAGGTAGGCTAGAGGCATATGCCATGGGAAATAAACCTTATGATAGTGTCCTTGACGCACTAGGAAGCAGCGTCGGATATGCTTGGATAATTTTAGTGGTTGCATTTTTTAGAGAATTATTAGGTTCTGGATCAGTTTTAGGATTTAAGGTCTTTGAGATGATAGGTTGGAATTCTTTCCCAACAAATGGTCTTTTTGTTGACTCAATAGGTGCTTTTATTATACTNGGATTATTAATNTGGGCACAAAGGACAAGAAATGGATATATAGAAAATTAAATATATATATGACTGANTTATTTAATCTTATTATAAAAAGTGCATTCATGGATAATATGATTTTTGCATATTTTCTAGGGATGTGTTCTTTTCTAGCTGTATCAAAAAAAGTTACTACTGCNAATGGACTAGGTTTNGCAGTTATTTTTGTACTTACTTGTACTGCACCGCTGAACTGGTTAATTCAAAAGAAAATACTTGACGAGGGNGCCTTATCTTGGATTTCTTCTGATTTTACTGAAATTGATTTAACTTTTCTTCAGTTGTTAATGTTTATAGCTGTAATAGCATCTTTTGTGCAGCTTATAGAAATGATTATTGAAAAATTTTCACCTGCTTTGTATGGATCTCTCGGAATTTTTCTTCCTCTTATAGCTGTTAACTGCTCTATTTTAGGTGGCTCTTTATTTATGGTACAAAGAGACTTNAATATTCAAGAGGCAACAGCCTTTGGTTTTGGTAGTGGACTTGGTTTTTGGCTTGCAATTGTTGCCTTGGCAGCAATTAGAGAAAAATTAAAATATTCTCATGTACCGGATGGCTTAAAAGGCTTAGGGATAACNATGTTATTAACTGGACTTATGGGGTTAGCTTTTAAAACCTTTATTGGAATGACATTATAATTTTTATAAATTGTTGTAATGAGACAGCTTTTAAACAATTTTCTTAGGGGGCTTTTATTAATAGTCCCAATGGCAGCAGCTATNTATGTGGTATGGTATCTCTATAATTTTCTTGATAGTTTAGTCCCACTAGCAAAAAACATTCCTGGCTTAAGTTTTATTATTGTTATTGTCTCAATTACAATTGTAGGGTCATTCACTAAAAAGTATAATACAGGTTTAATTAATTGGTTTGAAGATNTAGTAAAAAAAGTTCCTCTTTTAAATTTGGTCTATTCTTCTATTAAAGATTTAATGACATCTTTTATGGGAGAAAAAAAGAAATTTAATAAACCAGTATTAGTTAAAGTAGATAANAATNTATANAAGCCTGGATTTGTAACAAGTGAAGATNTAAAGGGTATTGGTTTACCTGGTAAGGTTTCAGTTTATCTTCCTCATTCTTATAATTTTAGTGGCAATGTTTTTNTAACTGATAAAAAAAATATTACCTCTTTATCGAACCCTTCCTCAGAGGTTATGAAATATATTGTTTCTGGAGGTATNTCTGGAAAAATAAAGGTGTGATGAAGCAGATCAACCCTATTACTCTTAACAAAAAAATAAATAACAAANAGGACTTTCAATTAATTGATATAAGGGAAGAGTATGAATATGATATATGTTGCATAGGAGGTGATAAAATAAGTATGTATTCAATTCCTGATTGTATTGATAAGATTTCTAGAACNAAAGATGTTATTATCTACTGTAGGACAGGTTCAAGAAGTGCGACAATTGTTAANATGTTAGAAGATAGTTATTCCTTTGATAATGTTTATAATCTTNATGGAGGTATAATGAGATGGAGANAAGATGTTGACATAGAACTTAAAGAGTATTAGATGAAAGAGTATTTTGTTAAATATTCTTTTGAATTTATTGTNATATTTTTAGGTATATTAATATCATTATATTTTGAGGGGGCGAGACAAGATAGGTTTGAGAATGAAAGAAAGAACAAATCAATTGAACAGTTAATTAATGTAATTGATCAAGATATNATTCAAATTGATAANTTTATTAAACTTCAAGAAATGTCTCTTGAGAGTTCAAATACTCTTTATGATAACTTAAATGGTGANATGAATTTATCTAATGATAAGATTATGTANAATATCTCATCAGTAGGAAGGGCATTAAAATCATTTTTTCCTCAAGANGGAATATTTAATCAATTAATTAGCTCNGATTTAATTAAAAGNATAAAATCTGAAACTCTAAAAACCAAATTATTTAAACTTTTTAATGAAGATTTACAAAGACATGATGTACATACTAAAGANTACGATAATTTCTTTCTTGACTTCAACTTTAAATTATCGGTTAATTTTTTNCTAGAACACAATTGGGAAACAGATGTTAATAAAGCNAATCAAATAGAAATATTAAAATATAGNTTTAATAAAAATTTTTATGAGAGTGANATTTTTTTTGGTTATTTAATTGAATCTAGAAAAAATATAAAATCTTATTTAGATGAATTAAATNAGTTAAAAACTAAATACTCTGATTTAAGATCTTTATGTCTCGATGAAATACAATAGAGTAAGTATAAAAAAAGAATNAAAAATATATTAATCAGATGAGAGTTGTGAAATCATACTTTATTAAAAATATTAATGTGAATATATTTGAGTTCAATCTAAAATACTTAATAAAGTTTGAGTATCANCACATGGAACAAACATATAAAGTTGATATGTTTGAAGTAAAAAGTATTGATGATTTAATTGAAAGGATAGATTCATNATATATAGAAGAAATTGGANANAACTTTAAAGNTATGAAAGACCAACTTTTAAAGCTTTATTAGATAAACTATTTCATAATTTTTTCGTTTNCAATTTTATGAAGTTTCTTTTGCTTTTTAANCTACTTTTTTTNTTTATTTCTTGTAATACAGAATCTGACNTTGTAAGTCCATCTAACAATATAAATATTTTGTCTACNGCTAAATTTAANGTCTANCCCCAGAACTCAGGAAGAATAATTGATCAATTTTCTTGTGTNGGGTGGAGTGAGTTAATTGGATGTCCCCTTACTTTAAAAAATTATCATAATAAATCAAAAGTTCAATTGACTGCTATACCATCTGAAAATTTTAAGTTTTTAAAATGGAGTGGTGATATAAANTCTTCAGATAATCCAATACAAATTGTCATAAATTCTGATATTAAAATNACTGCTGAATTTTACCAGTAATTTTTTTTCCCTATATTTCTATCTTGAGATTCTTTATTATTTTATTTATCNTNTCTAATCCTATATTTTGTCAGGAAAGAGATATGTCATCTTACCTTTATAGAAATCATTTTAGTAATAATGATACNTTGGCTTACAGATTATTAAAGCCTTATGTTAAAACTAAAGAAAATGTACCTCTTTTAATATTTTTACACGGAAGTGGAGAAAGAGGAAATAATAATCAATCTCAATTAGTACATGGAGGTAAATTTTTTCTTAAAGAAACTGAAAATAAAAACTTTAATAGTTATGTCATTTTTCCACAGTGCAAAAAAAATAGCAGATGGTCAAATCATGAAATTGATCCATGGGTATCTAGTGATTCGTATAATCAGACATTATTATCTGATCACTCAGAAATGTTAGTGGAACTTATTTTTAGTCTAATAGATGAATATAATATAGATCCCAAAAGAATCTATATTATGGGTTTATCAATGGGTGGTTANGGAACTTTTGATTTNACATCAAAAAGGCCTAATATTTTTGCAGGTGCTGTTCCCATTTGTGGTGGTGCTAATATCAATATCTTGAATAGAGCTTCTNCTGTACCTCATTGGATTTTTCATGGAGAATTGGATAGAGTGGTTCCTGTTAAAAAATCTAGGGAAGCTTTCGAATTATTATCAAAAATAAATTCNTATCATCTTTACACAGAATATAAAAATGTTTACCATAATTCATGGGAAAATGTATTTTATGAAGGTGATTTTATGGAATGGCTTTTTTCTAAATCCCTATAATAAATATTAATATTTTATATTATTTAAATATTATATATATTATCAATTATCTCAATAATAAATTTGTCTTTTGATTAAACCAATTAAAATATATAAGTCATCTGCTGGCTCAGGAAAAACATATACTTTATCAAAAAATTATATAAGATTAGCTCTTAAAAATAGAAATAATTTCAAAAAGATTTTAGCTGTAACTTTTACCAACAAGGCAGCTGAGGAGATGAAATCAAGAATATTAGAGATGATAGATACAATATCATCTGGCGAGGATAAAAATTTAATAATTGAATTGTCAAAATTTTATGGAAGCTCACCTCAAGATATTTCAATAAGAGCAAAAAAACTTAAAACTAATATTTTACATAATTATTCCTACTTTAATGTAACTACAATTGATTCTTTTTTTTATTCAATAATACAGTCTTTTACAAGAGATCTAAAATTTAAAGGAAAGTATAATATTGAGATGGATTTAGAATTTGTAATAANNGAAGTNGTATCTTCCTTTTTAGCTGATTTAAAAAAAGAAGATAAAATAACTAAATGGTTAACAGATTTTTCTAGAGAGAGAATNAAATCTGGCAAAGATTTTTTGATTGATGGNGAACTAAAAAATATTACAAAAAATTTATTTACAGAACAGTATAAGTCATTACCTAAAAGNACTGGGNAGACAACTTATAGAGATAAGATAGCAAAGCTTAGGAAATTTATAATAACTACAAAAAAAAAATTTGAGAAGGANGCAATTACTATCTCATCTGAATTANTAAGATTAATTAATGAAAATAGTTANGATGAGAAAGATTTTAGTTATGGTTTATCAGGCGTTTTTGGTTTTATATATAAGAATTCAAAAGGAGAAATAAAATATCCATCAAAAAGAATTTTAGCNTGTTTTAAAGATCCNGATAAATGGGTAAATAAAAAAAAACCTGAAAGGGATAATATTTTAAAAATTATTGANTGTGATTTAATTNATCNTTTTAACAAATTAATAAATCATTATGACTCATCCTTTAAGTTATATAATTCATCACAAGAAATTAATAATAACCTATATACTTATGGAATATTAAGTGAGCTTGATTTAAGAGTAACTAGATATAGAGANGATAATAATGTAATATTAATAAGTGATATTTCAGAACTTTTATATGAAGTAATTAAAGATGAATTTATTCCATTTNTATTTGAAAAAGTTGGAAATACATATTCTCATTATCTGATTGATGAATTTCAAGATACAAGTTTACTTCAATGGAAAAATTTTATTCGTNTGATAAGTGATTCTGTTGCTTCCGGTCATGAAAATATATTTGTNGGTGANACTAAACAATCAATTTACAGATGGAGGGGATCCAATTCAAAAATTATGGATTCTGAGATAGAGTCATTTTTTACTAGAGATATAATTGAATTAAAAAGTTTAAATAAGAATTGGAGAAGTACAGAGGAGATTATAAAATTTAATAATAATATTTTTTCTAATATATCTAATTATTTTGAAGATGATTCTATGGTGGATAATCTATCAATAAAATTTAATTCTGATATAATTCAGGAAATAAGAGATGATAAAAAGGGAGATGGATATGTAGAAGTTAATTTTAGAGANAAGNGAAATGATAAATTAGACTNTGTTAATAGTTTTTTGATTGATAGTATNAATAAAATTCAAGATAATGGNTTTTCTGCAGGAGATATTGGAATANTNGTTAGAGANAANAAAGAAGCTAATATTATAGCTGGAATATTATCTTATCAGGCTGAGATTGATACANATTATGACTATGGATTTGTNTCAGCAGATGCTTTAGAAATAAANACCTCTCCAATCGTTAATTTCTTCTTAAGTACTTTTNGNTACTTAAAAAATTTTAAGGATAGATTATCTCTCTCTGAAATTCTTCATTTTTACCATANATATATAATAAAATCTGATGACGTTATTCATTATTCTTTATCTAATGAAGANAAACTTAAGCTTCTACCAGACTCATTTACTAAAAACAAATTAAAGATTTCAAGACTACCTATTTATGAGTTAGTAGAGGAATTAATTAGAGTCTTTAAATTAAATTTGATACCTTCTCAGATCCCTTATTTAAAAGCTTTTCAAGATATAATTATTGAATATAAAACCTTACAAGGGGAAGAATCAAGTTCATTTCTTGAATGGTGGGACAAGAATGGGAAAAGAAAGTTAAATATGACACCCCAAGAAAATGAAATTCAAATAATAACTATTCATAAATCAAAGGGCCTAGAATTTAGTAATGTGATATTACCTTTTTTTGATTGGGATTTAGATAATGTTGGAGGAGGAAATAGAGAAAAAATTATATGGGTTGATTTATTAAAATATAATGATGAATTTGACTTTCACTTCCCAATAAAATATAAGAGAGATGAGAGAAATAGTATTTTTAATATGTACTATCAAAATGAAAGAATTAAGGCTTATGAAGACAATATTAATTTAATGTATGTTTCTTTCACTAGACCCAAGGATAATTTATTTATTCTAGCTGGTGAGCAAAGAAATGAAATCAAAAATGTTTCAGACTTACTTTATAATATTTTAAGAAAAAATAATAATAAAAATAGTTTTAAATATGGATGTATCAGTAAAAAGAAACCTTTATCCAATAGTCTATCTAACTCTTTATTGTCTTATCCATCCTTCTCTTGGAGAGAAAGACTTATCATTAAAACAACTGAAGATAAAACCATGAATATTGATAATATTGAAAGAGGAAAGGTAATACATGATATTTTATCTGAAATAGAAAATATCAATGATTATAATGAAAAGATATCGAGAGCACTAAAAAATAAAAAAATTAAAATTAATGAGTTTAAGCTTTTAGAAGAGTTATATAAAAATAAGAATTTTATAAGATTTTTTAATCCAGAATTTAACTCTTATAATGAAATTGAAATTTTAAGTGACTCAGGAAATGTTTATAGATTAGATAGAGTAGTTGAAACGGATAATACAGTTTATGTTTTAGACTACAAGACAGGCAGAATAAATAAAAAAGATCATTCTAAATATTTAAAAAAGCTAGAATTATATATGACATTATTACAAAGTATTTATGATAAAAAGATAAAAGGATACTTAGTATATATTGATTTAAATAAGATTTTAAATGATTAAAAAAAAGTTTTTCTTAGAGGAAGTTGTAGATTATACATTTAGAAAGTATAAGGATTTTAAAAATCTTAAAGTTATTTTTCCTAATAGGAGGGCGGGTCTTTATTTTCAAAAAGCATTATCAAAAAAAATAAAAAAACCTGTATGGTCTCCTTCAGTTTTTACAATGGAGGATTTTGTACAAAATTATTCTGATATTAAAATCTCTAACGATGTCACAGATTCAATCCAGCTAAATCACATATTATATCAAACTATATCAATGCATAATGGAAGTGCAATTACTGATAGTTTCGAGGATTTTTTTTATTGGGGTCAAGTTATGATCAAAGATTTTGATGATATAGAGCTTGAATTAGTAGATGAATCTAAAATTTTTAAAGCTGTTAAAAATCAAAAAGAGATAGATAAGTCTTTTGATTTTTTAGACAAGGAAAATTTTGATAGAATTAAATCTTTTTGGAAAAAGTTTTTTCCTAAGATGACTATTAATCAAAAAAATTTCAAAGAGACTTGGGAGATAATTCTAGATNTATTTANAAAATATAGAGNNTGTTTAATTGATAAAAAAATAGCCTATAAAGGTTTAGTATATAAAGAGTTTTTNTCAATGATAAACTCTGGNAAATTTAAAGATAAATCNGATTTCTTATTTGTTGGATTTAATGTNTTGTCAAAAAGTGAAAAAAAAATANTAAAATATTTTATAGATAAGAAATCTTCAATGGCTTTTTGGGATTTTGATAAATATTATTTTGANGATTTTAATCAAGAGTCAGGTGATTCATTTAGNGAGTTTAGTAACGATAAAATATTAAAATCAACATTTCCTGAAGTTAAGCCAAATAATTTTATTGATAATGATAAAAAATTTAGTTCAATAGGTATTTCATCAAANATTGGCCAAAGCAAAGTAATTGGAAATATTTTATCTAAGCTTATCAAAAATAAAAGATTTGATGAAGATAAAGTCTTGATTCTTTTACCAGATGAAAACTTACTATTACCAGTTTTGAATTCAATTCCAACTCAGATAAACAACATAAATGTCACTATGGGNTTATCTCTTCAAGAAACTNCTATAAGCAGTCTCATCAAATTACTTTATAGAATTGATAAAAGAAAATATAAAAGAGATTTCAAATATTGTCATTATTTCAAAGATGTTATAGAATTACTAACCCACCCATATATATATCAATTTGACGAATCNATTACCACTGAAATCATTACAGANATAAAAGAAAAGAAAAAAATAGATATTAGAAATNAGGAACTCTCAGGTTATTCTNTTTTNTTAGAAAATATATTTGATTTACAATCTNACTTAATATTAAAATTAAAAAAAATAACAGAGTACNTATTTAATAAATCAAAGAATCTAAGTGTTTTAGATAANGAATATATAAAATCTTTTCTTGATATAATTTACAAAATTGATGGAATTAATATCAANTTAAATTCATATGAAAATGAATTTAAATTATTAAATCAGATACTGAGAATGATTAGAATTCCTTTCTCTGGAGAACCACTTAAGGGTTTACAAATTATGGGTGTTTTTGAATCAAGAAATCTAGATTTTGATGATGTATTCATCCTTAATATGAANGAGGGTAATTTTCCTAAGTCATCATTTAATNTTTCTTTTATACCNTTTAANATNAGAAAAGCATTTAATTTAGNTACTTCTGATAATCATGATAAGATTTANAGTTACCTATTTTATAGAGTAATTCAAAGAGCCAGAAATATAACTTTTATTCATAATACAAGTTCATCAATTAAATCAAATGGTGAGGTNAGTAGATANATAAGGCAAATTGAATCTGAATCAAAATTTAAAATTAAAAATTATTTTATTTCTGATAAATTAATACCAGAAGAAAGAAAAAAGATAATCATTNAAAAGGATAAAAATACCNTTGAAAAGCTTAAGNCTAGATTTTTTTCAAATGGATATATTTCTCCAACTGGAGTAAAAGATTATCTTGAATGTCCTCTTAGATTTTACTATAAGTATNTTGCTAATATTAGAGAGACGTATCCAATTTCCTCAGATATTCTTAAGTCTGATTTTGGTAAAATTTCTCATAAAGTTTTAGAAGATATTTATTCTGATATAATTAAAGATAAAGCTAATCCTGTTTTAGATAAGAATGATTTTTTTAAGATAAAGGCAAGTATAAAAGGGATGATTAATAGAACTCTNAAATCTCATTTTAANTTAAGAAAGAANAATGAACTATATCTAGAGGGAAACAACATAATACTTTATGAGATAATGAATAATTATATATCTCANATAATTAAAATTGATGAAAAATATTCACCCTTTAAAATAATTAATTTGGAAGGGGATAAAAAATCAGGATATCATAAAACTTTACATCTTAATAAAAATTATAAAATAAATATTTCTGGAATTATTGATAGAATAGATTTTAAAAATNATACTTTTAGAATTATTGATTATAAAACAGGNGGNGATATNAAGAATATTAAGAGTATTGAGTCCTTATTTTCAAATAAGAAAAAAGATAGAAATGATGCTGTGTTTCAACTTTTTTTCTACTCAATTCTTTTAAAAAATAAATTNAAAGAATCAACTAGAATTATTCCTGGATTGATGAATATTAGAGATTTAAATAAATCTAACTTCTCAATAAACATATCCATAAATAATCAAATAGTTGAAGATGTCAATCCGTATATTGANGAATTTGAAAGTTTATTAATCACAAAATTATCTGAGATTTTTGATGTTGATAAGCCTTTTACTGAAAATGATGATATAAATTCATGCACTTATTGTGCATATAAAAATTTACATTCAGGATAGATTTGAATCAATAGAATTTGATAAAGTTTCCTTACCAACAGCACCTACGTGTCTATCAATTAACTCTCCGTCTTTAAAGATAAGGAGTGTTGGAATACTTCTAACTCCAAATTTAACACTAGATTCTTGATTGTTATCTACATCTAACTTTCCAATAGTTGCCTTACCTTCATAATCAGAAGCTAATTCTTCAATCATCGGTGCAATCATTCTACATGGTCCACACCATTCTGCCCAAAAATCTACTAGNACAACGCCCTCATTTACTATTTCACTAAAATTAGAATCTGTTATTTCAACTGCTTTTCCCATAATTTAAATTTTCGTAAATCTAAATAAAATAAATTATTTATTAATTAAAAATCCCAATTCTGATCTAGAATTTAATGTTTTAATAATATCATCATTAAGGTGGAATTTTATATCTCTTGATATCATATCTACAGAAATATTTTTACCATTGTTTCTTGATAAAACAGTAACCTTTAANTGGCAATTNCCACCCTTAGCACTATCAAAATTTTTATTTAATTCGTCAATTAGATTTTTATTTATNTTCTCGATGTCTAATTTAATATGTAGCTCTTTTACATGTTTTTCTCTGGTTTTTGATAGTAAACTAATATTATCAACTTTGAATTCTAATTCATCTGGATTATTCCATTTATTTTTCATTTTNCCATTTAGGAAAAGGAACCAACCTTCCTCGAAAAAATTTTTGAATTTTACGTAATCTTCNCTAAAAAATATAAAATTATAAGAATCTGANAAATCTTCTATTACAACATTACCATAAGGCTTACCATTTTTTGATATTTTATGTTCTACTTTAGTTACGATACCAGCAACAAATAATACTGATTTGCCAATTACCTCATTATTCTTAATTTTTTTGAAATTTGTATTGCAAATATTTTCTATTTCAAAAGAATACTTATCAAGCGGATGGCCTGACACATATAAACCTAAAATATCTTTTTCAATTTTTAATTTTTCAAGTTCAGAAAAGGGTTCAACNTCAGGAATAATAGGTTCTTTAATATANCTACCATTCTCACCACTAAATAGNGAGGTTTGTCTTGTTTCTTTCTCTTTTTGTAATTTATTTGAATATATAATTGAATTCTCGATAAGTGATAATTCATTTTCTCTAGAATATATAAATTGTCTTCTGTGTTCTTTTTCAAAGCAATCAAAAGCACCAGCTAAGGCAAGAGCTTCATATGTTTTCTTATTTACTGATCTGGAGCTTGTTCGGCAAATAAAATCAAAAATATTATTGTANTTTCCCTCTTTTTTTCTTTCTTCAATTATATATTTTACAGCTGATTCNCCAGTNCCTTTAATTGCACCTAATCCAAATAATATTTGATCAGATTCATTAACAACAAAGTTATTTTCAGATTTATTAATATTTGGACCTAGCACTTTAATATTTTGTTTTTTACATTCATTCATGAAATAGGATATCTTATCAATGTTATTTTGATTATGAGTAAGGACAGAAGCCATGTATTCAGCTTTATAATTGGCCTTTAGATACGCTGTTTTATAAGCTATTAATGAGTAACATGTTGAGTGAGATTTATTAAATGCGTATGCNGCAAATGACTGCCAATCAGACCAAATTTTTTCTAGTTGTTTNTCTTCTATTTTGTTCTTTTTCCCCCCATCAAAAAATTTTGGTTTTAATAGTTCTAGTAATTTAGAATCTTTTTTACCCATAGCTTTTCTTAGTTGATCTGCCTCACCTTTAGTAAAGTCGGAAATTCTTTGAGATAAAAGCATAACCTGTTCCTGATATACTGTAATTCCATATGTCTCAGAAAGATATTCCTCCATTTCTGGTAAATCATATTGTATTTTTTCTCTGCCGTGTTTTCTAGCAATATAATTTGGTATATACTCCATCGGCCCTGGTCTATAGAGTGCATTCATCGCAATTAAGTCTTCAAATCTATCAGGCTTTAGAGATTTTAGGTGTTTCTGCATTCCATCAGATTCAAACTGAAATGTTCCATTAGTCTCGCCTNTCTGAAATAATTTATATGTTAAGTCATCATCTAGTGGAATATTATCTATATCTATCTCTATATTTTTATTTTTTTTAATGTTATCTATAGCTGAATTTATAATAGATAATGTTTTTAAACCTAAAAAATCCATTTTTAACATACCTGCTGATTCAATAACGCTATTATCAAATTGTGTAATTAAAAGGTCTGAATCTTTTGATCTTGAAACCGGAATNTAGTTTGTTAGCTTATCTGGAGTTATTATAATTCCACAAGCATGGGTCCCAATATTTCTTATAGACCCCTCTATTATCTCTGCTTGTTTTAGAACCTCNGCTTCTAATGATTTCTTCTTTCTTATTTCTGATAGTTCGGGAACTTCCTTNAAAGCATCTATTAAACNTATTCCGGGTCTTTCTGGAANCATCTTAGCTATTCTNTCTGTTTCGNTTAATGGAAGCTCTAATACTCTNCCTGCATCTCGAATAGCTGATTTTGCAGCCATACTTCCATAGGTTATAATTTGGGCAACTTGATCGTATCCATATTTTTCAATNACATAATTTATTATTTTTTCTCTNCCTTCATCATCAAAATCTATATCTATATCAGGTAATGAAATTCTATCAGGATTTAGAAACCTTTCAAAAAGTAAATTATATTTAATTGGGTCTACATCAGTTATACCTGTGCAATAAGCAACTACAGAACCNGCTGCTGATCCTCTTCCAGGCCCTACACTGACNCCNAGTTCCTTTGCCTTGTTTGTTATCTCTTGAACTATTAAGAAGTAACCCGGATAACCAGTATTTTTTATCGTATTAATTTCAAAATCAATACGTTCTCTTAACTCATCACTAATTTTTTTATATTTTATCNTGGCTCCATCGAGTGTGATTTTTCTTAGATANTCTGTCTGTTTATTAGTTATTTCTCCACCTTTATCAAATTCTGAAGGAACCTGGTATTTTGGAAGCACAACTTTTCTCTCTAACTCATAGACTTNTACCTTATCAATAACCTCGGAGATATTATTAATCGATTCAGGNATATCTGAAAATAAATTTTTCATTTCCTCCTGAGATTTAAAATAATACTCATCGTTTTTAAAACCACTCCTTTTTCCTCTTCCTCTTCCAATAGGTGNAGATTTAAATTCTCCTTGTTTTATACATAATAATATATCGTGTGCAGTTGAGTCTTCTTTATTAATATAGAAGACATCATTTGCTGCAATAATTTTNACATTATATTTTTTAGAGAANTCTATTANNACTTCATTAACGTGATCTTCTTCTTCGAGTCCATGTCTGTTGAGTTCAATATAAAAATCTTCCTCGAATGTATCTAACCACCATTTAAGTTCTTCTTCAGCCGCCTCTATTCCTTGATTAAGTATTAGTTTTGGAATAGCACCATATAGGTTACCTGAAAGAGCAATTATATTTTTTTTATACTTTTTAATTAGNCCTTTATCTATTCTAGGATATTGTCCATACAGACCCTCTGTATATGCTANTGAGGATAAGTATGAAAGATTTTCATATCCTTCTTTATCTTTTGCTATTAAAATTTGATTAAATCTTTTATCNGGATTATCTCTAGTAAATTTTCTTTTTTTTCTGTCTTCTGATACAAAAAATTCACATCCTATTATTGGTTTTAAATTATTTTTTTGGGCTATTTTATTAAACTTAAATACACCAAACATATTTCCNAGNTCAGTAATTGCTACTGCCTTCATATTAAGTTTTAATGCTNTATTTATTATATTTTCTATGCTTGATGTAGCCTGTAAAACAGAGTATTGAGAATGNTTGTGAAGGTGTGTATATTCTGACGAAATATTACCTTCATTTTTATCAACTGATGATTTTTTCTTTTTTTCTTTTTCTACAAAGTTTGAATTTCCAAGTATAGGTTCTTCATAGTTTATATTTTCATTTTTTATATCATCATTTTGATATTCTCCAACTTCAACTAGTTTAAAAAAACTCTTAGCTGTGGCATTTACATCATACGAAGCATCGTGNGCGTCTGAGAATTTTTCTTTAAATAAACATTCATACATTTCTATTAACTTGGGCATTTTTAAACCACCGCCAAAGCCTCCTTTTAGGTTACAATATGATTTAGATATCTGGGCAGTATCTATTTTTATTTTTTCTTCAATTGTTGATTTAAATTTTTTTCTAAAGTGTTCAGCTCCTATAATATTTATATCAAAATTTATATTATGTCCTATTATATACTTAGACTTAATTAAGTCATTTTCAAATTCTTCTAAAACCTCNTTAATTTCTTTCCCCTTTTTAATTGCAACCTCTGTTGAGATCCCGTGAATCTTCTCNGAGTTAAAAGGAATTGAGAAGTTTNTAGGCTTNATTATATGTGAATTATTAGATATGAGCTTTCCNTTGNTATCGTTTAGTTGCCATGCTAACTGAACAAGTCTCGGCCAATTATCGCTATCTGAAACTGGTGCACGGAAATTTTTTGGTAATCCAGTAGTTTCTGTATCAAATGTCAAGAACATATTATTTGACTTCTATTTTTATGATTTTTTTATCTNTAAAAAACTCTTCAGAATATATATTTTCTAGATTGAAAATCTNGTATTTCATTAAAATATTTTTTAACTCTTTTTCAACATTTCCNCCTTTTAATAATAGGATTATNGATCCCTGCTTAACACATCCTTTTGTCCAACTTATAATATTTTCTATATTAGATACTCCTCTGCATATAATTACATCTTTTTTATCATTTATAGCTTCAACTCTGGTATTCAAAGTGTTAACATTTTTTAGTTTTAAATTATTAATTATGTTATCTAATACATTTATTTTTTTTTTAATCGAGTCAACTAANAGAAAATNATTTTTATCAAAAAGAATAGANAGAGGTATTCCAGGTAATCCACCTCCAGAACCTAGATCTAAAATTTTTAAATTTTTATTTTCAATATATTTAGATAGAGTAAGGGAATGGATTACATGATGTAAATAAAAATTATTAAAATCCTTCCTTGATATTAAATTTACCTTTTGATTTTGGTGATTATACTCATCATATAATAATCTTAATTTTTCTTTTTTTTTAAGATCAAGATCACCAAAGTATTTATCTAAAACTTCAAAATACTTATACATTCAAATTTGTGATTTTTTATCTTTTAGGATTTCAAATAATAGTTCCCTTGCTCGGAATAGTTGTGCCTTAATTGTACCAAGNGGGGCCNTAGTTTTCTCAGCAATTTCATTATATGATAACTCATCAAAATATCTGTATTTTATCAAGTTTTCGTATTTATCAGGAAGCNTAGACACAAATTTTCTTACTAACATTATTTTTTGTTTNTGTATTGCCTCCTCNCCAGGTGTTTTATCTAAGTCTTTAACATCTATGTNAATATTTTTACCACTATCATCAGTAAATGATGTATTGAGACTTGTAGTTTTTAGTCTCTTTTTTCTTATAAAGTCAATTGTATTATTAGTTGCTATTCTAAATAGCCATGTTGAAAAAGTATAATCTTTTTTAAACTTATCGAGTTTNTTAAAGGCTTTTGAAAATGCTTCTATCGTTAAATCCTCAGCATCATCAGGGTCTCTAATCATTTTTAGAATAGTGAAATATATAGAGTTTTTATATGTAGCTAATAATTCTGCAAATGCACTTTGATCATTTCTTGCTATTGCTGCATCTATAAGATCAAAATCTCTTAACGCTTTTTTGGAAAATTTTCTTTTTTTATCCATTAATGGTTATGATATTGAATTATAATTATAATTATAATAGAATTTACTAATGTTTTTTAAATTATTAAACACATCATCAAAAACAAATGCCAGATGTGGTAAAATATTTACTGATAGAGGAACAATATCAACNCCTATTTTTATGCCAGTAGGTACACTNGGTTCTGTTAAAGGAGTACATCAACATGAGTTAAAAAATGAAATTAAATCCCAAATAATTCTTTCTAATACCTACCATCTCTATCTGAGGCCTGGAACNGAGGTNTTANAANATGCTGGTGGATTACATAAATTTATTAACTGGGATAAGCCTATATTAACTGATTCAGGAGGTTATCAGGTATTTTCTTTATCTAATAATGTAAAAATTTTTGAGAAAGGCGTAAATTTTAATTCTCATATTGATGGGTCAAAGCATCTTTTCACTCCAGAGTCTGTAATCCATACACAAAGAGAAATTGGATCAGATATCTGTATGGTTTTAGATGAGTGTATTAAATACCCCTGTGAATATAGTTATGCTAAAGAATCATTAGAATTAACTCATAGATGGTTAGATAGGTCAATTGAAGAATTTAAAATTTCAAATTCCTTATATAATAGAAATCAGTTTTTATTCCCAATTGTTCAAGGTTCAACTTTTAAAGATCTTAGAATTAAATCAGCTGAATACGTAAGTAAAAAAAATCTACCNGGGAATGCTATNGGAGGTTTATCTGTTGGTGAGCCCAAAGAAGTTATATATGAAAATGTAGATTTNGTATGTAATATTTTACCAAGTGATAAACCTCGATATTTAATGGGTGTTGGTACACCTGAAAATATTTTGGAGTGTATATCTTTAGGTGTAGATATGTTTGACTGTGTAATGCCAACAAGAAATGGAAGGAANGGTATGTTATTTACTCAGAATGGAACTATTAATATTAAAAATAAAAAGTGGGAAAAAGATTTTTCTCCAATTGACAANGAATTAGGTTTATTAAGTTCTTTATATTCAAAATCATATTTAAGACACCTTATTATAAANAAGGAAATGTTAGGTTCTCAAATAGCATCAATTCATAATCTCTCTTTTTATATTTGGTTAGTTAAAGAGGCAAGAAAACATATTATATNAGATGATTTTCATATATGGAAAACTAAAATATTGAATAAGGTTAGTAATAGATTATANAGTGAAGATTTTAAATAAATATATATTAGAAAAATTTTTAAAGACTTTTGTTTTTGTAGTNATCATAATGATTATNGTTGTAGTCGTTATTGATTTTACAGAAAAAAATGATAAGTTCATTAAGAATAATGTGTCATANGTAGATATNTTAAATTACTATTATTCATTTATTCCATTTATTGTTTCTTTAGTTACACCTATTACTTCTTTTATTGCTACAGTCTATGTAACAGCAAAATTAGCTAATAGGACAGAAATTATTGCAATTCTATCCTCTGGAAAAAGTTTTAAATCTATAATTAAACCGTTTCTTTATGGATCAATNATAATAGCATCAGCCAGCTTTATNCTTAATGGTTTCATAATACCCCATCTAAATAAAGATAGAATTGCTTTTGAATTAATGTACATAAAAAGCCCTTACTTTTTCTCNGATAAAAATGTTCATTTTAAAATTGATGACGAGTCGTATTTATATCTAGAAAGGTATGATAACAATATGGACATTGGNTATAATGTAACTATTGAAAATTTTGATAACTTNAAATTAAAAAAAAAGTTATTTGCAAGACAAATAATATGGGACAAAGATTCAGAGAGNTGGAAGTTTAAAGCATGGAAAAAAAGAGTTTTGAATATTGATGGGGAGGAGGTTGAAAANGGATTAGAGTTTGATACAACCTTGTTGATATCTCCATCTGATTTTGATAATAAGTACGGACTTAGTGAAACACTTACAATGAGTGAGTTGAATGATTTTATTCACTTACAAAAACTAAGAGGATCTGATGAAACAAAGTTTTATATAATAGAGAAATATATAAGGTATGCTCAACCATTTACTGTAATAATATTGGTAATATTAGGTGTTATAATTGCTTCTAGGAAGTCAAGACAAGGAACGGGTTATTTAATTGCNTTAGGTTTTTCCTTTGCCTTTATTTTTATAATATTTTTTGTTATGGCTCGAGCTTTTGCTGAAAATGGTTCAATAGAGCCTATTATTGCAGTCTGGTTACCTAATATTATATTTAGTGGATTAACTTATTATATGTATAACTTGATACCGAAGTAGTTAAAAGTATATAAGTTCAATTTTATTTTTAAATATATCAATGACATTGTCACCATTATCAATACCTCTTAACATACTCTCTAGTGATTCAGTATCTTGATACCTTATCATTATTGCAATATCTAATATCTCAGATATTTGCTCAATTGCCTGATCCTTTGTAATTGATTTTGACTTAATTTTATTTTTATAAAATCTGGGTGAAATAACTTTTCTTATAGCAAAGTATATNGGTTGTTTTTCAATTTTGATAAGTGGAGTGCTTCTCATTGCTGTTGGTGGATCTTCCCATTTGTAAGCTAAATCAATAAGTTTGACTTTTCTAGCAACCTTATCCCCAAGGAAATGAGGTTTGATATATTGGTAATCTTTTAGTACTGTCTCGTCAAGAGAGTTAGCAAGGAAATCAAATTCAATCTTTTGAGANTANCCAAATGAGATTGNAAATAAACCAATTAAAAGTAAGGTATTTTTTTTCATAACTTCAAAANTATGTCTTAAAACAAANAATGTCAAATAAGTAGNCAGTTTTTAATGTCTATTTTTTTAATAAATCTAGTGAAGGTAACGATCCATTACCAATTAATTCCAATAATGCACCNCCNCCAGTTGATATAAACGANATATCATTCTCTTTGTTATTTTTTTTTATGGCTGAAACGGAATCACCTCCTCCTANTAGNGAAAAAGCACCATTTNCTGTTGCCTCTGAAATTGAATAAGCAACTTCACTTGTTCCATCACTAAAATTTATATTTTCAAAAACACCCATTGGTCCATTCCAAATTATAGTTTTAGAATTTTNAATAATTGAATTAAATTTTTTNNAAGATTTAGGTCCTATATCAAAAGAACNNTAATTATTATCAATTTTATCTGATTCAAAAAATATTATTTTTTCNTTTTCATTTAGTGANTGAGCACATTTTGAGTCGATGGGAAGAATAATATTAACATTATTTTCTTTNGCTTTTTCTAAAATTTCNATAGATAGANTTAACTTNTCTTTTTCATATAGAGAATTTCCAATTTTTCCACCTTTTGCTTTAATAAATGTATTTGACATAGCTCCACCAATTATAATATTATCTGATATTTTAATTAATTTCTCAATAACTAATATCTTATCTGATACTTTTGCTCCACCTAAAATTGCTGTAAAGGGTTTCTTGTAATCATTTAAAATTTTACTAATATTAGATAGCTCTTCTTGAATAAGTAAACCAGCACACTTCTCCTTTATTAATTTGGGTAACATGTTAGTTGACGCATGTTCTCTGTGACATGTCCCAAATGCATCNTTTACATAAATATCTGCAAATGATGCTAATTTCTTTGCAAAGTCTAAGTTATTACTTTTCTCTTCTTTATAAAACCTNAGGTTTTCGAATAATAATATATCAGANTTTAGTTCACCTAANTTAAAATNATCACTGTAATAATTACTAATAAAGTCAATATCGNNATTTAANTCTTTCGATATAAAAGGTAGTATATTTTCAAGAGANTACTCTTTTTCATAACCCTTACCTGAAGGCCTGCCGAGATGTGATATAATTATNCATTTACCCCCATTCTTGATTATATGCTTTACTGATAAGATGCCTTTTTTAATTCGTGTATTATCAGAAATTTTCAAANTCTTGGATAGAGGCACATTGAAGTCAACTCTAACTATAGCAATTTTATCTTTGAAATTAATATTATGTAGATAGTTTATATTATTCATTTTCTGAACATTTTTTTATTCTATCATTTATACTTCTACCAATTGAAGTATTTGGTAGGTAGCTTGTTAAAATTAAATCTATACTTTTTAAATTATCTAATATATATAATGAAGAATAAAAATTTTTACTCGCCTCTTTCAATGAAGACTTTTTTGACAATAATATCTGATTTTTTNTATCANTAAAATTATATTTTTTATCAAAGCAAAGAATTCCAATTTCTTTATTTTNAAATTTTTTGTACAACTNATTTATNTCNCCAACATAAACCTTTTTAATTGGTGAATAATGCTTTTTAAATTGCCCTGGAATATTTTTTTTATTTTCTTTTATTGAACATCTACCAACCCTTTCTTTAATCTCTTCAAAGGAGACACCTCCCAATCTGTGTATAATTATATCATTTNTATCAAAACTTACTATTGTTGACTCAATACCTACAGAACAGTNTCCGTCATCAAGAATATAATCAACACCNTCCTTGAAATTTAAACTTACATGATCAGGATTAGTTGGNGATATATANTCAAATTTATTTGCACTGGGCGCAGCTAAAGGAAANTCTAATTCTTTTAAGACATTTAAGGTAATCTTATTATCTGGTATCCTGAAAGCTACATANTTAGAANTAGAAGTAGTTATGTCAGGAATTAAGTTATTTTTCTTNAAAAGAATGGTTATAGGTCCAGGCCAAAATTTATCNGCAATGATTTCTGCNNTTTTAGGAAAATCAATTACATATCTTTTAATTTTTTTTACAGAATCAGTATGACATATTAGTGGATTGTTTTTAGGTCTCTTTTTTATTTCAAAAACTTTACTAACAGCTTTCTCACTAAGTGCATTACATGCTAGACCATANACAGTCTCTGTTGGTATTGCTACAATACCACCATCCATTAATTTCTTAATTGCATAATTANAATCTATTCCTTTTTCAATCATTTTCTAAATAAAAGTGAAGAATCTCCATAACTCAAGAATCTNTAGTTTTTTNCTTTAGCGAACNTATAAACTTCTCTCCAATCTTTTCCAATAAATGATGCAATCAAGAGTATCAGACTAGACTTTGGGTAATGAAAGTTAGTAATAAGTTGATCACATACCTTAAATGAATATCCAGGATATATAAAAATTTTTGAGTTAAATCTNAGTTCATTTGTTTTATTAAAGTTAAAGTGGTCNATAATTTTTTTACANGATTCTTTTAAATTTAATTTGAATTTCTTTTTTTGAATTTCTTGAGATATTTCATAATTATATTTCTTTTTTTCAATTATNNAACCTAGNTAGTATATAGANTCAAGTACCCTCAAGCTAGTAGTGCCCACTGCAGTGATATTCTCAGAATTATATATATTNAATATATTTTCTTTGTTAATAATTACTTCTTCGGAGTGCATATTGTGATTTTCAATATTTTCACTATCAATTGGNTTAAAAGTTCCAAGCCCAACATGTAATGTGAAAAAATCAACCTTATGATTTTTTTTTAAATCATAAATTAAATCGTTATTAAAATGCAAACCAGCTGTTGGAGCAGCAATTGAACCTTTATTTTTTGAATATACAGTCTGATAATTATAGTAATCTGAACTTTCAGTATCTCGTTTTATATAAGGTGGAAGTGGAATAATTCCAGACTTTACTAGTATATCATCAAATGATAAATCTTTATCCCATTCAAAGGAAACCTTNTNTTTAATTTTTTGAATTTTTATNGTAATACCATTAANTTTCTTTTCTAACCTTTCNTCTCCTTTCCATTTTTTTTTATTTCCAATTAATACTTTTAATAATAATGGGGATTTACTCTTTAAAAGAGAGGATATTTTTTCATCNGNTATCANTATTTCAATTTTTGCCCCGNTTTTATTTTCAAANAATAGTCTTCCATTAATTACNTTAGAATCGTTAAAAAATAAAGTTGAATTTTTAGGAAGATAATTTGATATTAACTTGAAACTAGAATCAATTATTTTTTTGNTNTTATATACTAGNAGTTTTGATTCAGCTCTTTTATCAACAGGNTAACTTGANATATANTTTTTNTCTAATTCATAATCGTANTTATTCAAATTATGAATATTTTTTATCATCTATAAAATAAATTCTATGGTCTTAATTTTCTTACTTCTTTTCCAGTTCTCCAAAGTTCAGACTCCCTTAATTCATCTAATTCCTTTTCTAAAGACTCTCTGTAGTCATTTTTTTGATTTGCTTGAATTGTTAATCTTGTTTCCTCACCTTTNTCAACTGATTCATATAAATCCTCAAAAACAGGATAGACTGCNTCCCTAAATTTTTTCCACCAGTCAAGTGCACCTCTTTGGGCNGTTGTTGAGCAGTTTGCATACATCCAGTCCATACCATTTTCNGCAATAAGTGGGTATAGAGATTGTGTTGCTTCNTCAACAGTCTCATTAAAAGCCTCNGATGGAGAATGCCCTTTTTTTCTNAGAATTTCATACTGAGCAGCAAATAGTCCCTGAATTGCTCCCATGAGGGTNCCCCTCTCACCNGTTAAATCACTATATACNTCTTTTTTAAANGTAGTTTCAAATANGTATCCAGACCCAACTCCAATACCAAGCGAAATAACTTTTTCTTTAGCTTTTCCTGTGTAATCTTGATATATAGCAAAACTTGAATTTAATCCATTTCCTTCNACAAAAAGTCTTCTCAAACTTGTACCAGAACCCTTAGGTGCAACNAGTATAACATCAATNTCNTTAGGTGGTATTATACTAGTTTGATCCTTGTATGTAATTCCAAATCCGTGAGAAAAATAAAGAGTTTTCCCTTTTGTCAAATACTNTTTTACNGTTGGCCACATCTGAATTTGACCTGCATCACTAAGTAAGTATTGAATTATTGATCCTTTATTGCANGCTTCCTCAATCNCAAATAGACTTTCTCCTTCAACCCACCCATCATCTATTGCNTTATCCCATGACTTTGANTTTTTTCTTTGTCCAACAATTACATTAAAACCATTATCTCTTAAGTTTAAAGATTGACCNGGGCCTTGAACTCCATAACCTANAATGGCTATTGTCTCATTTTTTAATACCTCTCTTGCTTTCTCTAATGGAAACTCCTGTCTTGTAACTACTTCTTCATGTGTTCCTGCAAAATTTATTTTAGCCATAACTTTAAATATTTAATTTATTTGATTTTGTTTTTTCTAATTCTTTAAGAAAGTTTATTGTTTTTCTTNTCTTCTTTGATAGNGCAACTCTCCCAGATCTTGCAAATTCTAGAATTCCATTGAATTTATCAAGTTCNTTGTATAGATTTTGTGTTTCATCTTTACTTCCTGTCTTTTGAATTATTGTATGGTTTTTTTCTATCACTAAAATTTTAGCTCCGTATTTTCGTATGATTTTTTCTACCTCATCTCCTTTCATGAAAATTTTAGAGGACAATTTATATAAAGCTATTTCTTGAAAGTAAATTTCATCTTCTTCGTAAAGAAAGGCTCCTAAAACATCAATCAGCTTNTTTATGTGATTTAAAATTTTAATAATTTTTTCTTTTGATGATTTTACAACAATTGTAAATCTACTAACTCCATTTACTTCTGTCGTTGATACATTGAGACTATTAATATTCATTTTTCTCCTATTAAATATAATAGTTATATGATTTAGAAGGCCNGCTTTATCCTCAGTNAGTACTGATAAAGTGTATTCTTTTATCTTTTTTTCTAAACTTTTTACTTGATATATTCCTTTGCCCTTCATTCTAACCTTATATTTGAGACTGANTCNCCNGATGGTACCATAGGGAAAACATTTTCTTCTTTCTCTACAATAACATTAAGTAAAAAAGAATCTTCATAATTTAAAAATTCTTTAATTGCATTATCTAANTCCTTCTTTTCTTCAACAATATTATTTTTAATTTTATATCCGTCTGAAATAATATTAAAATCTGGATTNTCCATTTCTGTAAATGAATATCTATTATCAAAAAATAATTCTTGCCATTGTCTAACCATTCCCAAAAAATTATTATTTAAAATTAATATTTTAACCCCAATTTTAAATTGTGCAATTGTTGCTAGTTCCTGAATTGTCATTTGAATACCCCCGTCACCAATGATTGCAATTACTTCTCTTTCTGGTTGTCCAATCTTAGCTCCCATTGCTGCAGGTAGGGCAAATCCCATAGTACCTAATCCACCTGAAGTTATATTGCTGTTAGGTTTATTATACTTATAGTATCTAGATGTAACCATTTGGTGTTGTCCCACATCTGTAACAATTATNGAATTNCCTTTTGTGTAATCAGAGATTTTACTAATTACTTCTGCCATNAGTATTTTATCTCCTTTATTATTTATTTCCNTNTCAATTATTTTTTCATATTCNAATTTATCACATTCCTTGAACTCATNAATCCAATTTTCATGAGAGGAGTTTTTAATTTTTGGAATTAAATTTATTAATGCTTCTTTAGCATCAGCGTTAATTGCAACTTCAGTTTTGATAATTTTATCGATTTCAGATGGATCTATTTCAATGTGAATAACTTTGGCATTTATTGCATATTTAGAGGTATCACCAGTAACCCTGTCATCAAANCTCATACCTATTGCGATTATCAAATCACATTCATTTGTTTTTACATTTGGTCCATAGTTACCATGCATCCCTAAATAACCNACATAATTCTTATGATTACAGCTCACTGCCCCCAATCCAAGNAGTGTNGAAGCAATAGGAATTCCACTCTTTTCTGAAAATTCTATAAGTTCTTTTTCAGCATTTGATAACAAAACTCCCTGCCCAACAAGAATCATTGGTTTTTTTGATTGATTAATTAATTCTGCAGCTTTGGATACTTTNTCCTTATCAATTATTGGATATGGATGATAACTCCTAATTTTTAAACATTTCTTATATTTAAAATTCGTATCTGANAATTGAGCATCTTTTGTAATATCTATTAGAACTGGNCCTGGTCTTCCAGATTTTGCTATGTAGAAAGCTTTGGCAATTATTTCTGGTATTTCTTTTGAGTTTGTAATTTGATAATTCCATTTAGTAACTGGCATCGATATACCTATCACATCGCACTCTTGGAAAGCATCTGTTCCTAAAAGTTGAGAAGGAACTTGTCCAGTAATACAAACTAANGGAGTGGAATCTATTTGTGCATCTGCAATTCCAGTTATAAGATTNGTTGCACCAGGTCCNGAAGTNGCAAAACAAACACCAACTTTTCCTGANACTCTTGAATAACCTTGAGCAGCATGNATAGCTCCTTGCTCATGTCTTGTGAGAATATGATTTATTTTNTCCANATATCCATATAGAGCATCATATATTGGCATTATAGCTCCACCAGGATAACCAAAAACTGTATCAACCTCTTCTTTAATTAATGANTTAAGTAATGCCTCAGAACCTTGAACTTTCATATATACTAATCAGTTATACAACCCTCAGAAGCTGAGGATACAGAATTTATATATTTTTTAACNACTCCGCTTGTAAAATTGCTTTTTTGTAATTTTATTTTTTTTCTTCTTTTTTCAAACTCTTTATCATCAATTTTTAAATTNATCTTATTNCTAATCGCATCGATTTCAATAANATCTCCATCTTTAATTAAATTNATAGGTCCACCAACAAAAGCTTCTGGAGAAATATGACCAACAACAAAGCCATGAGATCCTCCNGAGAATCTTCCATCAGTTATTAATGCAACATCTTTTCCTAACCCTGCACCAATCACNGCACCAGTAGGTTTTAACATTTCTGGCATTCCTGGTCCACCNTTTGGTCCAGAATTTTTAATCACTATTACATCTCCNTTTTTTACTTTACTCTGTATTCCTTCNATTGCTTCAAACTCATTATTAAAAACTTTTGCCTTACCAATAAAAATTTCACCTTCTTTACCTGTAATTTTTGCAACTGCACCTTCAGGNGCTATATTCCCTTTNAAAATTTGAATATGGCCAGTTTTCTTAATTGGTCTNTTAAAAGGGAATAATACNTTATTGTCAATTTTNCCNTCAANAGANNTNAAATTTTCTTNAANNGTTTTTCCAGTAACNGTCANACAATCTCCATGAAGATANCCTTCATTTAACATNTATTTCATAAGANCAGGTACTCCACCAATTTTNTGNATATCTTCCATTAAGAANTCACCNCTNGGTTTTAAATTNGCAATGAATGGAGTTTTATCACTNAATTNTTGAAAATCATCAAGTGANAGTTTAACATTNACTGANTTAGCCATCGCAATTAAATGNAGNACNGCATTTGTTGAACCTCCTAATGCCATAGTAACNGATANNGCATTTTCAAAAGATTTTTTNGTCATTATATCAGACGGTTTNATATCTTCTTTTAATANNACCTTCATNGCTTTTCCNACNTCNTNNGTCTCTTGAANNTTATCNTTGCTTTCAGCNGGGTTTGANGAGCTGTAGGGAAGACTCATNCCCAGTGCCTCNATAGCTGANGACATTGTATTNGCAGTATACATACCNCCNCATGCACCTGGNCCAGGNATACTNTTTTTNATNATNCCCTTATAATCTTTTTCNTTAATTTTTCCNGCAATTTTTTCTCCGTANGCTTCGAATGCNGAAACAATATTTAANNTTTTCCCNNTATANNTACCTGACTTGATAGTTCCNCCATANACAAGNATNGATGGNCTATTTATTCTTCCNATAGCCATCATNGCNCCNGGCATNTTNTTATCGCANCCNACNANNGCAACAATTCCNTCATANAATTGNGCNTTNACAATTGTTTCAATTGAGTCTGCAATNATTTCTCTTGAAATNANAGAGTATGTCATNCCAGTNGTTCCNTTNGTNATNCCNTCACTNACTCCAATTGTATTAAATACCATNCCAAGCATNTTNTCTNTNTNNATGCTTTTTTTAATATTTTCAGCAAAACCGTTTANATGNATNTTACANGGATTACCCTCAAANCCTGTNCTNGCNATACCAATTTGNGGTTTTTTNAAATCNTCATCATTNAGACCTATTCCNTAAAGCATTGCCTGAGCTGCNGGNANTGAATCATCTTGTGTTATNGTCTTGCTGTGTTTATTNAGTTTCATAATAAAAAAATCCATTCTCNTNANGAATGGAAATAAATTAATATTGATTTTATATAATTATATTAGNTCTTTGTAAAAATAGTTATTAAAAACATGATTTGAAAATATGATAACTAACGATGCAGTTATTTTTGGAATTTTATTGATAATTCTTGGNTTTGTATTTTATACTTCNAGTCTTAATAATAANTNATGGAAAAGGTTTTATACTTTTTTNCCAGTTCTTTTAGTATGTTATTTTCTTCCATCANTACTTAACTCATCAGGAATAATTGATTCAGATAATTCTAANCTTTATTATGTNGCTTCAAGGTATTTACTTCCATGTTCNTTGGTCCTATTGACCCTAAGTGTTGATCTNAGAGAAATATCAAAGCTNGGNTCTAAGGCATTAATTATGTTTTTTGCTGGTACANTAGGNATATTATTGGGTGGCCCNATTTCTATATTNGNGGTNAAATATTTATTTCCATCAATTNTCNAAATTGATTTANCATCATTGGCAGANGGTATGNCAACNATAGCTGGAAGNTGGATTGGTGGTGGAGCNAACCAGGCAGCAATGATGGAGGTTTTTAATGTNGATTCAGNNATATTTTCAAAGATGGTAGCTGTTGATATAATTTGTGCTAATCTTTGGTTAGCTATTTTACTTATTGGNNTTAATAAAAATAAATTNATTGATNANAAAATNCTTANAGCTGATAGTTCTGCNATNGAAGTTATTAAGAANAGAATNGAAAGTTATAACCTNAGNATCTCNAAAATACCTGAGATAAAGGATTTGATATNTATNTTTTCNATNGGNTTTGGTNTCACNGGANTTTCNCATTNGATNGGGGAGAAACTNTCANNTTNNATTNGNNNAAANTATCCANGTCTTAGTTCANTAAGTTTAACNTCAAGTTTTTTNTGGTTGGTAATTATNTCTACTACTTTAGGTGTTATACTTTCCTTCACAAAAATTAGGAAATTAGAAGGTTCNGGAGCTTCTAAGATTGGAAGCTTATTTATATATATTCTAGTACTTACAATNGGATTAAAGATGGATCTTAAAGCAGTTTTTACTGATCCNGGTTTATTTTTAATTGGTTTTATNTGGCTTGGATTTCATNTTNTNNTACTNNTAATTACNGCAAAATTAATAAAGGCNCCTTTCTTCTATGTAGCNGTTGGGAGTCAAGCAAATGTAGGTGGTGCTGCTTCTGCTCCTGTAGTTGCGTCAGCTTTTCANCCATCTCTTGCAGCAGTAGGTGTNCTTCTTGCNGTTTTTGGNTATGCAGTCGGAACATATGCAGCNTGGCTATGNGGAATAATNATGAAAGGATTAATTTGATATTTTNGGCCTNAGTTTACCTCTTAGAAATAGATTATANTCATCACAAGTAAGAAANCCTTTGTTNTCACTAAAAGGACAAGTTTTATAAATTTTAGATACATCAGTTTCNATAATTATTACAGAACTTCCTTTACATATTGGACATACTTTCCTATCATTTTGACATTCAATATAATTATAAGAAAAAAGCTCTACATAAACATTTTCTATGTTCTTNTTACTTTCAATCAAATTTTTTGAGTTTGATAATTCCANAAATTTTATTGATTCATCTGAAAANTTTCCAGATTCNCCTCTTAGTTCAAGGTATTTATTTAGCCAATTNATAGATTGTTCATATTTCTCNAGAAAATAAGAGTTTTTTCCAAATAGAAAAGTTAATTCTGATGAAACAGTCNTATTATTTAATATTTTTTCTTTNAGTAAAGAATCAGCTATTGTGTGTTCTTGTTNTAAAATTAAGTCTTGAATTATTTCTATGTNTTTTTCTTGNGAANAAATTACATTTGAATATAAAATAGNNNTTAAAATNGGTATTANAAACTTCATTGAGAATGTAATACTACTCCCTTTTTCTTAAAAACCTGAATTTTAAATT
This sequence comes from Marinoscillum sp., assembly GCA_002692105.1. Classification (GTDB taxonomy): domain Bacteria; phylum Bacteroidota; class Bacteroidia; order Cytophagales; family MED-G16; genus MED-G16. The sequence goes on along the minus strand of NZKG01000011.1, from coordinate 116,148 downwards.
TTTTTCTAATAAATGCTGATAAGTTATACTGAAGTTGATTTAAATCATTATCTCTCAATATAGTAAGTGAAAGTAAGGTCTTCAAAAACACTTTCTTTTCAGTCATATTTAAAATTTCTTCTTTGAAAAAGTTTATCCATCTTCTTTTGTAAAACTCTTTGTGTGATGAGCCGTCCCAGAGAAAGCTAAGTTGGACTTCTCCGTAGTTGTACCTGTAAATGGTTGATAATTTTTTATAAAAAAAGTTTAATTTAGAAATAACATCAATATTGTATTTTTTTAATTTTTTGAATGAGGTATCGACTAATCCAAGAGGATTTGATCGGTATTCATATTTTTTAATAGAAATCTCAAGAAGATATAATAATAACTCTTCTTTAGTTTCATTTTGTACTGATTTTAAGATGTAATTTTTGTCGTTTTTAAATAGCTTATTAGACATAAACAAATTTACATATATTTTATTAAATTTGTAATGTAAAAAATTTATTGGACATAATAAATTTTAGATATTACAAGCTTAATGATTTAATAATATTTATTAATTAAATTGTAGCTTAATTAGTTAAACTTTACATAATTTATGAAAAACAATTACAAAATTTTAATTCAATTTTTTGTAGCTTTCCTTTTTTCATTCACATCATTTTCGCAGTCATTAGTAACAGGTGTTGTTGTCGACGGTACAACAAATGAGCCTTTAATTGGTGCAAATGTGTCTATCAAAGGATCTACAGACGGTACATTTACAGGTCTTGACGGATCTTTTTCATTATCTTCTAATGCTTCATCATCAGATGTTGTACTGATATCATATATTGGTTATGAAGATGTTGAGATAGCAAATAGTGGTGACCTAGGAAATGTTAAAATGACTTCTACTAATCTTACACTTGATGAAATAAGAGTTACAGCTGATGTTAGTATTGATAGGAAAACCCCATCGACTTACACTAATGTTTCAAAGCAGTATGTAGAAGAGTATGCAGGAACTCAAGAAGTTGGTGAGCTTTTAAAGATGACACCAGGTGTTTACACATCAAAAGAAGGAGGTGGAGTAGGTGACTCAAGAGTATATATCAGAGGATTTGCTCAGGAAAATATTACTGTTATGATAAATGGTGTACCTGTCAATGATATGGAAAATGGTAGAGTATTCTGGTCTAACTGGAATGGTCTTGGTGATGTGACTTCACAGATGCAAGTTGTTAGAGGTCTTGGTGTATCAAAGCTTGCGATAGGTTCAATAGGAGGTACTATTAATATTGTTACTAACTCAATTGAGTCTAAGAAGGGTGGTACATTTATGCAACAAGTTTCAGATTACGGTCAATTCAAAGAGACTTTTTCATATAATACTGGCAGAACCAAAAGAGACTGGGCTGTGTCATTTTTATATTCAAGAACTGATGGTAAAGGTTATGTCGATGGATCTTATGTTCATGCAAATACATATTTTCTTTCTATTGCTAAAGAGTTTAATAAAGATAATTCCTTAGTTCTTACAGCTGTAGGGGCTCCTCAAAAGCATGGTCAAAGAGATCAATATTTAACTGAGTCCGAAGTTGATCAGTATGGTCATAAATATAATAGAGACTGGGGATACTTAAACGGAGAGGAACTTAATGGAAGAAATAACTATTATCATAAGCCACATATTGTATTAAATCATTATTATAATATTGATGAAAATACTTCTCTTAATACATCTCTATATGCCTCATATGGTAAAGGTGGTGGTTCTGGACCCTTAGGTTCTTATGGTCGTTTTTATGGAAATCAGGATAGAACAGACGATGGTCTAGTAAACTGGGGTGCTGTTGTTTCTGACAATGTTGCTAACCAGGGAGGATCTGCTTCATATGGCCTTGCAACAAGCCAAGGTTCTTCACTTATTCTCAGAAATTCTGTTAATAATCATAAATGGTATGGCGTTTTATCCAATTTAGAACATGAATTCAATGATAACTTATCTCTTACTGTTGGGGTCGATGCAAGAACTTACAGAGGAGAACATTTTAGAGAGGTTAGAAATTTATTAGGTGGTACACATTGGACTGAACTCTATAAATATACTGTAGATTACAGTAGGAACTCTGCCTTATCATCTTATGGAGATGGTGGAATTAGAGATCATTTGAAATATCCTAATGAGAATAGAACCTCATTGTTTTTTGTAAAAACTCCTGAAAATCAGAGGATTGCCTACGATAATGATGGTATTCACAGATATGCTGGTCTTCATGGTCAACTAGAGTATAGTGATGATAAAGTATCTGCATTCCTTGCTGGATCTGTTTCAAGAACTCAGTATGTAAGAGTTGACAGAATGAACTACATAGGAACAGAGAACGGAGGAACTGCTCANGAATCAAGAAAAGTTAATATTACAGGNCANAACTTAAAGGCTGGTTTTAATTTCAACTTTAGTGATGCNAGTAACTTTTATTTAAATGGAGGTACTTTTTCNAGAGCNCCTTTNTTTAANTTTGTTTTCACTAACTACCAAAATATNGTTGTTGATCCTTTAGAAAATGANAAGGCNAGATCAATAGAAGCTGGTTATGGATANAGATCTAGATATTTTTCTATGAAAATAAATGGNTACATGACAAAATGGATNGATAAAGGTTTATTATCNCCNAGAGTGACNATAAATGGTGTTGCTACTAGNTCTGCTATNAGGGGTCAAGATGCACTNCACAAAGGTATAGAGCTTGAGTTCAATACTAAACCTAATCCAAATTTTGATTTAGGTGGAATAATATCACTTGGAGATTGGAAATGGTCAAACGATGTNGTTGGTGAGTTAAGAAGCGATGGAGATCAAACTCTTACNACCGTTAATATTTACTCTGAAGGTTTATATGTTGGTAATCANCCTCAAAATCAACTTGGTCTAACGGCTAGATATCAAATTAGTAAAGTTTTTGATATAGGTGGTCAGTACTTGTACAATTCAAAGCTTTATTCAGATTATGATGTTTCTGATAGAGATGATCCNGGTTCTGCTAATTTTCAACCTTACCAAATGGATAACTATGGTGTAATGGATTTAAGGGCTGGTGCAAGGTTTAATATTGGAAATATAGGTGCATACTTTCAAGTACAATGTTATAATCTTCTTGANAACATATATTGGTCTAGAGGTATTGATGATAACGGAACTGGAATTGCTGAAGGATTTCCTGGNTGGGGAAGAACNACTAANTTTTCACTNAAGTTNAACTTCTAGNATANCTNANTTCTTACTNGAAAAGGTCATCTAAATGATGACCTTTTTTTTTATTTATTATTTNATTTNAATNTTTATAATATAGATTTGTTNAAAATCATTNTTTATGAAAAANNATTTTAATTATATATTNATNTTAGTTTTATTATCCTGTAATAGCATGGATCAACCTGATCTACAAGTTGATGATCCNCTTGATATNCAAGCCAATCTTTTGAATGGTACATGGATTCTTAAAGATGAAACATCTGCCGTAAGAGATGGCTCTGTTGTATCAGATTTTAAGAATATAACNTTAACTTTTGCNAATTCTTCAAAGTCTGGNGGTAACTATTCAACAACAAATTCAATTGATGCTGATGTATGGCCTAATTCTGGAGCTTGGGAATTCCAAAATGGTGACAGAAGCAAATTGATCAGAAGCGATAATGTGGTAATTAGTATTTCTGTAACNCAGACAACCTTAAGAACNTCCTTTACAGTTGCTGGAGGATTAAAAGATGGAAATTGGGTATTTGATTTTGTGAAGCAATAATTAAAACATGTTAAGAGGTTTTAATATCCTTTTAGGACCACTAACTTTTATATTTTTCTATTTCTTTGTTGGACCATTAGAAGGAATGTCTAATGAATCCTTCGCTGTATTTTGTTCTGTTTTATGGATTGCTATATGGTGGATAAATGAGGCTGTGCCTATTCCAGTTACATCCTTATTACCTCTAGTTCTTTTTCCTTTAACTGGGGGACTTGATTTATCTTCTACCTCAAGTGCATATGGTAATAAAATAATCTTTTTTTATATGGCTGGATTTTTTCTTGCAATCGCTATGGAAAAATGGAANCTACATAAAAGAATAGCTCTNCTAATTATTTTTCTTGTAGGAACAAATAAAAAAAGAATGATTCTAGGTTTCATGATNGCATCAGCAGTACTTTCTATGTTTTTATCAAATACNTCAACAAGTATAATGATGCTTCCTATAGGTATTGCAATTGCATCTCAGGTTTCTTCTAAGAAAAATTTAAGTAANAGTAATTTTGGGAAAGTTTTGATGCTTGGAATTGCTTATTCAGCTTCAATTGGTGGTTTTGCCACATTATTTGGTACACCTCCNAACTTAATATTNCAATCAAATGTGGAGCAATTTTTTGGTTATAAGATAGATTGGGAGGAGTGGTTTATTATGGCATTTCCATTATCAATTTCTCTACTGATGATATGTTGGGTTTACCTATCAAACTTTTCTTANGATTTGTCATCATCTTCTAATATTAACAAAAATATTATTCGTGATAAGTTAAAGCAATTAGGCAAAATAAAATATGAGGAACTTATAGTTTTAATGATTTTTTTTCTGTTTATAATTTCTTTGATTTTCAAGAGTAAGATTAGAAATTTCATACCGTATATTGACGACACCATCATAGCTATCTTTTATGCTGTTTTATTATTTTTATTTAAATCTAGAGATAATAAAGAAAAATTAATTGCTTGGGAAGATTCTGGAAAACTTCCTTGGGGTATAATTATACTCTTTGGTGGTGGGTTATCTGTTGCTGCTGCCATGCAAGAAAGTGGTTTAGCTCTGTGGTTCGGAGAGAAAGTTTATTTACTAAACGATTTTTCTATTCTTGTAATAATATTTCTCCTTGTCTTAGCAGTAAACTTTTTAACTGAAATAACATCTAATCTTGCAACCGTTTCTATGATATTACCAATACTAGCCTCAGTTAGTATTTCCCTAGGTTTTAATCCCCTTATCATTATGATAAGTGCAACAATTGCTGCCTCATGTGCATTTATGTTGCCTGTAGCAACTCCTCCAAATGCTGTTGTATTTGGGTCTGGTTATTTAAAAATTAAAGATATGATAAGGACAGGTTTGTTCATGAATCTTATATCAATAATTATTGTTTCTCTATATGTNTATTATGTTTTACCCTTAATATGGGATCTTGATTCGATTATCTTAATTGATAAATTAAGATAATTTTATAATTTCTGATTCTTTATTAANTATNTCATCTTCTGTGTTTGTTGCTATTATAACACCTCTTTTATNCGTATACTTTTTGTATGCATATNGATAAATTTGTTTTCCATTATNATCTANGTTTGTNGTAGGCTCATCAAGTAATATAAAATCTGATTNAGTATTAAATGATATAAGNAACTTTAACTTTTGCTCTGTACCGGATGATAAATTTTTAATAATAGTATTCTTAAAAGATTCAATTTGAAAATTTGAAAGTATGTTTAAAGGGTTATCAATATATTTTCTAAACTTATAGTGAAATAAAAGAAACTCTTTTATGGTTAATTCTTCTATAAGTTCTTGATAGGGTGCTGTAAAAAAAATTTTATTTGAAATAGATTCTTTCTCTAATATTAGTCCGTTTTCTAAGTAATGAATTTTACCTTCGGAGGGTATTAATAAATTAGCAATTAGTTTTAGAAGTGTAGTTTTTCCCGAACCATTATTTCCNGTTATAGCATATTNTTCTTTTTTAAATAATGCAGTAAAGTTTTTTATTACGTGATTAGATCCAAATTTTTTTGAAACATTATCAAGCTTAATTTCCATATTTCTAATCTAGAAAACCTTTAATAACTCCTCTTTCACTTAATTTGATAAACTCAACTAATGTTTCTCTTTCATTAGTTTTCGTTATTTCCTCTGAGATTTTTTTTAACGCTTGTGAAATATTTTTACCTTCCAAATATAAAATTCTATACATATTTTGAATTTGATTTATTTGGTCTTGTGAGAAGTTTCTTCTTTTGAGCCCTATAGAGTTAACACCTTTATACGCTAGTGGTTCTTTTCCTGCCTTACAATATGGAGGAACATCTTTTCTGATAATAGAACCTCCAGATATCATAGAGTGACATCCTATTTTTGTGAATTGATGAATTAGAGTACCTCCTCCTATAATTGCAAATTCGCCAATAATTGAATGTCCAGCAATTTGAACTCCATTTACTATTATACAATTATCTTCAATTATACAGTCATGGGCTATATGACTATATGCCATGAGTAAACAATTTTTACCAATAGTTGTTTTGAATTTATCTTTTGTACCTCGACTTATCGTTACACACTCTCTAACTGTAGTCCCCTCTCCAATTTCAACTAATGTTTCCTCACCGTCAAATTTTAAATCCTGAGGTACTGAGCTGATTACAGCTCCAGGAAAAATTTTAACATTATCTCCTATTCTAGCTCCAGAATAAATGGTGACATTATTACCAATCCAGCAATTATTTCCTATAATAACATTTTTATCTATATAACTGAATGGTTCTACGATTGAATCTTTACCAATTTCCGAATTAGGATTTATGAAATTAATTTTATTCATTATTTTTTTTTGCTATTGTGGCAGTCATCATACCTTCTCCTACTAAATTATTTCCTACAAACGTCTCTACTTTCATTTTTGCAATACTTCTTTTTATAGGTGATACAAGTTTACATCTCATGATCAATGTGTCACCGGGTTTTACCATTCTTCTAAATCTAAATTTTTCAATACCAGCTAGGTATGGAATATGATTTTCTGCATCATCAATGGAGTTCATAACTAATATACCTCCAACTTGAGCAAGAGCTTCTACTTGGAGTACTCCTGGCATGATTGGATTCCCAGGAAAATGTCCTTCGAAAAATGGTTCATTTATTGTGATATTTTTAATACCTACAACCTCATTATCGTCAAGATATGTTATTTTATCTACAAATATAAAAGGATACCTATGGTCTATTATTTTTTTAATTTCATTTATATCATAAACTGGTTTTTGTAAAGAATCATATTTAGGTGCATTAATATTACCTTTTAGAATAGATTTTCTTAATATTTTTGCAAATTCTACATTTGATTTATGTCCCGGTCTTGCTGCAATTATATGTCCTTTTATTGGTCTACCAACCAAAGCTAGATCTCCAACTATATCAAGTAGTTTATGTCTTGCAGGCTCATTTTTATACTGAAGTTTAGTATTATTGAGAATTCCTTCTTCTTTCACCTCCACGCTTTCTCTTCCCATCATTTTTGATATTTTATCTAATTTTTTTTTATTTAATATTTTATCTACTATCACAATTGCATTATTTAGATCACCACCTTTAATAAGATCTTTAGAGTGTAATTCTTCGATTTCATGAAGAAAGCAAAAAGTTCTTGCTTTTGATATCTCTTTTTTGAATCTAGAAATTTTATTTAATGTGTGGTGTTGACTTCCAAGTATTTCTGAATTATAATCAACCATGCAAGTTATTCTATAATTTGAATGAGGATATGCTGCAATTTCGACATTATTTTTTTCATCCTTATAAAGAAGTTTATCTGATATCTCAATATAATTTCTTGCAGCATCTTGATCTTTAAAATCACAGTTTTCAAGGCATTTAATAAACTCTATAGAGCTTCCATCTAATATTGGTACTTCTTCAGAATCGATTTGAATTAATATATTGTCTATTTGAAGACCCACAATGGCTGCAAGTAGGTGCTCGATTGTTGAAATATTGACATTATTTTTTGATATAGTAGTTCCTCTTTCTACTGATGTAACATAATCTACGTTAGCTTCAATTAAGGGTGAGTCATTGATATCTACTCTTTGAAACTTTATACCATGATTTATTATAGCAGGTATAAATTTAACATTAGCAATTTTACCTGTGTGTAATCCTACACCACTTAATTTTCCTTCCTTTAATATAGTTCTTTGAAAGTTTCTCATCTAATCAATTATTTAAAATACTCTCAATTTTTTTTATTTTTTCTTGTATTTCGGGTAATTTTTTAAAGATAACATAAGATTTTAAAAATTCACCCTTTTCCATTGCAGGATTACCGTATAAAGACTTATTGGATTCAAAACTTTTAATTATACCAGATTTAGCACCAATTTGAATGTTATCTCCTAATTTAAGATGACCTATAATACCAACCTGACCACCTANCATACTNTTTTTACCTATAATTGANGAGCCTGCTATTCCTGATTGTGCTGCAATAACTGTATTTTCTCCAATTTTAACGTTATGTGCAATTTGAATTAAATTATCGAGCTTAGNTCCTTTTTTAATTATAGTAGAGTCTANTGTTGCTCTATCAATTACAGTGTTTGAACCTATACTAACATTGTCTTCAATCAAAACATTTCCAACCTGAGGTATCATAGTATATTCATTCTTTGAGTTTGGTGCAAAACCAAATCCATCACTACCAATTACTGAATTTGCATGAATAGCGCAATTATTACCTATTTCTGATTTTTCGTATATTTTGACTCCTGGATAAATTATTGAATTATTTCCAATTTTTACGTTGTCACCTATGTAAGAATAAGGATAAATTTTAGATGAATCTCCAATTTCAACNCCTTCTCCAATATAAGAAAAAGCTCCTATGTATGTTTTTTGACCTATTTTAGANTTTTTATTTATAAAATTAGGTTCCTCTATNCCTANTTTATTTTTTGNTAACTTTTTATTTACCTCTGTTAATATNAGTGTGAAAGTCATATATGAGTCTTCTACAACTAAAAATGTTTTTTTTGAATTTTCAGGTAATTTTATAGATTTATCAATAACTATTGATGANGCTTTAGTCTTANCTAAATACCTTGAATATTTTTTATTACTTAGAAATGTTAAATCNNCTTTGGTTGCATTCTCAATAGANGAAATACCTTTNACTAATAAATTTTCATCNCCGACAACNTNTCCNTCAAATATCTTAGCAAGATTTTTGATTTTAAAATCAATACTATTCATTACATTCTATTTTATATTTGGTATAAATATTTAAGAATGCAAAGATATAAGATTTTATGGGTTGATGACGAAATTGATTTATTAAAGCCATATGTTCTTACGTTACAAGAAAAGAATTTTGAAATTGAGACATTTAATAACCCATATTCCATTTTAGAATATATAGATCAAAATAATGATTTTGATTTAATCCTCTTAGATGAGAATATGCCTGGTAAATCGGGGTTGTCATTAATTAAAGATATAAAAGATAAGAAGCCTTTTGTACCTATAATAATGATAACTAAAAATGAGGAGGAAGACATTATGGATGAGGCAATAGGGTCTATGATAAGTGACTACCTGATTAAACCTTTAAATCCCAATCAGTTACTGATATCAATAAAAAAAGTCTTACAAAATATGGATCTAGTCAGTAATAAAATAAAATCTGATTATTTACGTTTTTTTAGAGATCTTGATAATAAGATTATAGATTGTAAAGACCATCATGATTGGATTAGTTTATATACTGAATTAGTAAAATGGGAAATAAATTTAGATTTAACTTCAAATAATGATTTTGATGAATTCTTAACTTCTCAGAAGAAAGAATTGAATAATAAATTTTCGGAATTCGTAATTCATAATTATCAAAATTGGATTAATAATTCAGTAAATTCTCCTTTAATGTCAAACGACATTTTAAAAAATAAAATTTTTAAACAAATTGGTGATAAGCCAGTTTTTTTAATAGTGATCGATAATTTGAGATATGATCAATGGAAAATTATAGAGTCAGATATATCAAAAATATTTCATATTAACCAGGATAAGCCCTATCTCTCAATTCTTCCCACAACTACTGAGTATTCAAGAAATGCTCTCTTTTCAGGATTAAATCCTTTAGAAATGAGTAATAATTATCCTGAATTATGGGGAGATAAATCAAAGGGCTTAAATAATAGAGAGTACGAATTTTTAGATCAAAACCTTAAGAGGAATAATCTAAATATTAAACATTCATATCATAAAATAATTTCTCACTCTGATGGTTTAAATTTTTCAAAAAAAAAATCCGATCTGTTGAGATATGATTTAAACTCAATAGTTTTTAATTTTATAGATATGCTTTCACACTCAAGCTCTGAAAATAAGCTTTTTAAAAATTTAGCATATGACGAAAAATCATTTAGATCGTTTAGTAGGTCATGGTTTAAAAACTCCTCATTAAGTGATTTAATCAATTATCTATCAAAACAGGATGTGAAAGTATTTATCACTACTGATCATGGAACAATTCGAGTTAACCAGCCAGTTAAAATAAGAGCTAATAAAGAGACTAATACGAATATGAGATTTAAATACGGAAAGAATTTAAATGTTGAAAATGACAATATTTTTATTGTTAAAAATGGAGAAAAAATTGGTTTACCTAAACACAGTATTTTTAACAAATATATCTTTTCTGTACAAAACCAATATTTTCTTTATCCTAAAAATTTTAATTATTATTCTAAAAATTTCATGAATTCATTTCAACATGGAGGTATTTCCATGGAAGAAATGATAATACCTTTTGTTGAACTCAGTCCTAAATTTTTGTGATGGTATTCAATAATATGAAAGTATCAGATTATAGTATTGTATTTGATGAAATAATTAAAAAAAATAATTCAATCAAATTATTTTTATTGAATGGAGAAATTGGCTCTGGAAAAACTACACTTATAAAGTATTTTCTTAAAAAATTGATGGTAAATAGTAATGTTTCAAGCCCCACTTTTAATATTATAAATGAATACACTAATCATAATAATGAACATTTTTTTCATTTTGACTTATATAGAGTTAAATCTAGGAATGAACTTTTTGAGATTGGATTTAATGAATATATAAACTCAGCTCATTATTGTTTTATAGAATGGCCTGAATTATCAAAATCTTTTATAGATAGAAGATTTGTAAATATAACTCTCTCGTTGAGAGATCAATCTTCAAGAGATATTAAAGTTACTTTCCATTAGTACTCCTTAGTCTTATCTCTGATATTTTCTTTTTTGTATGAAGTGGAAAATCATTATTTATTATCCAATGGTAATATTGAGGATTACTTTTAAATACATCTTCAACTTTTTTGTTCTTATATTTTCCAAAGTTAAAAACTTCTTCTCCATTTGAGTTTTTTATAATTCTTCCAGATATGTCAACTATATTATTATTAATAATGGAGCCTATCGATTCAATATTATTGGAAATTATTCCTAAGATATTTCCTTTGTTATCTATAACTTCTTTATTCTCATAAAAGTGTACTTGTCTCTTTATAATTTCGACTGTAGCCTTTGTGTCTGAGTAAGCGTCATGAGCATTTTTAAGTTTTTTATTACAATAAAATTTATATGCTGAACTTAAGTTTCTTTTTTCCATAAGGTGGTATAACCTCAATGCATCTATAATTTTTATACCTTCTAAATTTAAATCAATATCACATCTCATAAATTCTTCTATTAATATAGGGAGATCAAATTTTAAGACATTAAATCCTCCAAGATCACAACCTTTTATGAAGTTAAAAATATCCTTAGCATAAAATTTAAATGGTTTACATTTTTTTAAATCTTCATCTGTTATTCCATGAATTTCTGTACTTTCTCTTGAAATATTTATGCTTGGTTTAACTCTAATATTTTTAACTTCCTCACTACAGTCAATGCCAATTTTTATTAAGCTTATATCAATTATCTGATCTTTTGTTATGTCTAGTCCTGTTGTTTCAATATCAAAAACAACAACTGGTTTATTTACTATCATTTATAAATTTCCTTTAAATTAATCCCATCAAAGTTTCCCGATGACATAAACAACTTATGGTAATTATCATATTTTTTTCTTGATATAAGACTTATTAGTTTTTTTAACTCATTTACATATATTAATTTTTNTGAATTAAAATATTTANACATATCACTTTTTGATGGTTTTTTATATTTTTTTTCTTTGACTAATTTATCAGATAAGTAAATCATTGATTCATCAGAGTTAATAGTNCTGTCTTTATATGTTTTTAAAAATGTTCTATTAAAGCTACTTGAGCTATGTAATTCATATACCACTAATAATTTTTTATTATAAAAACTTTTTACAGCTTCAATTGTAGAAGATAATTTACTAGGAGAGTGGGCGAAATCTCTAAATACTTTTATTTTTTTATTATAGATTATATTCAGTCTATTTTCAGGTAGTTTATATGTCCTTATAGCATTGTAAAAATTTTTCTCTTTTATCCCAAGCTGCTCACATACAACTTTAGCACCAGCAATATTTTGTAAATTATGTTTACCAAAAATATTAATTTTAATAGGCTTATTGAATTCATTTAGAATATAGCTTTTCTTTCCCTTTGTAATTGTTTTTTCATGTGAATAAGGTCTTATAGTCACGTCTTCATTTTCATAATTTTCAATTAGATTCTTGTTATTTTTATCTTTTTCATAATAAATTATTTCACCACCTTTTGGTGTTTTATTAAGTAAATCAAGAAATTGTTTTTTATAGATTTTTTTGTTTTTAAATACATTGCAATGATCCCATTCTATTCCATTTAATAATACTATATGATGATCATATTTTAAAAATTTAGGTTGGCCATCAAGAGGACTAGTTAAATACTCGTCACCTTCAATTATAATTATAGGGCTATCGGATAATTTTATATTACTTTTAAAACCTTTTGCTCTTCCTCCTATGACAAAATCAAACTTGATATTATTTTCTTTGAGGACATGCATAATCATAGATGTTATTGTTGTCTTCCCATGACTTCCTGATATTATAATTCTATGTTTGTTATCTGAAAAATTTCTTATAAACTCAGGATAAGATAATATAGGAATATCTTTTTCTTTAGCTGAATTAAGTTCAACATTATCTATCTTGGTATGCATTCCTGTTATAACAAAATCAAGATCTTTAGTAATATTATCTTTATAATAACCCATCTTAGAAGGGTATAAATTGTTTTTTAAAAGATTAGATTTTGATGGCTCATATATTTTATCATCACTGCCAGTTATATAGTTGCCATTTTTTTTTAGATTTATGGCTAGGTCATGCATTACACTACCTCCAATAGAAATAATATGAATTTTTTTATTAGATCGCATAGATCAAAAATATATATAAATCATCCTGTATCAAACATATTATAAATTACTTTAGGTATGTTGATAACATATGGAAAATTAGAGAAATTATAAATTAACATAACACTAAAATTTATATAGGTTTGTCAAAAATATAAAATTGAAAGAGAGTAAAGGATTTATCAAAAATATAAGAGGTTCAAAAAATGCTATCAATAAAAATTTAGATTTAGGTAAGTTACCACCTCAGGCTTTAGATCTTGAGGAGTCTGTTTTAGGTGCTCTAATGCTTGAAAAGGATGCTCTTACTGATGTAATTGATATTTTAAAGCCTGAAAATTTTTATAAAGATGCAAACAAAGAGATATACAAATCTATTATTGATCTCTTCAATGAGTCTGAACCTGTAGATTTATTAACGGTAACTTCTCAACTTAAGAAAAATGGAAAGCTTGAATATGTTGGAGGATCATATTATGTTACCCAGTTAACAACAAGAGTTAATTCTGCATCTAATATTGAGTATCATGCTAGGATTATATTAGAACAATCCATTAAAAGACAATTAATTGAAGTGTCTGGAGAAGTACAGAAAGATGCTTATGAAGATACAACAGATGTATTTGATCTATTAGATAACACGGAGCAATCTCTGTTTGATATATCTGAGTCGCACATCAGAAAAAACTATTCACAAGTTAAAGGACTTATGAAAGAGGCCATAGATGAGCTGCAGGCAAAAAAAACAAGAAAAGATGGAATAACAGGAGTGCCATCTGGATTCATTGATCTAGATAATATAACTTCGGGATGGCAGCCCTCAGATTTAGTCATTATTGCAGGTAGACCATCTATGGGAAAGACAGCCTTCGTTCTTTCAATGATGAGGAATGCATCTATAGATCATGAAATGCCTATTGCTTTATTTTCTCTTGAGATGTCTTCTCTTCAGATAGTAAATAGATTAATTTCATCGGAAGCTGAGCTTGATAGCGATAAGATTAAAAAAGGAAATTTAAAAGATTATGAATGGCAACAACTACTTCATAAAACTGACCAACTTAACAACGCTAAAATTTTTATAGACGATACACCCGCTCTAACTATATTAGAGTTAAGAGCAAAGTCAAGGAGATTAAAATCGCAACATAATATTCAATGTATAATTGTTGATTATCTTCAGTTGATGTCAGGAGAATATGGTAAATCATCTGGAAATAGAGAACAAGAGATTGCTTCAATTTCAAGGTCATTAAAGGCAATTGCCAAAGAGTTGAATGTGCCTGTTCTTGCATTATCACAACTGAGTAGGGCTGTTGAGACAAGAGGAGGAGATAAGAGACCGGTTTTATCTGATCTTAGAGAGTCAGGTTCAATAGAACAAGATGCTGATATGGTTTTATTTATATACAGAGCTGATAGGTATGATATTACTGAGGATGAGGACGGTAATCTTACTGCAGGTGTAGCTGAGGTCCTTTTAAGAAAAAACAGGAATGGACCAACAGGAAAAGTTAAATTAAAATTTATTGAGAGGTATGCTAAGTTTGCGGATCTGTCTTCAAATGATGGGATGACTACTAAAAAGTATCAAAGTAAGGCAAATAATAATTTTGATTCTCAAAAAAACGATCCTTTTTAATATGAATATATTAGTTTGTATTTCTTGTGTTCCAGATACAACATCAAAGATTTCTTTCAATGAAAATAATGAGCTAGATAAAGAGGATCTACAATTTATAATAGGACCTTACGAGGATTATGCCTTATCAAGAGCTGTTGAGTTAAAGGAAGAAGATCCTTCAATAAATATAAGTGTTCTTAATGTTGGAGTACCTGAAAATGATTCCCTTTTAAGGAGATCTCTTGCACTTGGGGCTGATAATGCTTATAGAATAAATATTAATCCAAATGACTCAAATCAGGTATCTTTTTTAATTTCAAATTTTATAAAGGAAAAAGAATATGACTTAATTCTAATGGGTAAAGAGTCAATTGATTTTAACTCTGGTATTGTTCATCATCTGGTTGCATCTCATTTAGGGTATAGTTCTTTTTCTCCAGTTTCTTCTTTATCGATCATTAATGATAGATTAGTTCAAATTCATTTAGAAAAAGATGAATCGATTGAAAAGATTCAAATAAATACACCTGTGGTTTTGGGTTGTCAAGAACCCATAGCAGAATGGAAAATACCTAGTATGAGAGGGATAATGAAAGCGAGAACTAAAGAAATAACTGTAATTGAAATTGAAAGCTTAGATAGTGATATTAACTATAAATACTTTAGAATACCTGAAAAAAGGTCAAAAATGAAGTATTTTGATAAAGATGATTTACCAAAGTTGATAGAGGAATTGAATCTATTAAAAATGTGATATGAATGGGTTTATTATAATTGAAGCTAATAATAAGAAAATAAAAGATTCGTCATTAGAATGTGTCTATTTAGCGAATAAAATATCTCAAAAGGTTATAGTAATTTCGGATATAAAAGATGAAAAAATCTTAAAAGATTTACCTGTTGATGTTTTTATAATAATTGATGATATTGATAATGTGTATTCTTATAGTAATCAACTTTTAAATTATAAAAATAATTTTTTTTTATTGCCAGACTCTTTAAGATTAAAAAAGGTTTCTGCTAAAATTTCTAAAATTTTTAATATNCCGGTAGTATCTAATATNATTGATTTATCTGTTAAAATAAATANTTTTAATTGTAAGGCATCTATCTTTAATAACAATGTGATTTCTGATATAGAAGTTTCTAGAGATGGCTGTATTTTTATTATAAAAAAATATACTATCGATCCAATTCCTAAGGGGAACAGAGATCAAGAATTTATTTATTTAAAGTCTGAAAACATTAATCTTATAAAGGTTAAAGTTTTAGAAAAAATAAAAATGAGTAATGATAAACCTTTATCTGAAGCTAAAGTTGTGGTATCTGCTGGAAGAGGTTTAAAGTCATCAGAGAATTGGGAAATGGTAGAAAAGTTAGCAAAGTTACTTAATGCTGCGACAGCATGTAGCAAACCAGTATCTGACCTTGGATGGAGACCGCATTCCGAACACGTAGGTCAAACAGGTATTAAAATTTCACCTGATATTTATATTGCGATTGGAATATCTGGAGCAATACAACATATAGCTGGTGTTAATTCATCAAAAAAGATATTAGTTATTAATATTGACCCTGAAGCTCCTTTTTTTAAACACGCTGATTATGGTATAATTGGAGATGCATTTGAAATAATTCCTAATTTTATAAAATATTTGAAAAATGACTAAAATTAAATTAGAAATTCTTGGGCTTTCATCGAGTGTTGACACTCAGACTGGATCTTTTGCTTTAGTGTTAAAAGAGGAAAAAGGAGAAAGAAGACTTCCTATAATCATAGGCATGTTTGAAGCTCAATCTATTGCAATGGAAATAGAAAAAATAATTCCAAATCGACCAATGACACATGACCTTTTTAAGTCTTTATCTAAAAAATTAAAATATTCAGTTAAAAAAATCATTATAACAGACATTAAAGACGGTGTTTTTTTTGCTAAAATTGAAATTGATTATAACGGAAAAAGTATAAGCATTGACTCACGACCTTCAGATGCAATTGCTATTGGTATACGTTTTAATTCAGAAATATTTGCAGAAGAAAAAGTACTAAATGATGCAGGTATATTATTTGATGAGGTAAATGTAGATAAAGGAGTAGTTAATAAAAATGACTCTGTTAAAACGCTTAAAGATATGACAGACAAACAATTAAAAAATGAATTAAATACTTCAATTTCAGAGGAGAATTATGAATTTGCAGCAAGAATTAGAGATGAAATTAATAAAAGAAATTAATGGATATTATTAGATTTTTTATTTGTATAATATTTATTTTATCAATAGCATATTTATTTTCAGAAAACAGAAATAAAATCAATTGGAAATTGATAGCATCAGGTATTTTTCTTCAAATATCTTTTGCAATTCTAGTATCCAATGTTTCTTATGTAGAATTTTTTTTTAAATCAATTAGTGAATTTTTTGTTATTTTAATCGGGTTTTCAAAGAGTGGAACATTATTTTTATTTCCGGATGCTTCTTTCAATGGCTTTGCATTTTCTGCCCTACCTGTAGTCATATTATTTTCATCCTTAAGCTCTTTTTTATACTATATTGGTTTCTTACAATATATTGTTAAATCTATTGCTTGGGTTATGTCTAAAACTATGAAGTTATCAGGTGCTGAATCACTTTCTGCTGCAGGAAATATATTTTTAGGACAAACAGAAGCACCCCTTTTGGTTAGGCCATATATTCAAAAAATGACAAAATCAGAATTAATGTGTCTTATGACAGGAGGTATGGCAACAATTGCTGGAGGTGTATTTGCAGCTTATGTAGCTCTTTTAGGCGGAGTAGATAATGTAGACTCCGTTAAATTTGCAACTATTCTATTAACTGCTTCTATAATGAATGCACCTGCAGGAATAGTAATCTCTAAAATTTTTATACCAGAGATTAGAAATCAAGTAAATAAGAATCTTAATATTTCATCAGAGGATATAGGATCAAATGCAATTCATGCATTAGCAAAAGGAGCTTCTGATGGATTAAAACTTGCACTAAATATTGCAGCAATGTTACTTGCCTTCTTAGCTTTTGTTTATATGATTAATTACTTTCTATCATATTTAGGTGATATTCTAAACATAAATAATCTAATTCAATTATCATCTGATGGCCAATTTAATAAGTTATCTCTTGAGTATATCCTTGGTCAAATTTTTAGAATTTTTGCCTTTATGATAGGAATAAATTGGAGTGAGTCTATTCTTGTTGGCAGCTTATTAGGTCAGAAATTTGCTTTAAATGAATTTATAGCATATGTGAGTTTAAGTGAAATGATTGATAATAATTTGTTGTCGGAAAAGTCAATTTTAATATCGACCTATGCACTATGCGGTTTTGCAAATTTTAGTTCAATTGCAATTCAGATTGGAGGTATAGGTTCAATGGCTCCAGGTAGGCAGGAAGATATATCAAAACTAGGATTAAAGGCCTTGGTTGCAGCAACTTTAGCTACCTTATTAACTGCTAATATTGCAGGCGTCTTTATGTATTAATTTTTTTTATAAATTTTAATTGTCCAGTACTTGAAGAGTCTAATTTTTTATCACTTTTATTTCCAGATAAGATATCTAAAACATCATTTGCTAATTCCTTACCCAACTCTACTCCCCACTGATCAAAACTGTTAATTCCCCAAATACATCCCTGTACAAATATTTTATGTTCATATATTGCAATTAACTTTCCTAGGTTCCTAGGTGTTAAAACATCAAAAAGTAAAGTATTTGAAGGTTTATTACCCTTAAAGTTTTTTGATTTTGATAGAACAAAATCAGAAACTTCCTTACCATTATTTGTTTTTTTACCTTTCATTAAAGCCATAGTCTGCCCAATAAGATTTGATATAAGAATTTCATGTAGGTTATCGTATTTATTAAGTGATTTAGAAAACCCTATAAAATCACAAGGTATAATTTTTGTACCTTGATGAATGAGTTGATAAAAAGCATGTTGACCATTAGTTCCTCTATCTCCCCAAATTATTTGTCCAGTTTGGTAATTTATTTCCTTTCCATCTTTTGTGATATGTTTACCATTACTTTCCATATCAGCTTGCTGAAGGTACTGAGGAAGATTTTTAAGATATTCGTCGTAGGGGAGAATAGCATGCGTATCGCTATTAAAAAAATTATTATACCAAATACCAATACATCCCATAATCATTGGAATATTTTTTCTGAAGGGCTTTTTAATAAAATGATTGTCTATATATTTTGCTCCATCTAAAAGTTTTTCAAAGTTTTTATATCCAATTTTTATTGATATTGGTAGTCCCACTGATGACCACAAAGAATATCTTCCACCAACCCAATCCCAAACCTTTAAAATATTATCACTTTCAATTCCAAATTTTCTTGCTTTATCAAAATCTGATGTAACAGCAAAAAAATGTTCTTTATAATATATCGTAGAGGAACTATTTTTTATAAACCACTTTTTACATGCTTCTGCATTTTTTAATGTTTCTATTGTTCCAAATGATTTAGAGGAGATAATAAATATTGTATTTTGTGGATTTATTTTAGATAAAACCTTTGATAGATTTGTTGGATCAATATTAGATATAAAGAAAACATCTAAATTTTGATTTGAATAATTATCTAAAGCATTACAAATAAGTTTTGGTCCAAGGTCTGATCCACCTATACCGATATTAACAATATTTTTAATTTTTTCTCCTGAGTATCCAAGTTTTCTTTCATTGAAAAAACCGTCAGATATTTTCTTCATTTTAAACAATGATTTTACAACTTCTTTCTCATATAAATTTTTTGTTTTTTTTGTAAAACTCCCTCTTAGTAGGGGATGTAAGACTTGCCTTTTTTCAGAATTATTAATTTTCTTTCCATCGAAAAGAAACTTTATCTCATCTTTAATTTTTAATTCATCTAACAAATTTTCAAATAATTGTAATGTGTCTTCATCTATGTTATTTTTTGAGAAATCAAATAATAGATTTTCATCCTCTATCGAAAAGTTTTTAAACCTCTCGGGATCTCTTTTAAATAAACTATATATAGAATTATTTTTTATTAATTTATGATGATTAATAAGTTTATTCCATGATTTTTTATTGGTTAAATCACTCATATTTTTTCTTTATTTTATCAATTTCATTATCTAGGAGATAATTAATATTTTTAACATTATTAGATTCATTTCTGCAATTAACACTAAAATAAAATTTAATTTTTGGTTCCGTTCCAGAAGGTCTAAGTGTTAAAATATAGTTTTCTTTAGTTATGAATTGTAATACATTAGATTTAGACTTAATAATATTACTATTATTTGATTCATTATAATTTATAAAGGATTTAATTTTTTTACTAAATATATTTTTTGGCGGATTTAAAATATAATCATTCATTATATTATCTATTTTCTTTTTTCCTTCAACACCTCTATAAGTAATCGAAATCAGTTCTTCTTTAAAATATCCAAATGTGTCATATATTTTTTCTAAATAAGTGCTTAAATTCATACCTTTTGTATGAGCAAAATTACTTATCTCGCATATCATTGAACTTGAAATCACAGCATCTTTATCTCTAACAAAATCTCCAACTAAATATCCGTAACTCTCTTCACCTCCAGCTATAAATTGTTCATTTTTTTTATCTTCAATTAGCTTGGCAATATTCTTAAAACCTGTGAGAGTTGAATAACATGACACCGAATATTTTTTACAAATTCTATCAATAAGCGGAGTTGTCACAATAGTTTTTGCAACATATGAATTTCTTTGAAGTGATTTATCTTTAATTTTTTGAGTTATAACATAATGTACAATTAGTGATGCGAGATGATTTCCATTTAAAATAATTTCATTACCGTTATTGTCTAATTCCACTACACCAACTCTGTCAGTGTCGGGATCTGTAGCTAATAAAATATTTGAATTTTTTCTCTTTAATTCTTTAATGCCTTCTTCTAGAGCATAATATTCTTCTGGATTTGGTGATTTTACTGTAGAAAAATTAGGATCAGGATTTTCTTGAGATTTTATTATAGAAACATTATTGAAACCAAAGCTTTTTATAGCCTTTGGAACCATTTTTATACCAGTTCCGTGAATGGGTGTATATAGAATTTTTAATTTAGAATTTTCATTAGAGAATAGAGATAATTTTGATACCTCATGTATGTATGATTTGTCAATTGTTTCATCGATTAACTTAATTAAACTTTTATCCTTTCTTTTAATATCAGAGATATCATCTAATTTATTTACCTCATTTATGATATTTATATCATGTGGATTGACAATCTGTCCACCATCACTCCAATATACTTTGTAACCATTATACTCTTTTGGGTTATGAGATGCTGTTATCATTATGCCGCATTGACAATTAAGTTTTCTTACTGCATAAGAGACTAAGGGAGTTGGTCTAATATCGGAAAAAAGAAAAGGTTTAATATTATTTGATGAAAAGATTGTAGCTACCTCATATGCAAACTCTTTACTAAATAATCTTGTGTCATATGCAATACAAACTTTTATATTTCCTTTAATTTTTTTTTTTAAGTAGTTCGCTAGGCCTTGTGTAGCAAGTCCAATAGTATATTTATTTATTTTATTTGATCCAATTCCTATCTCACCCCTCATCCCTCCAGTTCCAAATTCAAGATTTTTATGGAAAGATTCAATTAGATTTGTTTTGTCTTTACTATCTAATAATTCTTTGATTTTAATTATATCATCGTAGTTATCAATAATATTTAACCAACTATTTGCTCTTTCAGTACTTAATAATATTAAATCATTTTTTTCAGACATTTAAAATCCCAATTTTATTTTGACCCTATCTAAAACATTAGTAGCAATCTCTCTTGCTTTATTTTCTCCAGTTTCAAGAATAGATTTTAGATAATCTTTATTTTGCATATATTCAAAATAAACTTTTCTTTCGTTTTCAAAATTATCCATTATCAAACATAGAAGATCTTTTTTAGCATGACCATATCCATAGCCACCACTTGTATACTTTTCTCTCATTTCATCTGACTCTTTTTTAGTTGCAATAAGTCTAAACAAATTAAAAATATTACAATTAGAGGGATCTTTTTTATCGTCAAGACCTTTGCTGTCAGTAACTATTGACATTACCTGCTTCTTCAATAATTTTTCATCAGCAAAAATATCGATTGTATTATTGTAAGTTTTACTCATTTTCTTACCATCTATACCTTTTACTGTCATAACATTTTTATCAATTTTAGATTTAGGAATTATAAATGTGTCTCCATATTGATGATTAAATGATTTAGCTATATCTCTCGTAATTTCTAGGTGTTGTTTTTGATCCTTTCCAACAGGAACAATTTCTGCATCATAAAGAAGAATATCTGAAGCCATCAACACTGGATATGTAAATAAACCTGAATTTATTTCTGATAAGTTTTCAGATTTATCTTTAAAAGAATGTGAGTTTGATAGCATAGGAAAAGGAGTAAAACAATTAAGATACCATGTCAGCTCACAGACCTCAGTTATTTTAGATTGCCTGTAAAAGAAATTATTTTTGAAATCAAAACCCATTGCAAGCCATGCTGAAGCAACTGAGAAAGTATTTTCTTGTAGTAAATGGGGATCTTTAATATTAATCAATGAATGGAGATCAGCTATAAAAAAAAGAGATTCATTTCCTTTCTTTCCTGATAAATTAATAGATGGATTTATTGCACCTAAAATATTTCCTAAGTGTGGTTTACCTGAACTTTGAATACCTGTAAGAATTCTAGCCATTTTTTTTTATAAAATTAATCCAATTGTTTAATTGATTGATAGAATTTAATTATATATTTTTAAAATAATGAAACAAATATTAACTCTTAATTTAATTTTATTATTTGCATACCAGGCCTTTTCTCAAAAATCAGAAATTATTTTTGAAATGCCTGAATATAATTTTGGAGACATTCAAGAAAATAAAGGGAAAGTTTCTCATAAATTTAGTTTTACTAATAATGGTAAGGAACCAATCAGAATATTATCTGTAAAACCTTCTTGTGGATGTACAACACCGAACTGGTCAAAAGATGAAATAAATCCTGGAAAAAAAGGCTTTATTGTTGCAGAATATAATCCTAAAGGTAGACCTGGAGTTTTTCGAAAGTCCCTTTCTGTAATAACCAACGATAATAGAAGGTCCTTGATTTTTATAAAGGGTAAGGTTATTAAATAATTAATTTATTGAAATTATGTTAAAAAAATATTTCATTTTACTACTTCTTTTAATATTTCCTTTTCTTTCCTATTCTCAGGAAGGCTTTCCAGTCAATGGGGTTAACGATGTTAGAGAAAATCATTATGCATTTATTAATGCTAATATATTAATTGATTATAAAACTAAATTAGAAAATGGAATTCTAGTTATTAAAAACGGTGTCATTACCTCAGTTGGAAAAGATGTTTCTATTCCTGAGGGCATAAGAGTATTTGATTTGCAAGGTAATTACATATATCCTTCTTTTATTGATTTATATACTGATTATGGAATCATAGAAAATGAATCCACAAACATTTCATCAAACTGGATGTCAAGTTATAATAATCCTCAGATGCTTTCAAATAAGAGTGGTCCTTTTGCTTGGAATGAATCAATTAAGCCAGAATACAATAGTGTTGATTACTTAAAAATTGACAATAAAAAATCAAATCAGCTTAGGAATGAAGGTTTTGGGTTAGTGGTTTCTCATAATATGGATGGAATCATGAGAGGAACTGGTTCTTTGGTGTCTCTTGCAGAAGATGTTGAACAAAAGATTGTGATTAAAGATAGGGTTTCAAACCACTTTTCTTTTATGAAAGGTTCAACAGGACAGAGGTATCCAAGTTCACTAATGGGAGCAGTAGCTTTATTAAAACAATCTTTTTTTGATGCTAACTGGTACTCTTCCAATACAGGTAAAATAAATGAAACCAATCTCTCGTTATCAGCTATTAATGAAAATAATAATTTACCAAAAATTATAGAAGTTAGAGATAAGCTCAAGGTACTTCTAGCACAAAAAATTGAGAAAGAGATTGGAATTAAATTTATTATAAAAGGTCAGGGGGACGAATACCAAAGAATAAAAGAAATAAAAAAAGGAAACTCCAGTTTAATCGTTCCAATAAATTATCCAAAACCATATAATGTTGATGATCCTTTCAAGAATAAAGACATATTACTTTCCCAACTGAAGCACTGGGAATTAGCACCATCTAATCCATCATTCCTTGAGAATAATAATGTTGATTTTTCAATAACTACAAATGGTTTAAGAGATTTATCTGAGTTCAGAAATAACTTAATTAAGTCTCACGAGAGAGGTGCTTCAAAAGCAATTCTTTTAAAAGCACTGACTTATAATCCATCTAAATTTATAAATATGGAAAGTAAATTAGGTACATTAAATGAGTCTTTTATTGCAAATTTTTTCATAGCAGATGGTGATATTTTTTCAGAAGAAACAAAAATTCTTAGTAATTGGGTACAAGGGAAATGGCATAGGGTAAATGATTCCAACATAATTGATTTTAGTGGTGATTATTTATTGTCTTTTAATGGTAATAGTAAAAATTTAAATGATGTTATACTGACAGTTTATGGTGATAAGGATAAGCCACAAGCAAAAATTGGAAACCTTCAATTAACAGATTCGCTAGAATCAAGTAATAAAATTTTTATTGATGATGAAAATATTTCTTTAACATTCAATCTTAAAAAAAAATCAGGAAAAAATTCATCTGAAGAATATAAATTATCTGGATTTTTTTCAAACGGAAGATTTATTGGAAAAGGTACTTTAAACAATTTGGAATGGTTTGAATGGACTGGGATTAAAAAATCCTCAAATAATATTAAAATTGTTAAGGATTTAAAGGTTTCAAAAAGTAATAAAGAAGATGTAGGAGATGTTATATATCCATTCGTCGAATATGGTTCAAAATCATTAAAAAGTCAAGAGAGAATACTTATCAAAGGAGCTAAGATATGGACTTTAGAAGGTGAGGGTATTATTGAGAATGGGGATGTATTAATTGATAATGGAAAAATAATTGATGTTGGAGATGAAATATCAGCATATGGAAACGACACAAAGATAGTTGATGGGACTGGCATGCATCTAACTCCAGGAATTATTGATGAACATTCTCATATAGCTCTCTCTGGAGTTAATGAAGGTTCACAGTCAAATACTGCTGAGGTAAGAATGAAAGATGTAGTAAACTCTGAGGATGTAAACATTTACAGACAACTGGCAGGAGGTGTAACTGCATCACAACTTCTACATGGATCTGCAAATGCAATTGGTGGTCAATCTGCAATTGTGAAGTTTAGGTGGGGGTCTTCACCTGAAGAAATGATAATTAGTGAGGCTGATGATTATATAAAGTTTGCTTTAGGTGAAAATGTTAAAAGATCTAGGGCTACTTCAAGCACAAGATTTCCAGACACAAGAATGGGGGTAGAACAAGTATTTGTTGACGCATTTAACAAGGCAAAAATCTATGAAAGTAAATGGAAGAATTATAATTCATTATCAAAAAAGGAAAAAATCAATGCTCTTAAACCAAGAAAAGATATTGAACTGGATGCTTTAACGAGTGTTTTAAATGGTCAAATGCATATTACATGCCATTCATATGTGCAGTCAGAAATAAACATGTTAATGAAGGTTGCTGAAAAGTATGATTTTAAAGTAAATACATTCACACATATACTTGAAGGGTATAAGGTAGCTGATATTATGGCTAATCATGGGGCAGGAGGTGCTTCTTTTGCTGACTGGTGGGCATTTAAGAATGAAGTTAAGGAAGCAATTCCATATAATGCTGCTCTTATGTCTCAAGCAGGTGTTATCACTGCAATTAATTCTGATAATAGAGAAATGGCAAGAAGATTAAATCAAGAGGCAGGTAAAACAATTAAATATGGTAACTTATCTGAAATTGAGGCAATGAAACTGGTTACTATTAATCCTGCTAAATTATTAAATCTTGATCACAGAATGGGAAGCATCAAAGTTGGAAAAGATGCTGATTTAGTTCTATGGAATGGGCATCCATTATCTATCTACTCGAAACCTCTTAAAACCATTGTTGATGGTAAGGTATATTATGATTTGGAGGAAGATAAAAAATTAAGAATTGAAATTAATAAAGAGAGAGCAAGAATAATATCCAAAATGAAAAACTCGGATATTATATCTGGAAGTAGAAGAAAACCAGTTAAAACTGCTCACTTTGAGCTCACTTGCGAGGATGAATACGATTACCAATCAAATAGTGAAAATTAATTTTTAGAATATGAAAAAGATATACTTCTTATTTTTCTTACTCATATCGCAGGATATTTATTCTCAGGTTCCAGAGCCAGTAAGCAAACAAGATAAAGCAATAATTTTATATAATGCCAAAGTTCATGTAGGTAATGGAACGATTATAGAAAATGGATACATATGTTTTGATTCTGGAAAAATTACTCATATAGGTGATTTTAAAAATAAGACTCTTAGAAATTTTGAAAGTCATATTCAAATTGATTTAAATAATGAATTGGTTTATCCAGGCCTAATTTTACCTATATCAAAAGTTGGATTAGAGGATATTTCTGCAATCAGAGCTACTAGAGATCATACTGAGATTGGTGATATAAATTCAAATATTAGAACTCTTACATCTTATAATACAGATTCAGAAATGATTTCAACATTTAGATATAATGGTATACTTTTATCTCAAGTTACTCCAGATGGTGATTTAATAACTGGAAATTCATCAATCATGATGATGGAAGGTTGGAATTGGGAGGATGCAGCTTATAAGGTTGATAATGGTATACATTTCAAGTGGCCAAGAAAAACTTACCCACCAAGTAGGAGGTCGGGTTCAACAGAATTTAGATCAAACTCAAATTACAAAAGTACGGTTGATAAAATTCATAAATTTCTTATTGACGCTAGATCTTATTTTGATAGAAGAGATAATATTGATGAAATAAATTTAAAGTTAGAAGCAATGCTTAGTGTTTTTTCTGGTAAGAAAAAGGTATATATTCATGCCAATTCTAGAGAACAAATTATTGAATCAGTTCAGACATTTAAGAGACACGATATTAACGATTTAGTTATTGTTGGAGCAGATGATGCTTACTATACTATTGATTTTATTAAAGAAAATAATTTACCAATATTACTTAACAATATTCATAGAACACCTTCTAGAAACCAAGAGGATGTTGACTTACCATATAAACTACCATATCTTTTGTACAAAGAAGGAATTCTTGTCGGTCTTACTGCATCAGGTTCACTTCATTCTCAAAGAAATTTACCGTTTTTAGCTGGAACATCCGTTGCTTACGGGGTGCCAAAAGAAGAAGCATTAAAAATGATATCATATAATACAGCAAAAATTTTAGGAATTGAAGATATAACTGGCTCATTGGAAGTAGGAAAAGATGCTAATATAATAGTTTCAAAAGGAGACATTCTCGACATGAGAACAAGCCAGATTGTTCATGCATTTATAACAGGAAGAGAAATCAACCTAAATGGAAAGCAACAAATATTATATGACAGATTTAAGAGAAAATATTCAAATTAGATCTTACCTACCTTACAAGTTGTGTGGAGACCTCCTCTAACATTGTATTTTGTTGTTACCCTTATCTTTTGTGTCTTTAGTATTTTTTTTAGATCCTTAAATATTCTACTAGTAACTTCTTCTTGATAAATCCCAACATTTTTAAAGCTTACTAAATAGTATTTTAATGATTTTAACTCAATTGCTAAACCTCCTTCAGGGTAGTATTCTATCTTTAGTCTAGCAATATCTGGTAAACCACTAAATGGACAGACAGCAATAAATTCTTTTGAAGTAATTTTTATGCATTCTTCTTTATTATCAAACAAAAAAACTTTGAGTTCTTTAACTTCAATTTTATCAACTGATTCAAATTTGAATTTTTTCCCCTCGGCTTCTTGCCCTAAATAGGGGTCTATTATATTACTTTTTAGCTTCATATTAAATCCATTTATTTTTTTTAGCAGTATAATAACCTTGACTTCTTAACTTACTTGCAGGGTTATCTAATTTCCCAAACCCCCATTCATTTTTCTTTTGAGAACCATTATAATCTGTCATTGTGTTATTTATGATTATCTCAATACATCCTAGTTCTTTAGCTAACTTCCAAATCTTTGCTTTATCTAAATTCATAAGTGGTGTATGAATGTCTATATTATAATCTAATCCAATAGAAACTGATTTTTTCATTGAATTTATAAATTCTTTTCTGCAATCAGGGTAACCACTGTAATCAGTTTCACAAACACCTGTTACAATATTATCAATTTTTTTGTTGTATGCATATGAAGAAGCTAATGAGATGAATAAAATATTTCTTCCAGGTACAAATGAACTTGGTAAGTTTTTATTATTTGGGTGGACTGCATTTAAGTCTTCAGATTTATTTATTAGTGCTGAATTTTTAAAAATATTGTTAATTGAAATAATTTCAAAATTAATATTAGATATTAAAGCAGTTTTTTTTGCGAATTCTAATTCTGAACCATGTCTCTGTCCATAATCAAATCCAATTGCTTCTACGTAGTCAAATTTATTTTTTGCCCAATAAAGACACGTTGTTGAGTCTTGACCTCCTGATAGTAAAACAAGAGCTTTTCTCATTTCTTTTTAATAATATCTAGTGCATGTTCACAGATATTTTTAGGGTCTAAACCGTATTTAGAGAGAAGATCCATTGGTTTTCCACTCTCTCCAAAAGAATCATTTACTCCTACAACTTTAAATGGTATAGGATTATTTTCACTTATTATTCTGGATATACTTTCACCAAGCCCACCAATAATATTATGTTCTTCACATGATATTGCGCAACCTGTTTTTGATATACTTTTTAATATAGATTCTTTGTCAATAGGTTTTATTGTATGAATATTAATAATTTCAGCTGATACTCCTTTTTTAAAAAGAATTTTTTCTGCTTCTAGTGCTTGCCACAACATGTGCCCAGTAGCAAAAATTGTTACGTCATTACCTTCTAAAAATTTTATTGCTTTACCAATTATAAAAGGTTCTTTTTCATCTGTAAAAATAGGCCATTTTGGTCTACCAAATCTTAAGTATACAGGTCCAATGTGATCAGCAACTGCTATTGTTGCATTTTTAGTTTGATTATAATCACATGGATTTATTACTGTCATCCCAGGAAGCATTTTCATCATTCCAATATCTTCAAGAATTTGATGAGTTGCTCCATCTTCACCAAGAGTAAGACCAGCGTGAGATGCACAAATTTTGACGTTTTTACCAGAATATGCTATTGATTGTCTTATTTGATCGTAGACTCGTCCAGTTGAAAAATTTGCAAATGTTCCTGTAAAAGGTATTTTCCCTCCTATAGTTAATCCAGCGGCTATACCCATCATATTTGCTTCTGCAATTCCAACTTGAATAAATCTTTCAGGAAAATCTTCTTTAAATTTCCCCATTTTTAAAGAACCTGTTAGGTCTGCACATAGTGCAATAATTTTATCATTTTTTGATCCAACTTCGTAAAGTCCGTCACCAAAACCTGATCTTGTGTCTTTTTTTTCTGTAAAGTTGTATTCTATTCTTTTCATTTAATAGTCTCCTAGGGTTTCTTCAAGTTGAGAGAGTGCTTTTTTTAATTGATCGTCATCAGGTGCTATTCCATGCCACTTATGAGAGTTTTCCATAAAATCAACACCTTTGCCCATAATGGTTTTCATAATAACTATAACTGGTTTATTATCTCTTAATTTTTTTTTAGCATCATCAAATGTTTTTAAAAGATTTTCATAATTATGGCCATCACATTTAATTGTGGTCCAACCAAAAGATTTAAATTTTTCTTCAAGATTAAGTAATGAATTTATTTCATTAACTGGACCATCTATTTGCTGCCCATTATAATCAATAATTCCAATTAGATTGTTCAGTTTGTTGTGACTTGCAAACATTGCAGCTTCCCATATTTGACCTTCTTGAAGTTCTCCGTCACCCATTAAAACATAGACTGAACTTTTATCATTATTTAATTTTTTTGATATAGCAGAGCCTATTGATACTGATAATCCTTGACCTAAAGATCCGGAAGCTATTCTAATTCCAGGCAATCCTTCATGTGTAGCTGGATGTCCCTGAAGCCTAGAATTCAATTCTCTAAAAGTGTTTAACTCATTTAAGTCAAAATACCCTGCTCTAGATAATACACTATAAAAAACAGGAGAAATATGTCCATTAGATAGAAAAAAGATATCTTCGTTTTTACCGTTCATATCAAAATCTTCTTTTCTTTTCATAATATTAAAAAATAAAGAAACTAATAGATCTGTACAACCTAGAGACCCTCCTGGGTGACCAGATTGAACTTTATGAACCATTCTAAGAATGTCTCTTCTTACTTGAGAAGAAATTTTTTTTAAATCTTCAATATCTCTACTCACTTAAAATTTGATTTGTATGTTCTTTAGTTTTTACTTTTTCAATTATGTCGGTTATTATTCCATTCTCATCAATTAGAAAAGTTTTTCTTGCAGTTCCCATATATGTATTACCATACATTTTTTTCTCAACCCATGTACCAAATAATTTATGAACACTTTTATCTTCATCTGATATTAAATCAAAAGGAAGATTATTTTTTTCTATAAATTTTAAATGAGATTTTGGTGAATCTTTACTGACACCGATGATTTGATAATTATTATCTTTTAATTTTTGGAAATTGTCTCTTAAATCACATGCTTGAGCAGTACACCCAGATGTGTTGTCTTTGGGATAAAAATATAAAACTATTTTTTGATTTTTGAATTTGTCCAAACTAAAACTTTTTCCATTTTGATCAGTTGTATCAAAATTTGGAACCTTATCTCCTACTTTTAATGACATTTTTAAATATTTAATTTATATGTAACTTCATTTTCAGCATTATCTGAAACGACTAGTACAAATTTACCTTTAAATGGTTTATTCGAGTACTTTTTTTTAGAAATAATAATCTTATTTTTGTTATCATACTCAAATAGAATCCACTCATTATTAATTCTAGCTTCGTAGGATTTAATACCAGACATTTTATCATCTATTTTAAAAGAGAGTTTATTTTTATTTATTGTAATAGGTAATATTTCAGGCATAATGGTATCTTTTAAAATTTTATAATTTGATAAGTTATTTGTATTAAAGCTAATTTTATTATCCTTCCATCTACCACCGACAAAAGAAATATCACCATTATTAACAATATATACATGGGTTTTCTTTTTATCGTAATTAATATCAGTCTTAAGAGTTAGATTAATATTACTNTTAATAGGATGNGTNTTCTTAAAACTATATGTTTTATCTTTTNTAAACTCAAAATAAAGNGTATCAAAAAGTGAAGATTTAGAAAAACTAATAATAAAATCATCTTCCTCAATAACNTGNTCTTTCCCTAAAAATACAGGATTTAAAAAATTAAGATCTAATTCATTATCATCTAAAATAATTTTAGANGGAATACTTTTCCTTAAATCAAAAAGATAGTATTTATACGATTGATCTTTATATGAATAATTAATGGATTTTAAATAA
The DNA here is from genome assembly GCA_002692105.1 of Marinoscillum sp. Lineage (GTDB taxonomy): Bacteria > Bacteroidota > Bacteroidia > Cytophagales > MED-G16 > MED-G16. The sequence goes on along the minus strand of NZKG01000011.1, from coordinate 84,746 downwards.
CTATTTTCTTTATATTCAATATTATCTCTATTTTTTAGCTTTGACCTTATTATTAAAGTATTATCTATGTTATAATAATCATCTCCAAAAAAATTGAAATTATTAAAGCTATTATTATTTAGCTCATTAGATTTTAGATAAAAAGTAAATGAATTACTATTTTCAAATGAATCAAATACTACAATTTTAATTTTTTTAGTTTCATTTTCACCTATTCTTATAACACCATCATCATTATCTTTATGAAAGTTTAATTTATTTCCATCGTCCTGATATAGTTTGATATATTGTTCTCTATTAATCCTAAATATATCGTACTCAATATATCTTTTTACACTTTTTGTTTCAGAGTAACTTAGTAGGTTTATTTCATTCTCAACCTTTAAAGTATCATTAACATAAAGTCTAATTTTTTTTAAACCAACTTTATTTTCAAAACCATCTAATTTATCAAAAGCTAAAATTGATATACCAATTTCTCCTTTAGCTTGAAAAACATTATTTTTTTTTTTGGTTGATTTATTTAAAAGGTTTATGTTTTTTATTCCAAATTCGTTATTTAATCTTGAGTTAATAGTTAAAGTTTTAAATGAAATTTTATTGATAATTGGATCTCTATTATCCTTTATTTCTTTAAAATTATACTTTAGAGGATCATATACATTATCTAAGCTATCTCTTAACTCAAAATGAAGGTGTGGTCCTCCGGAACTTCCTGAGTTACCTGAATATCCAATTAATTCCCCTTTCTTATAATAAAATCGTTTACCTGGAAATAAATTAGCTTTAAACCTCTTATTTCTATATTGATAATTTGTTGTGAATTCATCAATCTCACTATTAAATTTATTAAGATGAGCATAAACTGTCTTACTGCCATTATTATGTTTGAGGTAAATAGCTTTACCATAACCTGTACCTGAAATAAATATTCTCTCGACATAACCATCATCTGCAGCATAAATTGGTTCATTTATTCTTCCAAATGTTTTTATGTCAATTCCCATATGAAAATGATCCCCCCTTAGTTCACCTAAATTTCCTGATAAAAAATTTTGATTATTTGGATTGACAGGAAATAAAATTTCCTGAGAATTTGATTCAAATAATGATATACTAATAAATATTAATACTAAGAATCTTTTCATTGTTAATAAAACCTTCTAGTTTATCTGATTTTGAAATTTTACCTACACCCTTTGGTGTTCCAGTAAAAATTATATCTCCTTTCTCTATTGTTATTTTTTGAGAAATAAAGTGGATAAGATATTTAATATTGAATATCATAAGATTTGTGTTGCTATGTTGAACTTTTATTCCATTTTTAGAAAGTGAGAAATCAATATTATTTATATCGCTTATATTATTAATATTTAAAAGCCTTGATATTGTACAAGAGTCATCAAAAGATTTTGCAAATGCCCATGGAAGACCATTTTTTTTATTTTTATTTTGAATATCTCTGGCTGTAAAATCAATTCCAATTCCAACTCTCGAGATGTGTGATAAAGAATCACTTTCATCTATCTTCTTACCTTCTTTTCCAACTTCAAATATAACTTCAATCTCGTGCTGGATATTAGAAGAAAAATTTGGCATTTTAAATATTGATGATGAATTTAATGTTATAGTTGGTTTAAAGAAGATTACTGGATCATTAGGAATTTTATTTTTTAATTCCTCAATGTGATCAACATAGTTCCTACCTACACAAATTATTTTCATTTCATATTATTTTTCCTATTACGCATGAGTTAGAGTCAATATCATATAAATATGTCTTTTTAATTGACCCTATTAATTTTTTATTATAAGGCACTTTAACTCTCACATAATTTTCTGTAAATCCATATATATAATTTTTATCTTTTGTCTTTTCAAAAAGAACATTATGCTCTTTATTAATATTTTTTTTATAAAAATTTCTTTTTAATTTCTCTGATAGTGATCTCAAAATTTTAGATCTTTTTTCTTTTGTTTCTCTTGATACAATATCAACTAAACCTATAGACCTGGTATTATCTCTTTCAGAGTAAGGAAATACATGCAAATAGTTTAGATTTAAATTTTTAATAAAATTTAATGTTTTTTTAAAATCTTTATCTGATTCACCAGGGAAACCAACTATTACATCTGCTCCGATACAAGAATTTTTTACCTCTTTTTTTATTTTTTTTATTTTTTCAGAATAAAGATTTGTATCATATTTTCTTGACATTAATTTTAATATTTTGTCATTACCTGACTGCATTGGTATGTGAAAATGATTAACAAATTTATTTGATCTAGCTATTAATTTAATAATATTATCGTGAAGTAGATTAGGTTCAATTGAAGAAATCCTTAATCTAATTTCATTATTTATTTTTTCTATTTTATCAATAAGAGTCGAAAAATCTTCTTTTCTTTTTCTTTCAATAATTCCAAAATCTCCAATATTAATTCCACTTAACACTATTTCTTTTGATCCTTCATTAATTAATTCCTTTATTTTTATAATTACCTCNTCTGAACCTGTNGATCTACTTCTTCCTCTTGCCATAGGTATTGTGCAAAATGAACAACTAAAATTACAACCNTCTTGAATTTTTAAAAAAGATCTTGTNCTATCACCAATAGAGTATGAAAGNTTAAAATCTTTGGTCTCNTTAATGTCCTGATGAATAATTTTTTTCTTTGAGCTCAAATAATTTTTAAATTCAAATTTTTCTTTTATTCCTAGGACCTTATTAACACCATGAAAANTAGANATTTTTTTAGGTTTTAATTGTGCATAACATCCAACTACNGTAATATTTGATTTNGGAGATACCTTATTTATTTTTTTTATTAAATCTTTACATTTTTTATCTGCATTTTCAGTAACAGAACATGTATTTATAATNACCTCATCTGGCTTATTTTCAATTGATGTGGTTTTAAAACCATTCTTTTTAAANATTCTCGAGATTGTTGANGTCTCTGAATAATTNAGTTTACATCCAAATGTATGAAAAGCNACTTTATTCATTATTTAAAAATCAGCACCAACTTTAAATGATACATTATAATTTTTTTGATTATTCCTTGAAATTTCAGATGATAATGAGATATTTTTTATAGTTACAATATCTATACCAAACCCAACACTGTAAAGATAATTATTATTTAAATCCAAATTAATATTAGTATTACTGTATTTCCATATTGAGCCTGAATCAAAGAAAATTTTTGCATATATTTTGAAGGGAATATTTTTAATTCGCTTAAAATAATCTTGGTTATTTCTACTAATATTTTTTGATAATATATTCTTCTTAAAGGTATTTTTAAAAATTATATTTGATTTTCCATGAATTAAATATTTTTCGTAACCCCTTAAGTTGTATGTATTTTCATAAAGTATATATGGTTGGTTATTACTGCTTATTACAGATGAGATGTTTAATGAGTAGAAATATTTATTTTTTAGTTTTATATATTTGGAATAATAAAGCCTAATTTTTAATTTATTTATGTTACTGCTAATTCCTAATCCATTTTTTTCAATTTTTATATTAAATCTAAAACCATTTAGAGGATAATTTTTAAAATCTCTAAAATCTCTATCAAATTCATAAGAAAGAGTTAGATAATCTAATTTTGTATCACTATTATTTATAAAGTAGTTGTCATTTAATTTAAATATTGAATCATTCATATTTATGTTATTATATTCTAATTGAAAATAGTGGTAATTATAAAATGATTCCCTGTGTGAATATTCCAATGATGTAATGTAGTGTTTCTTTAACGAAATTTTAGATTTATAAAATTGAGGTATATAATTTTCTGTGTTATATTCTAAGTGATCATAATCAATATAATTCATTTTAAATTTTATTCCTCCTTTCTGCTTTTGGGAAATGTATGGAAGAAAATATGATCCATAAAATTCTTTTATGAAACCTAACCTGAATGATAATTCTAGTTGATCTGCATTTCCTGTGAAATTATATTGGGTTAAACCAAGGCCATAGTTTATCCTACTTAAGTCATGATTAAAATTCTCCCACCAATCATTAAAATTNCTATCTGATAACTCAAATAAAATTGAGGGGATCCAGTAAAATGATTCTATAACTTCAATATTAATATCAACTATTTCTAAACTTTTTGAAGTAATGGAAGAGGGTAGAATGTTGATATTGACTTCATTAAATAAGTTAGTATTCACTATTTTTCTTTCATCTTCTTTAATAATTAATAAAATATTTTCTTTCTTAAATTCTTGACCTTCTTCAAAGCTTAACTCTCTTGTTATAATATTTCTGTTTGTTTTTTTGTTACCTTTTATGTTTATCTTATTGATTAATACTTTTGATTTATTATTATTTAATATATTTTCTAAATTATTAGATAATATTGAATCTTGAATGGCATAAGATTCACTACATATAATAGTTAAAATGATTATTGAAAGAATATTTATTTTTGAGATCATTTTATCATGCAAATGTGCAAAGTTTTTTTAAAACATGTATACAAGAAAAATTTTAATATTGCCTATAATTTTTTATCAGAAATTTATCTCACCACTACTTGGAATATCTTGCAGGTATAACCCATCATGTTCTCAATATTCTAAGGAAGCTATTTTGAAGTATGGATTAATAAAAGGTTTTTATCTTTCTTTTAAGAGGATTTTAAAGTGTCATCCTTGGGGGGGCAGTGGGTATGATCCTCTTAAATAATTACAACAAATCAATTTCTTCTTGAAAATTATTTGATAATATTGGCATTCTATTCCATAATGATGAGTCAAGACTGTATTCATCAAAATGAAATGATGGTGCTGACCTTTCTCTTTTCCACTGACTCTTACCGTAGTTAGTAAAAAACTTCTTAACTCCCTCCAAAATCACTTTCCTATCATATCCATTTATTTTATCTAGAATTTCTTTTGGACTTAACCTCTTCTTTACTGCTAAATACTCAATCTCTGTTAATAATCTATATGGCATTAATTCATCTTCATCTTTCTGATTATATTTTAAAGGTTTAAGTTCTGCAGANGGATTAAGTTTTAAGACGTAATCTANCACATNGTAATNGTTTTTTTCTTTTAAATATTTAAGAAAGCGCTTAATGAATATTTTATCTATACCAGCTATAGGAGCTATTGATCCACTTGAGTCACCGTCCATAGTTGAATAACCAACGGATAATTCACTTCTATTTGACGTTGCCAGTAGAAGAAAATTATTAGAATTAGCAATAAACCATATAAATGGAGACCTAACTCTAGCTTGAATATTTTGAAGAGACAAGTTATGCTCATCCCAATTATATTTAATTTTTGTATTATCACTAATTTTAGATACTATAGATTCAACATCAGTATCAATATCCCATTCATAATGTTTACTTCCGATGAAATGAGAAAGTTTATCAGCAGAATCTTTAGTTGAGAAAGAAGAGTTTTTTGTTTTCTGATATACAGTAATAAATATTTTATTCATAATCATNTTTAAATTCTCTCTATCATCATCTAATAAATTGAAATTTGAAATTTTTAGTTTTTTAATTACATTATTNAAACCTAACTCTTTAGTATACCTTTTTAAGGACTCATAAACTAAAATAGCTGTAACTGAGGAGTCAAGACCACCACTNAGAGATAAAGCAAAACCTTTNAGTCTAGTTTTTTTGAGGTAATCAATTAAGGCAAGNGAGAATGCAGCNTTGAATTCTTCATATTTATTTTGTTCACTATATANAAAACTTTTCTTTTCATTATTAAAATCAATAGAGTAAATATTAAGAATGTAATCCTTGAAGGAAAACCTATTACTAACATCTAATAATTTACCTTTTTGAGATANAACTGTATCCCCTTCAAAAATAAATTTACCTGATTCGTTTCCAAGAAGATTNATAGANATATAAGTACAATTAAATTTTTTAGAACTTTCAATTACTTGATTTTTCCTAAAATTAAACTTANTAAATGCATAGTGACTNGCAATTGGATTTAAAATNAATAANTTTTTTTTAGTTTNNATATAATTTGCAGGTCTCTCATCATCCCANGAGTCTCTACATATTTCAAATCCTATAGTTAATTGATCATTGTATTCAAATTGTATTGTTCCTATAAAAATTTTCTTCATCATCAAAGNTAAAATTTTTNATATCNCCNAGTTTCCATGTTTCAAACCANCTCTTCTCATAGTGAATACCATCATTTGGGATGTTNCTTTTTAAGAAAAANCCCTTAATTTTTTTATCCTTAATNATACAAACAGAATTATATAATTTTCCATTATATTTTANNGCNTGACCTATAATTACAGTTATATTACTACATAATTTTTGAATTTTTTTTAAATATGTATTTGACTTNTCAATAAACCAATCATTAAAAAATAAGTCTTGACAAGAATACCCTGTTATGCAGAGTTCNGGNAAGCATAAAATTTNAACTTTTTCTCTTTTAGCTTCNTCAATACTTTTNCTAATATTATGAAAATTTTTATTCCATGCTAGGGGAGTCTGGTTAGTATTTGANNTTGCAATTTTTATATTCATNAACTTAATTGTAATTTTTCACATGCGACTCTNGACGCATCTTTTTCTGCATTTTTCTTACTTCTTCCNTANCCNGTTGAAACATTTTTACCATCTATCTTAAGAATAGATNTAAATTCACTTAATCTGCTAGATTTTGATGTCTTTTCNACTATAAAGTCAATNGTAATTTTTTCTTTTTGAGCCCATTCAAGTATTTTACTTTTAAAGTTATGAGTCTGTGTAGTTAGTTTTTCAAGATCAAAATAGGGAACAAGTATATTTTTTATAACATGTTTTTCACAAAAATCAAAACCTTTTTCAAGGTAGCAAGCACCAATTATGGCTTCAAGAGCATCTCCATGAATTGAATCAAAAGATTTTGATTTGATTTTTTTAACATTAATTAATTTTTTTAGACCCATCTTCCTTCCAACTTCATTAAGTGAGTCTCTACTAACTATTTTAGATCTTATTTTAGTTAAAAACCCTTCATCTTTAAACGGAAATAACTTAAATAAATATTTTGCTACAATTAATCCTAATATTGCATCCCCCAAAAACTCTAATCTTTCATTTGACTCCTCAGACTTTATAGACTTATGTAAAAGTGCTAATTTGTATAATTCTGGTTTTCGTGTTCTATAACCTAAAATAAATTCAATTGCTTTTATTAGATTTTTATTCTCTTTACTCTCGAAAAATATCATGTATTAATTGTACTTTTTAAATACGATTGATGTATTATGACCNCCAAAACCAAATGTATTATTCATNGCAATATTGACATCCCTATTTTGAAACTNATTTAGGGTGAGGTTTAAATTTGAGTTTATATCTTCATCATGATTAAAGTGATTAATTGTAGGCGGTATGAAGCTTTCATTAATAGAAATTATTGCTGCAATTGATTCAATTGCTCCTGCAGCCCCTAGTAAATGACCTGTCATTGATTTTGTGGAGCATATATTTATTTTCTCTGTAATATCTCCAAAAACATTTTCTATAGCCATTATTTCACTCTTGTCTCCCAATGGAGTAGATGTTCCGTGTACATTTATGTGGTCAACATCTTGAATTTTAATTTTTGCGTTATATAGTGCATTTTCCATCACTAGTTTTGCTCCCTCGCCTTGAGGATGAGGTGCTGTTATGTGATGTGCATCACACGACATTCCAAATCCGATTATTTCACCATAGATTTTTGCATCTCTTTTCTTAGCATGATTATATTCTTCTAATATTAATGCTCCTCCTCCTTCTCCAAGAACAAACCCATCTCTATCCCTATCAAATGGTCTTGAAGCTGTTTCTGGAGATTCATTTCTTTCAGATAAAGCTTTTAGGGCATTGAAACCTCCAACACCTGTTTCATTAACTGCCGATTCTGAACCACCAGTTACAATTATGTCTGCAGTGCCAGACATTATATAATTGTAAGAATCTATAATTGCATTAGATCCAGATGCACATGCAGATACTGTAGCAAAGTTTGGACCTCTAAAATTATATTTAATTGCTATTAACCCAGGACATATATCTGGAATTAATTTAGGTATAAAAAAAGGGTTAAATCTAGGATTTTTATCATTTTCAGAAAAATATATTAGTTCATTTTGAAATGTCTCAATTCCACCAACACCAGATCCCCATATAACACCAACTCTATTTTTATCAACTTTTTCTAAATTTAGTTGTGAATGTAATAATGCCTCATCAGTTGCAATCATTCCAAATTGAGAAAAGATATCCATTTTTCTTGACTCTTTCCTATCAAAATAATCAAGTGGGTCATATGATTTTACTTCACATGCAAATTGTGTTTTAAATTTGGATGCATCAAAGGACTCAATTTTTTTGCATCCACTAACGCCCTTTCTTAGAGCATTTGAGTATTCTGTTAGATTATTTCCTATGGGGGTAATTGCCCCCATACCTGTAATTACAACTCTTTTATTTCCCATATTTGGGATAAAACTATTTAACGTTATCTTTTAAATAAGATATTGCATCACCAACTGTACCAATTTTTTCAGCATCTTCATCAGGTATTGATACATTAAATTCTTTCTCAAATTCCATAATCAACTCTACGGTATCTAAAGAGTCAGCTCCTAAATCATTGGTGAAACTTGCACTTTCTGTTATTTCAGATTCTTCGATACCTAATTTGTCAATTATAATTTCTTTAATTTTATTTTCTAGATTTTCCATAGAATTTAAATTTTATTTATAAGTAAAATTAATGATTTTTTCGATTCTTAAGCTATTTTAATTATATAGTTTTAATTAATTTATAAAGTTAAAAAAAATAGGTGATAGTTACTGAAAGAAAAGATTTAAACAGAAAAACTTTAAATTATAATGTTATAGGCATAGTTTCTACATTCAAAGAATATAAGGTAGCCTGGCATTTAAATCAATTATTTGATATTGATCTTATTAAAAAAAAAGATGAAGAGGTAAGATTAGTTAATTCTTCAGTAATTAAAATTTCCTTTTTAGAGTTTAAGATAGGCAAGAGACATATAAAACTCATATCGAACAAATTAAAGAAGTCAAGTAAATCCAATTTGATTTCATCATTATCAAACTTTGATTTTTTTATTATCTTCTCTAAAAATTTCTTTGAATTTGAAGATTATGACATAATTGATAGGCTAAAAACAAATAATACATTTCAATTTGCTAATTTTGTTGATATTAATAAATTAAAAGATAAGTATCTTCTTAGCTTATGAGTAAAACTAAAATTAACAGAACAAAAATAATTGCAACTATAGGACCCTCATCTTCAGATTATAATATTCTAAAAGATATGATTTCAAGAGGTGTTGATGTAGTAAGGTTAAACTTTTCACATGGGTCACATGAGGATCATTTACAAACTATAAAAAATGTCAGAAAAATCAGTGATGAGATTAAAGTTCCTATAACAATTTTACAAGATTTACAAGGCCCAAAAATAAGAGTNGGAAAACTCAAAAAAGATAAATTTTTTATNGATGATGANTCTANCCTAATGATAACTTCAGAAAANATTGAAGGTGATAANGATATNATATCTATCGACAATGATGTTATTAATGACATTAGGGTAGGNGAGAGAATACTAATTGATGATGGNAAATTGGAGTTGAAAGTAACTGAAAATAGTAAAAAANATATTNTAGCTAAAGTTTTAAGAGGTGGATATATATTACCAAGAAAGGGAGTTAATTTGCCAGAGAGTGATATTAAACTTTCATCTATCACACAAAAAGATATAGAAGATTTAAAATTTGGTTTAAAAAATGGTGTCGATTGGGTTGCCCTTTCTTTTGTTAGATCAGACAAAGATATTTTAGAATTAAAAAGTTTAATCAATAAAGAAGGTTACGAGACAAAGATTATAGCAAAAATAGAGAAGCCTCAAGCAATAAAGCACATTAATGAAATTATTGATTATTCAGATGGATTGATGGTAGCCAGAGGTGATTTAGGTGTTGAGATGCCAATGGAGACAGTACCAGTTCATCAGAAAAAGATAGTTAAAAAATGTAATCTTGCTTGTAAGCCTGTAATTATAGCTACCCAGATGTTAGAGAGTATGATAAATTCTAAAACCCCAACAAGAGCAGAATCAAATGATGTTGCTAATGCTGTTCTAGATGGAGCTGATGCAGTAATGTTATCAGCTGAATCAGCTACAGGAAGCTTTCCATTACTTGCAGTTGAAAGTATGGAGAGAATAATATCATCTGTTGAGAGGACAAGTAGTGAAATTTATTTCAAATTTGAGAAAAGAAAAAAATTAAAAGATAGGCTNAGCGAAAGNTTAATCAACGTAGCCTGTAGATTAAGTGATCAAATTTCTGCTAAAGCATTAGTTACAATGACCAAAAGTGGATACTCNGCATATAGAGTTTCAGGNAGTAGACCAAAAGCNAAGATTTATATTGTTACAAATAATAAAAAAATAGGNAATGAGTTGAATCTTTTATGGGGTGTTAGGNCTATTTATTATGATAAGANTGAAAATATCGACAGTACTTTTGAGAANATTGAAAAAATATTAGTTAANGGTGGTCATCTCTCAAAAAACGATAAGTANATAATAACATCATCAATGCCNACACANTGGAAGGGTCACACTAATATGATGAAAATTAATGTCGTTGATTNATAAGATAATCTCAAGATTGTCATAGGCTAGTTCAATATTATCAGGTAAACTTTTATTTATTTCATCATGTAGACCAAGGTTATGAGAGATATGTATTAAATAAATTTTTTTAACCTCAATTTTTCTAATCAGGCTTAGTACCTCTTCCATGTTTAAATGAGATAAATGTTCTTTTATTTGGAGGCAGTTAATTACTAATATTTGAGATCCATTAATTTTTTTTAATTGATTNTCACTAATTGTTTTNGCATCAGTAATGTATGTTAGATTACCAATTCTATAACCAAGAATATTTAATTTATGATGCTTTACTTTTATTGGAATTATCTCTATATCATCTAGATAAAAATTTTTGTTTACTTTATTTAATTCAACTTCTGGTAAACCTGGATATTTAAAGTCGGAGAATATATATGAATAATCATTTTNTAATTGATTTACTAATTCTTTATTTCCATAAGCTTTTATGCTTTTTTTTTGAATAAAGTTAAAGGACCTTAACTCATCAATCCCAGATACATGATCTCTGTGAGCATGTGTATATAAAACGTAATCAATCTTATTTATTTTGTTTTTAAGTGCTTGTTGTCTTAAGTCAGGGCCAGTATCTATTAAAATATTTTTATTTGATATTTTAATTAAAGCTGAAGATCTAAGTCTTTTATTTTTAGTGTCTTNTGATACACAAACNGCACATGTACATCCTATAACTGGTACTCCTTGAGATGTACCAGTTCCTAAGAACTTAATTTTCAATTTTTTATTATTTTTTTTAAAATTTTNNTTTGACTATTATCACAATCTTTATATTCAATATTTATTTGGTTTATTATTTCTATAAGTGAATTAACTTTCCCTTCAATCGTAAAATATTTATTTATTATTGCAATCTTATTTTTATCAATTAAACAATATCCAGATTTGAAGTTTCCNTTTTCAAACCTCACTTTATAATTCTGAGAAATTAGTATTGATTCTAATTTATTTTGAAATTGTTTTGTTATTTTGAAGTCCATCTTATTAATTAAATGAATATAAATAAAAAAAAATTAATAGTAGTAGTAGGNCCTACTGCAAGTGGAAAAACAGATTTATCTATTAAATTATCAAAAANATTTAATTGCGATATAATATCTGCTGATTCAAGACAATTTTATAAAGAAATGTCAATAGGTACTGCAAAGCCATCTGCCCAAAACCTAAGAGAAGCTAAGCATCATTTNATAAATAATATTTCTGTAAATCAACCTTATACTGCTGGTATTTTTTCAAAAGAAGTAAAGATATTTTTAGAACAATATTTCTTGACTAATGATTATATAATTATGGTTGGAGGCTCTGGGTTATTTATTGATTCAGTGGTATACGGTATTGATGATATTCCAAATNTTCCAAATTATATTAGGGATGATTTAAATGATAGATATATTGAAAAAGGAATAGATTGTTTATTAAATAATTTAAAGTCAAGAGATCCAAATTATTACCATATTGTAGACAAGAAAAATCCAAGGAGAATNATTAGGGCACTTGAAGTNTGTATNTNCACNAACAAACCATACTCATCNTANCTATCTNATAAAAATAAAATAAAANGTAATTATGATGTTGATTGGTATGGAATATGCCCAGATAAGAAAACTTTAANTTCNAGAATTAATAATAGAGTAGATCAAATGGTTAAAAATGGATTATTTGATGAAGTTGAAAAATTAAAACATTTTAAACATTTAAACGCATTAAAAAGTGTGGGGTATTCTGAGATATTTAAATATTTTGATAAGGAGTTGACTAAAGATGAAGCAATTNAAAATATAAAAGTAAATACAATAAAGTACTCAAAAAGACAGNTAACATGGTTTAAAAAAAATAAGGAAATAAAGTGGTTCCAAAGTATTCTTGATTTTACTAATTCTTTTAAAAATTAATATCTTGAAATTATATTTGACATTTTATTTAAAGATAAATTAATATTCTTCTTCTTTGAAATAGCGTCTTCTAGATCTAATAACATTGTATTTTGATTTATAATTCCAACCATCTTATTTGTATAACCTTCTGTTATTTTATTAATTGATTCATACCCTAAAATAGATGCAAGTATTCTGTCAGAAGGTGACGGTATTCCTCCTCTTTGAATGTGACCAAGTATTGAAACTCTTACATTACTATTTTGAATATTATTTTTAATTTTATTTGATAACTCATTTAAGGTTCCAAACTTACATCCCTCTGCATAAACAATTATTACTGATTTTTTTTTATCATTAATTTTTTTTATTGATTTAATTACTTCATCCATAGAATTATTATTTTCTGGAATCAAAATCAATTCTGCTCCAGATGCAACTCCAGATTCCAAAGCTAAAAATCCTGATTCTCTACCCATAACCTCAACAATAAATATTCTTTCATGTGATGAAGCGGTATCTCGGATTTTATCAATAGCATTTACAACTGTTTCTCTAGCGGTTGAGAACCCAATAGAATAGTCAGTTCCATAAATATCATTATCTATGGTACATGGAATTCCAATAACTTTAAAGTTAAATTCTTCAACAAAAATTTTTGCTCCAGTAAGTGATCCATCACCACCTAAAACAATTAATCCATCAATATTATTTGATCGAAGATTTTTATGAGCTTTCTTTCTACCTTCATTTGTTCTGAATTCGTCAGATCTTGCACTTTTTAAAATAGTACCTCCTATATGTATTGTGTTTCCAACATCATATGGGCTTAAAATTTTAAAATCATTATTAATAAGCCCATCATATCCATATTGAATACCATGTACTTGAATTTTTTTTTTATTTGCCGATCTAACAATTGCTCTGATACAAGCATTCATCCCTGGTGAATCTCCTCCTGAAGTTAGAACAGCTATATTTTTCATACCCATAAAATTAAATAATAAACATTATTTAATGTATATTTTTGAATTAAATACACATTATGAAAAAAATCCTTATTATATCGTATTATTGGGATAAATGTAATTCTATAGGAAGACAAAGGTGGTTTAATTATGTAAATGAATTGATCAACAAAAATATTAAAGTTTATGTTTTAACCTCATCTAATGAAAACAAAATAATTTTTAAAGAAAATTTAGTAATAATTAAGAGAAAATCTAATGATATAAATACCATTTTTTCAAAATTATTTTCTTCCAATTATACTAGTGGAGTTATTGATTCATCAGAAAGTATCACAAATAAAATATTTTCTTGGATTAGAGTAAATTTATTTTTTCCGGATCCAAGAATTTTATGGGCTAATTCATCCTACAAATTTTTATTAAAATTTATTGATAAAGAAAAAATCAATACAATAGTCACTACTTCTCCACCACACAGTATGCATATAATTGGAAGAAAATTAAAGGAGAAATTGGATTTTAAATGGATTAGTGATTTTAGAGATCCTTACATCAATTGGGATATATTATTAAATATGAATCCTTTAAATTTTTCTAAAAAAATTCACAGAAATATGGAAATAGATTTTTTAAAGAAATCTGACCACGTGCTGGTAACAAATAGTAATCTAAAAGATGAATATTCAAAAATTATTAATAGTAATAAATTTACTCTTCTAAGAAATGGATCAAATCATTTTTTTCAAAAAATAGACTATGACTCTAAGTTCATTATTTCACACTTTGGTCTAATTAATAAGTTTAGAGATCCAATTACCTTTTTAAAAGCATTAGATGAGTTGTTAACAGAAAACAAGACTTTCTCAAGTAAATTTGAATTAAGACTTTTCGGTAAAATTCAGAAATCAACTTTAAATTATTTGGAAAATGAATTTACAAATAAAAAGAATATTAAGATTTACGATCAAATAGACACAAATAAGGTTAATGATAAGATTAAAGAGTCATCCATATTACTACTACTTATTAATAATACAAAAATTCAAAATACTACTCCCTATAAAATATATGATTATTTAGTTTCTGGAAGGCATATTTTAACACTGGGTAATAATGAAAACACTGATGTCAATTATTTACTTAATAAATACAAAAGAAGGGAAAGGATTTCTTACGAAAATAGAGAAGGAATTAAAAAATATCTGATTGAATCTTTTAATAGTTTTAAAGAAAAAAAATTGAAAGATTTTAATCTAGATTATTCTAATATTAAATATTCAAATTTAACAGACTCTTTAATGGATATAATTTAGATTATTATTTTATTTTTAATCAATTTATTGAGTTCTGGAGAAATTTTTAGAGTATATGCTGTGATAACAAAAATGAATGATGATAAGGTTGTTTTTATTATTATATCAACTATTGTGTTATTACTTTCAGGTATAGATAAAACTGCTAAATAAACAAAAATTCCTACTAAAACAGTTTTAATAGAATTAATTGAGAAGGGAGTAATTTTCATTTTTATCTTAATAAAAATATATTTTATAAGGTTAAAAAATATTAATGATAATAGCGAAGCATATGCTGCGCCTACCATACCATACTCAGGAATTAAATAAAAATTTAAAGTCACAGTAATAACTGCTAAAGCAATTATTGTAATAACTGTGAACTTATAATATTTAGAAAAAGAAATTAATTCAGAATTATAACTAAATACCATTATTACTAGTCTTGATAGCCCTATTATGTATACGACATCTTTTCCAGCAGAAAATTCCTTAGAATTTGGAATAAGATTAAAAATATTATCAACATTTAAAATTAGAATTACATAAAACAAAACACCTATTAGCATTTGATGAATGCTAACATCCTTATAATTTTTTTCAATTTTCTTAAAATTATTCTCTTTAATATTTTCTGATATAAATGGGGTAGATATTTGTGATATTGCCCTTCTAGGTATTTCAATAATCATTCCTATATAAAATGCGGTAGTGTATATTCCAGTTTCAGATAGACCTAGTATACTTGTAACCATCAGAACATCTATATTTAAAACTATTATATTGGAAAATGATCCTATAAATGCGAAGGAGCTGTAGTTGAAAATTTCTTTAATTTTATATTTTATGCTCTTAAAATTAAAATTAAGTTCAATTTTTTCTTTTTGATAGGCATAAATTATAAGTGCTGTTACACCAAAAGCATAAATTATTACCTGGAAATATATGAACTGATCAAAATTTATTAATAGTGATGAAAATAAAAATAATGATAATGCAGTCAGTAATCTATTAGATACCCCATTTATAAAATTATTTAAAACGGTATCATACCTAGCTTTGAGATAAGACTCAAATAAAGTACTTATACTTAACGTAAAAAGAATTAAAATAAAGACATCAAAGTATTGAAATAGTAATGCTGATTTTTTGGTAAACAAATTTGAAATACTATCAAAAAATATATTTAGAAAAATAAAAACTATACTGAAACATATTATTATTACTATCAATTCATAAAGAAAAAATTGATTTTTTTGATTTTTATTGTCCTTGAAACTAGGATAAAACTTAATGTAGGAAGCATTTACACCATATGTGGTTAATGGAATAAGAAGTGTTGCTGCACTTATTATCTGTCTAATTAAGCCAATCTGTTCTGTTGACAAAAATTTAGGAAATAATATTATAGAATTTACGAAACCAAGAACTACACCTAAATATATTATTAATGTTGACCAGAAACTTTGTCTTATAATGATATTCATTTAAAATAGTCTAACTCTAAAAATTAGAATTTTAATTTTTTCTTAATTCTTTTATATCTAAAAGATCTGACAAAAGTAGCTAATTTATCATTTACAATTTTTTTTTCATTATTAAATAGACTTTTTAAAAACGAGGTTATTGATTTAAAAAAAGGTATAATAGATTTTTCATTGAAAGAAAATTTCAATGAACCAATTATTGCAAGAAATATATCATATCCTAAAATGTACATGACCTTACCTTGATTTTTATATTTATTCTTGGAATATCTGTCACCGGTTTTACGTAATTGTTTTGTAATAACATTTTTAATTACTTTAATTTCATATCCATAGTATCTTAGAAGCATCTCGTCAAGAGTGTCCCAACCAATGGATTCTTTTAAGCCACCTATTTTTTGAAATGATTCATGAGTATAAAGTTTTGTCCCTCCTCTTACGTGATCTTTATCGTACATTTCCTCTATATTCCAGCTCTTATTGTTAATTGATGCTATTACACCTGAGACCAATCCTAATTTTTTATTTTTTTTAAATTCTTTGATCATTACCTCAAAATAATTTTTAGGTAATATTAAATCACCATCAAATTTTCCTATATAATCATACTTTATTTTATTTTGATTAAGACCTTGGTTAAAAGCTTTAATTATTTTTTTTCCAGGTATTGGTTTAGATACTGAATTTTTAAAATCTATAATCTCAATGTTTTTAAATTTATCAGATATATCTCTTATTATTTTTAATGTATTGTCAGTTGACCCGTCATTTACTAATACTATTTTAGAAAGTTCATATGTTTGATTTTGAAGTGATTTAATACATTTTTTAATATTATTTTCTTCGTTAAAAACAGGTATAATAATTAATATATTCATCTTAAATCATCCATAACCTAATAGCTAAAAAACAAATTATAACACACAATATATACCTCATTATTTTTTCAGATTTATCAAATGACCACCTGCTAGTAACCCAACCACCAATTGAGCTCCCAATAGCTAAATTTATACCATACATCCAATCAATTTTATTTTCAATGGTAAATATTCCAAAAGCACAAATGGTAAATAAGAGAGCTACAAATACTTTTATACTATTAGCCTTAACTATACCCAACCCGTTAACTCCACTTAAAATTAAAATCATTAAAAACCCTACTCCTGCATGTATAAATCCACCGTACATACCAATAAAAAAAAAATAAAAAAATCGATAAATTCTTTTTTTTTATTTTTGATGATATTCCTTTTTTATTTTTATTTTTTTTTAAAAAAATATTAATCATAANTAAAAACATTATCACTGATAATATTTTTTTAAAAAACTCTTCAGGTAATTCAATTGCTATTTTTGCTCCTATCAGTGAACCTATTATTGAAGACCCTGCTAACCAAACTGAAAACTTATAATTATAAATTCCTTTTGACTTAAAACCATAAACAGCAAAGAACTGGGCAAATATTAACTGGATTCTATTCGTTCCGTTAGCAACTGTTGGTGGTAAACCCATAAAAATAAGAATAGGCAGTGTCAAAAGAGATCCTC
Organism: Marinoscillum sp.; assembly: GCA_002692105.1. Lineage (GTDB taxonomy): Bacteria > Bacteroidota > Bacteroidia > Cytophagales > MED-G16 > MED-G16. Next base: position 66,839 of record NZKG01000011.1, on the reverse strand, counting down.
CTCCGGCTATTGTATTAATTGATCCAGAAGCAAGTCCAGCTAAAAATAAAATCAAATANTCGTAGCCATCAAATAGCATATACAGTTGATTTATCTATACAATTATTTAAGAGGTTTGATGTTGTTTTTAAAAGTTTGGGATGTAAAAAGTTTGGTGCAATATCATTTAAAGGTTTTAGTATAAATTTTCTATCATGTAAAAACATATGAGGTATCAACAAATTATTTTTTTTTATAATACTATTATTGAAGTAAAGAATATCCACATCAATAATTCTTTCTCTCCATTTCTTATTAACTTTTCTTCCCATTTTACTTTCAATTAGCTTACAAGTATCTAACAATGTTTCAGGAATTAAATATGTCTCAACCTGAATAACTTGATTTAAAAAAAAATCTTGGTATTTATATCCCCAAGGTTCTGTCTCATAAATTTTCGACTTNCAAACTATATTACCAATTTCATTTTCAATTTCTAAAAGAGAATTAGACAGGTTTTTAGTTCTATCACCAATATTTGAACCAATAGAAAGATATGTTAAATTAATTTCCGATTTTCTGTCTGTCCCAAATTCTTTCGTGGACATAATAAATAAATATTTTAGTAAATACTTCAGCAACAGCCACATAACCACCAGTTGCTATTGAACCAGTAAAAAACCACGCAATAAAAAAGGTATCCATTGTACCTATTACACGGTATGTAATTGCTTTATATAAGCTTCTTTTCTTAGAATGATGGAATTTATCTGATTGGCTATTCCAGCCAATCCTCCAAGCTCTCTCATGTAAAAAATAGATAATTAATTTTGTTACCACCTCTAANCCTCCAACCTTAAGACCTGTGATAACGTCGCCAGAAAAAAACCACGTTAATAATGCAGTATCTAAAGATGCAAAAACTCTCCATGTAAATGTCTTTAAAAAACTTCTTTTAAATGTCTCTTTAACTTTCATCTAGCTAATATTTGATTTTAAATCAAAATTTTCAAGGTTTTCAGCAACTTTTTGAGCAAATTTTCCACCAAGAGCTCCATCTACTATCCTGTGATCATATGTATGGGAAAGAAAGAGTTTATTTCTAATCTGGATTTCATCTCCATTTTTAGTTTCTATAACTGCAGGCACTTTCTTAATAGTTCCTATAGCAAGAATTCCAACCTGTGGCTGCATAATTATTGGAGTTCCCATAACATTACCAAACGAACCCACATTTGATATTGTATAAGTTCCACCTTCTAAATCATCCGCATTTAATTCACCATTTCTCGTTCTATTTATTAGTTTATTAGATTCTTTTACTATTTTCATAAAATCCATCTTATCAACATTTTTGATTACTGGAACAATTAAGTTATCATCTTTTAATGCAACAGCTATTCCAATATTTATATAATTTTTCTTTATTATTTTATTATTGATATAGGAGATATTCATCATAGGAAATTCAGTTAACGCATCAGCCACACATTTTATAAAAACTGGATTGAACGTTAAAGGCATATTATTTTCTTCCAGGAATTTTTTCTTAATTTTATTTCTACTATTAAAAACATTAGTTATATCTGACTCAACAAAAGATGTCACGTGTGGGGAAATTTTCTTTGATTCTATCATCCTGGAAGCAATAATTTTTCTCACTCTATCAGGCTCAATAATTTCTTCACCTTCCTTTAACTCTATTTTCAATTCTATTTCTCGATCTTCTTCAATTATTGGATTTATTTCAAGGTTTTTATCTTCTAAATATTTTAATAAATCTAGTTTAGTAACTCTCTCATTCTCACCAGAACCTTTTATAGAATCTAGAACATCTAAACTTATATTTTCTCTATTTGCAATATTTAGAACAAGTGGAGAATAAAATTTATTTGAATCATTTTTTAATTTAACCATTTCAGGTTCAGAGTTTTTGTAAGTAAAGTCTTTAATCTCTTCAAAGTTATTTTCAAGCTCACCAACAAAGTCTTTATTTTCATTACTTTGAATTTGACTGTCAGAATCAATTATTGCAATAGGACTACCTACTTTAACTATTTCTCCTTCTTTTGCTATAATTTTTTTTAAAGTCCCTGAACAAGTTGACGGAATTTCTGTATCTACCTTATCTGTTGCTACTTCTAAAACAGACTCATCTTCATTTATTTTATCTCCTTCTTTTTTTAGCCATTTTAGAACCGTCCCCTCCATTATACTCTCTCCCATCTTAGGCATTAACATTTCTGTTTTACTCATTTAATTTATATAATTATCTTTATAATAATAATTTAACTATTTTGATATACGTTGAGTACAATAATGAACTCAAGATACATAATTTTTTCTTTTATCCTTTCCTTTATTTCTTGTCAAGATAAGTGTGACGAGTACACAACTTATATAAGGTCATCCCCTAAATATTCTAAAATGGAATCCTTAAGAGATTCAGTTTATTTTGATGTTGAGAGAGAAATAAATTCACCCGGTAAATTAAATTATAAAGATGGTTATCTTTTTATTAGCGAGGTNGCTAAGGGTGTTCATGTAATAGATAATAGAAATGTAAATAATCCTANCAAAATTGGNTTTTTAAATATACCAGGTAATTACGATATAGCNACAAAAGATGACTTTTTATATGCTGACAGTTATATTGATTTNGTAATATTTGATATTTCTAATATTTCTGAAATAAAGGAAGTTAATAGGGTAGAAGGTTCTTTNCAAAATTATTATGAGAACAGATTACTCTACTCTGAGACNTTNGGTATTATAACCGGCTACGAGAAAGAGATTATAGAAGAATTTGAAGAAAATAAAGACTGTGAACTTGCTTACTAACTATGAAAATTAAAAACATATTATTTTTTATTATTATAATATCTTCTTGTGATATGTCTTCAGATTTATCTATTGGTGGAAATATTTCAGGGGACGTGCAGTTCAATAGTGAATCATCTAGTACCGGTATAGGTGGTTCCATGGCCAGATTTACAATTAAAGGAGAATATCTCTACACTGTTGATTCAGATAATTTAAAAACCTTTGATATAAAAGAAAGAAAAAATCCTGAAATTAAATCTGAAGTTAGTTTAGGATGGGGAGTAGAAACAATTTTTCCATATGGTGAAAATTTATTTATTGGCGCACAGAGTGGAATGCATATTTACAGTTTAGAAAATAAGGAAGAACCATTATGGCTGTCTACATATGAACACCTTACAAGTTGTGATCCAGTTGTTGTTCAAGATGACTTTGCATTTGTAACACTTAGAGGAGGTACAGAATGTTTTGGCTTTAATAATCAGCTAGATATAGTAGATGTGTCAAACCTAAAAGACCCTAAGCTTTTTAAAACTTATGATATGATAAACCCTCATGGTTTAGGTATCGATGGTAATTGTTTATTCATTTCAGAAGGTGATTACGGTCTAAAAATGTTTGATATAACTAATCTAGAAGATATAAAGTTGACAAAACATTTTGAAGATTTAAGTTCACTAGATGTAATTCCTTATCAGGGTATTCTAATGGTTATTGGTGGTGATGGCTTTCACCAGTATAGTTACGATTGCGAAAATACCGATATATCTTACATTAGTACTATTCCAATAGAGAGACTTTAGATGAGGACATATCTATTTTTTTTATTTAATATCATTATTTTTTCAGGAATTTCTCAAAGTAGTGATATTCTTATTATCAAGGGATCTAAACCCTCTGNTTTATTAGGCTATGACGACTATATTTTTCCTGGAAGATATAAAGGAGAACTTATAGGGTATACTGTTGATAATCTTAATGACAGTTCAAGAGGTGAAATTTTGTTTTATGTTAAAAAGTCAAATGATACTTTAAGATTATCATCAAAATCAAATTATAAACTAAAATTAAACCAATTATCAGTTAACGGATTTAATGAATTAGACAAAAAAACATGGAATAAAGTTGAATTAGGACTAAATTTTGGGGATTACGTAACCTACGGACAAATTTATCTATCCAAGGGTTTTAACAACGAAAAATTACTTAATTCGGGTATCGGTTCTGGTATATTAACAATTGATAGAATCAATTTTATACCTATTTATTTGACTAGCTCTTTTGACATTTTACCTTCAAGAAAAATTTTAAGAAATAGTTCTAGATATAGACTTTTATCATTTAATAATTTAGGATATTCTTTTGCTTCTGATTTCGCTGATGATTATTTGTCTACCGATGGTGGTTTGTTTTGGAATATAGGATTAGGTATAAAGAAGTCTTTAAGAAAATCACACATTTCTCTTAATATGGGTTATCAATTACAATATTATAAATCTGAACATAATTTCTGGAGGTGGGATGATTTTATATTTGATATAAACCTAATTGATAACACAGAGAATTTAATAAAGAGGGATGGAGTTTTTAAAAGGTTTTTTATTTCATTCTCAATCTCCTTTTAAACTCAACCTCAACAAGTTTAAAAGATTAACCGTAGTAAGTGTAATATTTAAATCTCTTCTCTCTGTTAAATTAAGTTTTTTACTTTTCGTAACTTTATTGTCTGAATATCCAATCCATACAGTTCCGACAGGTTTCTCTGGGGTTCCTCCTGAGGGCCCAGCTATACCACTTGTAGAAAGACCTATATCTGATTTAAATTTTTTTCTAATACCCTCAGCCATTTTTTCTACGACCTCTTTACTAACTGCTCCATTCCTTTCTATTAGTTCTTTACCAATTTTTAATTCATCTACTTTAACTTCATTACTATATGCTACTATGCCACCTATAAAATAATTAGAACTTCCCGGAAGTGCGGTTATTGTCTTAGATACATTTCCACCAGAACAACTCTCTGCGACTGAAATTGTTTTGTTTTTTTTTGATAATATTTTACCAATAACATCTTCAAGTTCATCGTCATCGTATCCAAATACATATTTTTTAATTAATGGTAAAACCTTTTTAACCTGATTTTCTATTTTTTTCTTTAATTCATCAATATTTTCTCCTTTAGCTGTTAGTCTGAGCTTAACTCTTCCTAAACTAGGTAGATAGGCTAATTTAATACCTTCTTCTATCTCATTCTCCCAATCTTTAATGATATCGGAAAGCCAAGATTCTCCTATTCCTGTTGTCTTTATTGTTTTTTGATAGATGTAAGGTAAATTAAATTTTTGTTTGATATGCGATATGCATTTATCTTCAAAAAGACTTTTCATTTCATATGGTACACCTGGTAAGGAGATTAATAGAGTATTATCTTCATAAAAAGCCATCCCAGGTGCCGTACCAAATTCATTATTTAGAACTTTACATTTATCAGGCACAAGTGCTTGTTCTATGTTTTTTTTTGTCAATTCAAGTCCCCTTTTTTTAAATATTTTTGAAATATTATCTAATGATTCTTTATTTTCTATAAGTGTACTTCCATAAACTTCACATAATGTTTTCTTAGTAATGTCATCATTAGTTGGACCCAAACCCCCAGTTACAATAATTATATTGGAGTTATTAATTGATAATTTTAATGTTTTTTTTATTTGTTTTTTATCATCACTAATTGTGATTCTTTTACTAGTATTTACGCCAATTGAATAAAGCTTTTCACTCAGCCACTTCGCATTTGTATCAGCTATATGGCCTGATAGTATTTCATCACCAATTGTAATTATATGAGATTTTATCACTTAATTTTTTTATATATCACATAATCAAACTCATAACTATGCTTATTATCGATTGGATGTTTAATTCTAGATATTTCTTTCCAATTGGATTTATCCCATGATGGAAAGAAAGTATCACCATCAACTTCTGCTTTTACTTCTGTAATATAAAGTTTGTCAATAAAACTAAAGCCAAGTCTATAAATTTCTCCTCCACCAATAATAAAAACTTCATCTTCGTCATTATTTCGAGAAATAGTGATAGCATCTTCAATTGAATTTACTATATCACACTTTTTTTCTGTAAAATCAGAGTTTCTTGTAATGACAATATTTTTTCTATTAGGTAGTGGTCTATATTTTGAAGGAATCGACTCCCAATTTTTTCTACCCATTATGACCGAGTGTCCTTTTGTCATATTACTAAAATAATTCATGTCATCTGGAAGGTGCCAAGCTAAAGTATTATTTTTACCAATTACTTGATTATCAGAGACGGCTACAATCATTGAAATATTTTTCATAGTTTATTTCCTTTTACATATTCATAGGCATTCATTCTTTTTTTCCCTTCAGCTTGAATCTCTAATATTTCGATACTTTCTTTCATCTCATTATTAAAAAAAATCTTATTGTCATTTATAAATAATCCGACTTTTTTGTTTGTAACGTATTTTGAACTTCGTGCACTAAATATTTTATAACTTTTATTTTTATGATTGATTATGGCTCCAGGATATGGACTTAGTCCATGAATTATATTTATATTTTTTTTAGCTCTATGCTTAGTTAACAATATGCATATATTTTTATCGATCTTAGGAGCTTTTATATGCTCTGGACTTATCTCCTGATTTACTTTTTTAAAATTATTATCAAATATTTTAAATATAGATTTAGTTAAAAGGTTCGAACCTAAATTCATTAGTCTGTCGTGAAGAGTTCCTGCTGTTTCATTTTTATTTATTTTTATTTTTTTTTGCATGATAACATCACCCTCATCAATTCTTTTATTTAAAAAGAAAATAGTAACTCCTGTCTCCTTTTCACCATTAATAATTACCCAATTAATAGGTGCTGCACCTCTGTAGTGTGGTAGATATGAGGCATGAAGATTAATACATCCTAATTTAGGAATGTTTATTAATGATTCTGGTAACATCCTAAATGCAACAACCACAAAAAGATCTGCTTTCAAATTTTGTATTTCATTTTGAAATTTTTCATCTTTCAAATTTTTAGGCTGATAAACATCTATACTTTGATCTAATGCATATTTTTTGATCGGAGAAAAATTTATTTTTCTACCTCTTCCGCTTTGCTTGTCAGGAGCAGTAATAACTGCAATTACATTAATATTTTGTTGAATTATTTTCTCTAGACTTTTTACTGCGAAATCTGGAGTTCCCATAAAGATTATAGATTTTGATATCATTTATTCAAAGTCATCATATAGTAAATATTTTTTCCTCTTTGCTTTGTATTGAGAAATTTTTAACTCCCACGAAGATCTTATTTCTTTTTCTGAGTTACCATCTTTAATTTGATTTTCTAATTTTTTATTACCAGCTATTCTGTGAAAATATTTACCAAAAAAGTCAGGATTAGTATCTTTTAGTACATTATAAAAATTTATCAGATACTTAATATTTAATTCTTTTTCAACTTTTATATTTCTTAAATCTATACCATAAGACTTATTCCCTTCATATTTTGGTTTCCTTTCCTCCTCAACACTAACTGGCGTAAATGAAAATGATTTTTCATTGTAGTTGGGATGACCAATAACCTGGAAAGGGTAAGGCGTACCTCTTCCAATACTAACAGTAGTCTGTTCAAATAAGCAGAGTGAAGGATATAGTAATACTGATTTTTGATTAGGTAAATTAGGTGAAGGTCTTACAGGTAGTTTATATTCCTTTGTATGATCCCAATTATCAACTTTAATTACATCTAAATTAAGTTCATTACTATTTTCAATCCATTTTTCGCCTTTTATCATTCTTGCTAGCTCGCCAACCGTTAGTGCATGAACTATGGGTATTTCGTGCATTCCTATGTAAGACTGGTATTCCATCTCTAATACAGGTCCATCAACGTAACCGCTGTTTGGATTAGGTCTATCAAGTACTAGAAATGATATTCCAAGTTCAGCACAAATATTCATCATATTATGCATTGCACTTATGTATGTATAGAACCTNGCCCCAACATCTTGAATATCAAAAATTACGATATCTAATCCCTTCATTGATTCTTTCGAAGGAATTCTACTTTTACCATACATCGATATTATAGGTATAACTCTTCCATCTATAATTAATGTATCTTCATTTACAGTTTTTCCTCTCTCAATATTACCAGNAAATCCATGCTCTGGACTAAATATTTTACTGANATTAATCTTTTTAGAAATNANGGTATCAATCAGATGAGTATTATTTANANTTGANGAATGATTNACNAGAAGACCAACTGACTTATTTGATATTTTTTCTAGGTATTCATNCATTCTCTCNGAACCAACTTTTACTTTATTATTTTGATTAGAAAATACAATATGACTAGATAGNAGTAATATTAAAAGTTTTTTCATTTNTAGAAGTTNTTTAAATATGGAANATATTTAAGAATTAAATTATAAATTATCTAAATAATTATTCAGAAGAATAAAATTTATGAAAAAAAATGTTTTTGTTGTTATNGTAACATACAATGGAGATAGGTGGATANAGGNAANCATCAAGTCATTACTTAAATCTCATTATCCATNTAAAATAGTTNTAATTGATAANGGATCAACTGATTCNACAANANNTATAATNAGTAAATTTAAAGNTATTAANCTNATAGATAATAAATCTAATTTAGGTTTTGGACAAGCAAATAATATTGGAATTGAATATTCACAAAAAAACAANNCAGATTATATTTTCCTATTAAATCAAGATGNTNAAGTAGAAGNAAATACTATNTCAAATTTAGTACAAGTANTAGAAGAAAATAAAGNTTTTGGTGTTCTTAGTCCACTNCATTTTAATGGNAAAGGNGATAAATATGATTNNAATTTCAAAAGGTATATGGAGTTAAGTGTAGGAAANAAAAACCTTCTNGAAACAAAATTTGTNAANGCNGCAGCTTGGATGGTAAGNACNGATGTNTTTTTAAAATATGGCGCTTTTAGTAAAGAATTTTTTCATTANGGTGAAGATAGAAATTTTTGTGATNGGCTCAATTATTTTGATATTAAAATTGGAATTTCTAAAAACTCAAAAATNTTNCACGATAGAGNAGAGGNGAATAATTTTAAAAAAAATATTATTTTATGTAAGNCTATGCTTANGTGTAGTGTTCTNAATATCANTAAAAATATATTTAGTTCTTATTTATTTTCNTTAACTCAAGTNTTTGGTTTATCTAAATACTATTNTANAAAAANAAATAATATTTCAANTTTTATTTTTACTTTTTTTAATCTTCTNGGTTTTTANNTTAAACTATTANTTTTNCTTCCTAAAATAATTANTAAGAGANATNAAATGAAGNTTATNAATAATATANACTAAACATGANAAAAATTATAGAATCATATNTNAAACTNAAATCAAAATTTAAGCCTAAGAATGATTTTCAATTNGAAGATGCTAACTATAATAGATTAAGTTTATTAAATAGAGCANTAAATAATTNTGATAAAAGNAAATGTAGNTATNTAGAAATTGGCCTTGGTGATTGTAATAATTATAANTCANTCTCTCTAGATATTAAAAATAAATANGGAGTAGATCCGGCTTANGATNCACTAAATAATATTCATGGAGTTAAGAGTGATGAGTTCTTTAAAAATAACAATGTAACNTTTGATGTAATTTTTATTGATGGTCTCCATCATTATGATCAAGTTCTAGAAGACCTAAAAAACTCTCTAAATTCAATNAATAAAAANGGTATNATATTNATNCATGATATGATTCCTTTAAATAAAATNTCACAGGANATTCCTAGAAANAAACAAAAAATATGGACNGGTGACGTGTGGAAATTATCNTATAATTTAATNAANTCNAAAAATATAGANTTTATCATTTCAAATATCGATNGTGGNGTAGGAATTNTNAAGCCATCAGATAATTTTNATTTAAATATTGANTTTGAAATCAATAACTCTNAGACATATGAAGATTTTAAAATTTTATATAANAAACTTCCAATTAAATCTGCNAAGGAGTCATTACNGTTTATTGATAAATAAATTCAGAAATTTTTAATAATTTGANATTNTCTGATGATCCACCCACATAGAAATTATATTTAATATTTTCATTNATCCATNTNNTTTTTTNAGNATTNAAATAGNNNAGGTCTNTCTTNTCTATTTTGAAATNGATTGTNTTTTTCTCATTAGCATTAAAATAATTTTTTTTAAAATCTCTCAATAATTTTAAAGGTCTATCTATTTCTGAATTTTCAAGACCTAGGTATAATTGGGATGTTTCTTTCCCCCCTATGTTACTATTATTAGTTAAGTCAACACTAAAATATAATATAGAATCCTTAGGATTATAATTGACTAAATTAAAATTTTCATATTTAAATGTGCTGTAACTTAACCCATGTCCAAATGGGTATGCTATCTCTTTTTTATATTTTTCAAATAATGAATATCCGTGGTAATAACCATAAGTTATAGAATCTGTATAAGGATTGAAATATGGATAATCATCTGGGTTTTCTGCAATTGTAAAAGGTAACTTACCACTAGGATTAACATCTCCGTATAGAATTCTTGCAAGAGCATTTCCTCCTTCCATTCCCGAATACCAAGAAAAAATAATAGATGGGACATTACCTTCCCATTTCCTCATATCAATAGCACTTCCTCCAACATAAACAACTACTAAATTTTTATTTGCTTCAGATACTTTATTTATTAAGATTTCATCTTCATCTCTTAAACTTAAATTGATTCTGTCTCCACCAATTCCTTTAATTCCGACAAGTTCTTTAGCTTCTGCTGATTTAAGCATTTCTCCTTTAGTAAGAATATATTCACCTTCATCCTTATAAGTATAGCCAACAACTAAAACTACTTGATCCGAATTTTTTGCAATATCAACAGCTTTATTGATGTCAGACGCGTCATCAAAAACTACTTTATTATTTAATTTTTCATTATATAATTTAATTCCTTCGTATGGTGAAACAACATAGGGTGGTGTTGAATTACTACTTCCAAGATCACCTGTATTTTCCATATTTGCTATTTCACCTATTACAGCAACTTTTATATTTTTCTCTTTTTTAAAAGGTAAAATATTATCNTTTTTTAATAATACCATACTTTCCTCNGCAGCATTTCTNGCTAATTTAATATGCTCATTTCTAAGAANTATACTTTCATTATAGTCAATNCTATCAAATGAAAAAGCATATTTTANTCTTGTCTTNAATGTATTTAAAACTANCTTNTCTATATCTGACTCTTTAATCTCACCTCTTNTAATTCCATCTTCTATTGATTTGTAATTGTATTCATCTTGCCAAGGCATCTCAACATTAAGGCCAGCTTTAATNCCATCTAANCCGTTATATAGNCCATACATCCANTCAGTTGAAATAAAACCCTTAAATCCCCAATCNTCTCTTAAAATATCAGTNAGGAGCATTTTATTACTTCCACANTATTCACCGTTAACTTTATTATATGCNGACATTATTGATGCNGGTTTACCCTCTTTNATNACTTTTTTGAANTGAGGTAAATANACNTCTCTNAGTGTTCTNTCATCNACTTCAACGTTNAAAACCCATCTTGAATTTTCTAAACTNTTTAANGCAAAATGTTTAGGACAGGCCATTACATTATGACTTTGAATCNCTTNAACTGCAGCAAGACCAAATTCACCAAGTAGCCANGGGTCTTCACCATACGTCTCTTGAGCTCTTCCCCATCCNGGATGTCTCAAAAGATTTATACAAGGTGTAGCAGCATAATTGGTTTTATTTGCTCTCATNTCCATAGCAATAACTTTATGAANNTCATTTTCAAGATTAATATTCCANGATGCTGCTCTTGCCATAGCAACTGGAAATGTNGTTACTGCATTNACTTNTTTATCAAGAACTCTTGCTCCTCTNGGNCCATCNGATAATACCCATGGNGGAATATTTAATCTATTATTCTTTCCAGCAAAAATATGAGCAAACCTATTATTGAAAAGATAACTACCAAAAAANTTAGGGATTGAGTTGATCATCTTTTCACCATACATTTGGTCTATCTTCTCATCTAAACTCATTTGTTCTAANAANACCTCAGCAAGACTATCTGTATTAATTTTCCAATATTCCTCTCCATANATTTCTCTATCAGCTTTTAGAGAAATAGTATCGTANTTTGAACCTATATAAAATGAGAATAGGGTAAATGTCAATGATGAGATAATTATTACCACTATTATTTTTAATATATTTAATAAGTAATTCATAATTTTTCTATCTCATTATCAAGCCATTCTGTTCTATTTTCTATCCAGTTTTTTAAGAATTCAATTTCATTAACGTANGTTCCTCCAACAAAGCTATTTGGCCAAANATAGTTTTCAAGAATTTNCCACTTTATAAAGTTTCTTTTNGCAGCTTCAGTTTTNTTATAAAGTANATCAAATTTATTGTTNACCANATTTTCTAGTGACTGGTCTGATAATATATTTGACCTNAGTTCAAACCATCTTNTTTTTAAATTACTTACAAAAACTTCATCTTCTAATAATTTTTTCCACCAAAAAGGGATNAGCCANAAATCTCCAGGGCATCTTTCATTGAATTCGAAAGTCCATACGTCAAATTGATTTCCTCCACAGTAATCTGCATTNCCAAAAGATAAATTAAAATCCCAAATTGGGCCTATTTTTAATTTTNCATTNCTTTCTTTATGAAGATAAGTACTTAACCTATATCCATCNACATTATTNGATAATTCATTTAATATAAAAAAATCTATGAAGGATTTCTCATCTATAAATTTTCTAAAACCATTATTTANATCTGAAAAATTTGATGAAGAAAGTGATTTTTCAAATTCATTTATATAATCAATTATATAATTTTTTTGATTTGCATTAATATCTCCAGGTTTTGGATACTCATAATTAAAAATGATTTTTTTATCTCCATCTAAATTTCCATTGATATCATAATTTGAATTAAATGAATTGAAATCGCTNTANCTACCATCATCCATATCACTTTTATCAATTTTAATTATATATCCTCCAGATATTAACTCATTTTCANTATCNCCATTCTCTAGNTTTTTAATATTGATTCTATTTTNATCTCTTTTAAGCTTTTCCATTAGAATATATANCCCNTTNTAANTATAATTTATAAATAATTCTACATACCTTGTTCTAGACGCATACATTCCAATACTATTAGATACTTCATAGATTATTTTATTNCTAATTAAAGATTTATCACTGTAGGGTCCATATAGTATCCAATCTTCTTCTTCAGGTAACCATGCTAAATCAAAATCTAAATCATTATAATTATTATCCCATGTCTCAATACCATATGATTTTTTATCAAAATACTGAGATGTCTCTCCCCTAATCTCTATACCAATATTTCCTGCATACTGAATGCTATCTCCTAATAAAACAGTTAATGATGATGGTATCTTAGGTTCGTCAACGATCTCACTACCTAAAGTATTAATTCTAAAAATAAAAATTGAATCTTCACAGTTGACACATTTAAATTCTTTATTAACTAAATTTTAAGATGGCTCATCTACTATTGTATTGTCATCATTTTTACATGAAAATAATATCAGACTAAGAAAAAAGAATAATTTAACAATATCTTTGATATCCAATTTTTTAATGTTTTAGTTACAAATTTACCACATGAAAGTATTAAATAAAATTGCTGACAATCTTTGGAAGTCAAATTCTAGTGTCTACTCCTCTCTTATTAAAAAAATTTCAATAACTACATTAACTATTGGAATCTTCTCTATGATTATATCAGCAAGTATTTTAGATGGTTTTCAAGACTCAATTAAAAATAAAATTTTCGATTTTTCAGGACATATTAATGTATCAAATTTTGGTAATGGAATAAGTTTTAAGAATCAACCTATCAAACTTGATGAAGGTATAAATACAAAATATAAGGAGATCGAAGAGATAGATATAGTAATACCTTTTATCTTGATCTCTGCACTAATTGAAAAAAATAATAACTCTGATGGACTTATTTTTAAAGGAGTGAATGAGGATTATCTAACTAAGATTCTACCTCACCTATCATCTTTTAATAAATCTATTAACTTCTCTAATTCTATTATAATAAGTGAATCACAATCTGAAAGACTTAATATATCATTAAATGATACTGTTTCTTTATTTTTTCCTAATGACCCTCCTNTATTTAGAAAATTAATTATCAAAGGAATTTATGANACAGGCCTTGAAGAATTTGATGATTCTTTTGTTATTGGAGATATTAATTTGGGTAGAAAAATTTATGATTGGGATATGAATCTCGCNTCNGGATTNAATATTTATCTAGAAAANGCTTCACAAACTAACTCTGTTATAACTAAAATTAGAAGAAANTCCNTATANAATGAATTTTTAGAAACTTCTCAAAGTAAATATTCCCAGNTNTTTGATTGGTTAAGNCTCCTNGATAANAACGTCATAATATTCTTTATTATACTATCCTTTGTAGCATGTTTTAATATGATNTCAGTTATTTTAATTTTCATTATGGANAAAACAAAAACTATTGGANTTCTTAAATCATTNGGTACTAAAAACTCTATTATTTATTCAATCTTTTATAAGGTAGGNACNGAGATAATTATNAAAAGTATTTTAATAAGTAATTTTTTATCTTTTGGATTTATATATNTTCAATCTAAATATAAAATTATAGGATTAGATAAGGATAATTATTACCTAGATTTCGTTCCTATAAAATTTGAATTCTCAAAAATTATAATTTTAAATATGTCTCTAATTATTATAATATTATTATCCATATATATCCCAATATATTTTATAGGTAAAATATCAGTAAATGATAATGTTAGGTTCAACTAATTTTTATAACTACTAAATAAACTTTTAACTTTCATAATCAAGATCCCAAAAAAAGCTTCATAAAAAATATTAATGGACATTTTAGATTCTCCAATTTCTCTATCTTTAAATATTATTGGAATCTCATGAATTTTATATCCTAACCTATTTCCTATAAACTTCATCTGAATTTGAAAAGCATACCCTTGAAATGAAATATTATTTNTNAAAATACTTTTAAGAGCTTTCCTAGAATATCCATTAAATCCACCTGTAGAATCGTTAATTTTCATGCCAGTAATAACTTTTACATAATAATTAGCAAAGATTGATAAAAGTAATCTTGATAAGGGCCAGTGAAGTACTGAAATTCCTTTTACATATCTGGAACCTACTACAATATCAGATTNAGAACTTAAAGAGTTTTTCATCTCTATTAATTTCTTAGGATTGTGGGATCCATCACAGTCTAGTTGAAAAATATATTTATACTTTAAAGATATAGCTTTCTTAAACCCCTCTATGTATGCTGAACCGAGACCATTTTTTGACTCTCTTTCNATAATTAATAAATTAAATTTGTATGTTTTTTTAGATATAAACTCTTTAACTANTTCTCCAGTCTTGTCAGGAGAGNTATCGTCAACTACTAATACATCGAAAACTAGGCTTAAGTCTTTAATTTGATTTAAAATATTTTCAATATTACCTCTCTCATTANACGTGGGGATAATAATAATAGAATCTGACATATTATTAAATTAAAAATATTTTCAAACATAATGCTTTAATCACTATGAATATCGAACATTTAATTTAATTTTTGTTAATATATATGGAATTACAAGAAAAAATAAAGACCGAAGTCATCAAAGTATTTAGAGATGAGTTCANTTATGAATGTTCACTTAATGACATTAGCATTGACCAAACTCCTAAAAACTTTACTGGTTTTTATACACTTATTTTATTTCCTCATCTAAAATTCTTAAAAATAAACCTTGAGGAAGCAGGTAAAATCATTGGTGAGAATTTGACTAAAAATTCAGAAATAGTTTCTGGATATAATCTTGTGAANGGTTTNNTAAATTTTGATCTAAACACTNATTATCTACTTAATGTCTTCTCAAGATTATTAACTGATTTTAATNCAGNTTNTAGTAATAATAAAAAGGAGATAATTATTGAATTTTCATCACCAAATACCAATAAGCCTCTTCATCTGGGCCATTTAAGAAATATATTTTTAGGTGATTCTGTCTCAAAAATATATAAAGCACTTGGATATAAGGTTCATAAAGTACAAATAATTAACGATAGAGGAATTCATATATGTAAGTCAATGGTTGCATGGGTCAAATATGGTAATGATAAATCTCCANANACACAGAATATAAAGGGGGATAAATTTGTTGGAGATTATTATGTNAGATTTGAGGTTGAACATAAAAAAGAGGTACNTNATTTAATTNGAAAAGGTCTTTCTGAAGACGATGCAGTAAGAAAATCTCCATTAATGANAGAAGCNAAATCATTTTTAAGAAAATGGGAAANNGGTGATAAAGANATAATTACTTTATGGAAAAAAATGAATGGNTGGGTTTATGATGGATTTGANATAACNTATANAAATATCAATGTATCATTTGATAAGATNTACTANGANTCNGAAACTTATTTACTTGGTAAAAAAAATGTTGAGGATGGTATATTAAAAAAAATATTTTATAAAGAGGAAGATAATTCAGTATGGATTGATTTATCTAAAGAAAAATTTGATAAAAAGCTTCTAATTAGGAATGATGGTACTTCTGTGTATATGACACAAGACATAGGTACAGCAATAAAGAGGTTTGAAGATTTTCCTAAATCTGAAAAACAAATATATACTGTTGGAAATGAGCAGGATTATCATTTTAAAGTATTATTTAAAATATTAGAGAAGCTTGGTTATTCTTGGGCCAAAGAATGCTATCATTTATCCTACGGTATGATAGATTTACCTGATGGTAAAATGAAATCGAGAGAAGGTAAAGTTGTGGATGCGGATGAATTAATATCTATTATGAAAGATACAGCAAAGAAAAGAACCACTGAATTAGGTAAAATAGATGACTTCGATGGTGAAGATTTAACTAAATTATATCATAAAATTGCTTTATCAGCTCTTAAGTATCATCTTTTAAAAGTAGATCCAAAAAAGAAAATGCTATTTAATCCAGATGAATCAATAGATTTCCAAGGAAATACAGGTCCTTTCCTGCAATACACTTATGCTAGGATAAGATCTATCATTAAAAGAGCAGAAATTTTAAATATTGATTTTGGACAAAAAAAATTTAATTCTATTAAAAGTATATCCGATAATGAAAAGAGAATAATAGATCTAATTACTAATTATAAATATATGCTAGAGTTAGCAGCTGTATCTCACTCTCCATCTGTAATATGTAATTATGTATATGATTTATCAAAGACATACAACTCTTTTTATCAAGAAGAAAAAATATTTGATGGAAAAAATAATGAAACAACTTCATTTAAAATTGCGTTATCTGATATAACATCTAGGGTCATAAAATCGTCACTGAATTTATTAGGCATTAGTGTAACTAACAAAATGTAATGAAACTTATAACAATTTTCCTACTATCTACATTGGTATCTGTCAGTGGTATCTATATCTTGAGAGAAAAAATTTTTAAGGTAAATGAGACAGCCCCAGATGACAGTTTTTTATCTAATAACAGCTTTTACAGTCTTTCAGCAGTTGATATTGACGGAAACTTAATTAATTTTGATAAGTACAAAGGTAAAAAACTTCTTATTGTAAATGTTGCATCAAAATGTGGATATACACATCAGTATAAAGACCTTCAAGAACTTCATAAGAAATATAATGATAAAATAACAATCTTGGCTTTTCCTTCTAACAACTTTGGTTTTCAGGAACCTGGTTCCAATAATCAAATTGAAACATTTTGCGAAAAAAATTATGGTGTAGAGTTTCAATTATTTGAAAAGTCTAACGTTAGAGGAAAAAAAATAAATGATGTTTATAAATGGTTATCCAGTATCGATGAAAATGGTTGGAATGATAAGTCACCTAGATGGAATTTTTTCAAATATTTAGTCGATGTTGATGGATCTCTAAAGGCTATTTATTCATCAAATACCAATCCATTAGATAATGAAATATTGGATTTTGTTCTAAACTAAAATTTAAAATTTCTCTCCTTCTTTTTTACATAGAAGATATCTTTTAGACACTTACCTAAAATTGAACCCATACCACCAATCGCTCCACCAAGTACTGAAGTGTATACAATCAAGTAATTAACAGAGCTAATATTTAGTAACTCTATAATTTTATTTGATAAAATTGAATTAGTACTTGTATCAATACTAAGTAAAAGAAATATCCATGCAGTTCCAACCCCAATAAATCCACTTAGAAATTGTGAAAAATAATTCTCACTATATAATAAACCTGTAAAAAAAGTAATTATTACTATTGACCACCAAGGAAAAAAAGCAGGTAGATAATATGATAAAACTCCTATTATTAAAGTTCTAAATATAAAATTCATTTTTTAATAAATTTCTTTTCATATATTATATGACTTCTATTTTCATTGTAATTATTATTAAATAATAATTTATTATAAATTCCTTTTCCCCATTTTTCAATATCTCCGTAATAGTTTTTATTTCCAATATTTCCAGACTGCCCACCTGGATATACTCCCCAAGCCTCTGTTTTATAATCTTTATTTAATTTGACTATCATTCTCCACGATGGGCCATGTCTTTCACTAGCTGCATTTAATATATTTCTATATCCTCCGACAGATATACTATCATAACTAAATGGTTTAATTCTAAGTAAATGATTGACAGTTGTATTTTTATAAATATCCCACCTAATATCATTTATAGAAAAATAATTTTTAAATGATTCAATTGAATCAATTGTTGTATTATATGTTGAATTTATAAGATCATATGCTGATTCTTTTTTTTCAGTCTCAATAATGTCAAAGAATTTAGATTCTATATCTTCTTTAATTAATTTATATGTCCTAAATGAATTAGGTTTTCTATAAGAATATTTTAATGTATCAAACTCGTCCCAAACTTTATTATATAAATTATTCCACCATTTATTAAATATCACCTGATTTTCATTATTTACTTCAGCAAAGAAGTCCCAAACTTTAAGTTTATTTAGGTATTTCAATTTACTTTCTGACAGAAGGTTCGTATCAATTTTATCTATTAGAAGTGGAAGAATTTCGTACGCTTTATAATTAAAATTATCGTTTTGAATTTTTTTGATATCATTAAAAGTCACTTTTTCAATTGATTCAAGCCTTTCTATTAACCTTCTTCCTCTATACATTTCATAATTAAAGCTATAGTAGTAGTAAGGGTAATTTTTATTAACTGGATGTTGATTTGCTGAACTTACAAATCCAGATTCTGGGTTTTGATACTTTAAGACATGTTCATAGGGGATATAGCCCATCCACTCATCTTTAGGATTTGCTCCATCCAAAATAAATTTTCCTTGTTCATTATATTTTATAGGAAATTTTCCAGCAATTGTTAAACCTATATCACCATTTTTAGTTGCATAGGCAAAGTTTTGGGCTGGGCCGTCAAAGAATTTTAAAGCATTTTTGATATCATTTATATTTTTTGATTTATTAAGTAAAAAAAATGTTTTGTATTCTACAGACTCATCATGAGCTACCCACCTCATTGCCAAGTTTAATTTATTATTATCAGATCCAAAATTTCTATCATAAACTACTGGACCATAATGAGTATATACTATTGTATCGTAATAATTATCACCTCCTCTAACATGAAATTCTTCGATTATTTTTTCTGTTTTAAGCCATTTGTCCCCGTATCTATATTCTTTTCTATCGGAATCTTTAAAATCTATTTTATACCAATCAACTACGTCTCTTGTTGCGTTAGTCTCTCCCCAGGCAACATAATCATTAAATCCAATAATTATTCCTGGTGCTCCTGGTAATGAGGCTCCCATGGTATTAAAATTTGGAGAATTTAGATGAGTTATGTACCATATTGATGGAAGGTTTAATGAAAGATCCGGTTGGCTTGCTAAGTAAGTACTTCCGTCCTTTGATTTATTAGATGAGATTGCAAAATTATTGCTTCCGTTATCTGGATCTGGATTTGTTATTAAGTCTAGTTTTGAATTGAAAATTAGATTATCTGTAATATATATTTCTTTTTTATTCTTGAAATCAAAATCTATATAATCAGGTATTATAGGTTTTACTTCCTCAAAGTATTCTGGGAAAAGGTTATCATAAGAATTTTTTCCAATTTCATTAATCAGGTAAGTATCTTCTATATCTGAATTTCCTCTTGATAACATATCTGACATATACTCCATTAATATAAATGTTTTTAATACTGTCCACTCCTCTGGCTTGTAATCAAGAAGTTTATACTCTAGAGGTAAATCTTTATATTCCAAGGACTTGATATAATCATTAACACCACGTACGTATGATTCTAAAAGATAATATGTCTCCTTATCTTGAATAGATTTTTTTAAAGTTCTCTTTGCTGCAAATATAATTCCAGTTCGTCTTCTTATTATATCATTTTTAAGTGCTTTCTCTCCTAAAATTTTACTAAGCTCTCCTGAGGCAGCTTTTATTTGAAATTCCATTTGCCAAAGTCTATGAAAAGCAGTTAGGTAACCTTGTGCATAAAAAAGATCTTTATCGTTTTTGGCATAAATATGTGGTATAAGAGAGCTATCATACTGTATTACTATTTCATCTTCTAAACTCTCAAATTCTATATTTTCTAAAGGATCATTAGATTTAACTTCACCATTAATCCAAAATCCAGAATATGGGTTAAGAAATTTTCCTAAAGGCGGAATTTCGTTTATTCTTATATTTAGGCTATATATTAGTATAGAGACTAATATAAGAGATATCATAAAGGTTATTTTTCTTAACATATTTGTATATGTGCGTTGGGAAGGATTCGAACCCTCAACCCTCAGAGCCGAAATCTGATATTCTATCCAATTGAACTACCAACGCAATTTTAGGAAAGAATTTCATTAACCTTATCAGCTGCATCTTGAAGTGTGTTAGTCGCAAAAACTTTAAGACCTGAGTCTTCAATAATTTTTGATCCCTCTTCGGAGTTTGTTCCTTGTAATCTGACAATAATTGGTATACTTATCTCTCCAATATTTTTATATGCTTGCACAACGCCATTAGCTACTCTATCACATCGAACAATTCCCCCAAAAATATTAAGCAATATAGCTTTAACATTTGCGTCCTTTAAAATTATTCTAAACCCAGCCTCAACAGTTTCAGCATTGGCGGTGCCACCAACATCAAGAAAATTTGCAGGTTCACCACCAGATAACTTTATTATATCCATCGTAGCCATAGCTAAACCAGCTCCATTAACCATACATCCTACATTTCCATCTAACTTCACATAACTTAGATTTGATTTATTTGCTTCAATTTCAGATGGGTCTTCTTCATCTAAATCTCTTAAATTTTCGATTTCCTTTTGTCTAAATAGAGCATTATCATCAATATTTACTTTAGCATCAACTGCTAAGATCTGATTATCAGAGGTTTTTAAAACTGGATTAATCTCAAATAGTGAGGCGTCTATAGATTCGTATGCCTCATATAAAGAATTGATAAATTTTATCATATCCTTCAGAGCGTTACCAATAAGACCAAGAGAGAATGCTATCTTTCTTACCTGGTACTGTTGAAGACCTATTTTTGGATCAATCCATTCCTTAATAATTTTTTCAGGGGTCTCTTCAGCAACTTTTTCAATTTCAACTCCACCTTCTTTTGAGGCCATAATCACGTTCATTCCTTTTGTTCTATCTAAAAGAATTCCTAAATAAAATTCTTTACATTCATCAGCTCCTGGATAGTAAACATCTTCGGCAACAAGAATTTTATTTACAACCTTTCCTTCCTCACCAGTTTGATGTGTTACTAATGTACCTCCTAAAATCTTACCTGATTTTTCTTTAACTTCCTCCACACTTTTAGAAATAACAACTCCATTTGATCCAGTTTCTTTAATTACTCCTTTACCTCTACCTCCAGCATGAATCTGAGCTTTTAAGACAATTATATCACTATTTTCTTTTGATAAATTTTTGGCGTACTCTTCTGCTTTGTCAGGGTTATCAGCTACAAACCCATTTTGGATTTTGACTCCGAAAGTTTTTAAAATCTCTTTTGCTTGGTACTCGTGGATATTCATCTAACACGAAAGTATAGTATATAGATTATTATTTCAAATCTTACATTATTTTTTAACCATAACCTCTATAATTATTTAGATTTGTGATTATGTTGGTTGGAAAAAATATAAGTAAAAGTTTTGGAGATTTAAAAATACTCCAAAATATCAATGTTAAATTTAAATTAGGAAATATCATATCTATTTTTGGGGGTTCTGGTGCAGGTAAATCAACTTTGCTCTATATATTAAGTACTTTAGAGAAACCTGATTCAGGAAGTATAGAATTTAATGGAAATAGTTTGGCTAAATTATCAGGAGATAATTTATCAAATTTTAGGAATGAGAATATAGGTTTTGTATTTCAGTCTCATAATCTATTAAATGAATTTAATGTTTTTGAGAATATATGTATGCCTGCTTATGTTTCTCAGACTAAATCTGCTGGCGTTGAGAAAAGAGCACGTCAACTTTTATATGACTTAGGAATAGAAGATAAAGAAAAAAATATGCCGAATCAGTTATCAGGTGGTGAGCAGCAGAGGGTTGCTATAGCTAGGTCTTTAATTAATTCTCCTGATATAATTTTTGCAGATGAGCCAACAGGAAATTTAGATGAAAAAAATTCAAAAAAATTTATTAAGCTAATTCAAATTTTAAATAAGAAGTATAATCAGACTTTCATTATAGTAACACATAACAAGGAATTTCAAAAAATTTCTAATAATTCCTTTGAATTAAAAAATGGTAAATTAGACTCAATTTGAATAGAGGAATAACCTTTATGCTCTTTGCAACTATTTTTTTTATGGTTGTAAAAATATTTGTTAAGATGTTGCCACATATTCCTCCAATGGAGATTGTTTTTTTTAGGTGCATTATATCATTTTTAATCACTTATTATTTATTAAAAAATCAAGGTCATGACATTTTAGGGAAAAACANGTCNTTATTAATGTTAAGGGGTNTATTTGGCACAATTGGATTGTATTGTTATTTTGTTATTCTTCAAGATATTCCNTTAGCAACAGCATCTACATTAATTTATNTTACACCACTATTTACAACTNTAGTTGGTGTNGTANTATTAAAAGAGAAGATGAAAACTATTCAATGGTTTTTTTTATTTATTGCTTTTATAGGTATAGTTATTATTCAGGGGTTTGATCCAAGAGTTAATATCTTTTATCTGCTAGTAGGTCTTTCTGGAAGTTTTTGTGCTGCTTTTGCCTATAATATTATACGTTACCTTAGAGATAGAGAGCACTCTTTGGTACTAATGATTTATTTTCCTATGGTAGCATTCCCAGTAGGAGGTATATTAAGTATATTTAATTGGGTACAACCCTCATTTTATGATTTAATTATTCTTATATCAATTGGTATTTTTACTCAGTTTGCTCAATATTTTATGACTAAATCGTTCCAGTCAGAGAAAGTTTCTAAAGTTTCTATTGTTAGTTATTCAGAGTTGGTGTTTGTTGTTTTAATTGGTAATATTTTTTTTAATGAAAACTTTGATATTTTGGTATATATAGGAATGTTACTAGTTACTTTTGGTGTTGTTTTTAATATTCTACTAAGTAAGGATGATAAAAAATATTTATAAGACTTCTCTATCTTTATTAACGGACTTATACCAACTAACCATGACATATGGGTATTGGAAAAAAGGCATTCATAATAATTATGCATCTTTTAATTTATTTTTCAGAAAAAATCCCTTTGGTTCAGGTTACGCTGTAGCTTGTGGTTTAGAAAATATAATTAATGTTCTAGAGTCTTTTAAATTCACTAAATCAGATTTAGATTATATTCAGACGCTAAAAACGGATAAAGGAACTAATCTCTTTTCAAAAGAGTTTATTTCTTTTTTATCAAATATAAAATTTGAATGTGATATTGAAGCAGTGGAGGAGGGAAGAGTGGTCTTTGCTAATGAACCTATTATAAGGGTAAATGGACCTATATACCAATGTCAACTAATAGAATCTGCTATTTTAAATATTTTTAATTTTAATTCCCTTATAGCAACAAAATCAGCAAGAATTAATCATGTATCAAATGGGGATCCCATTCTTGAGTTTGGTTTGAGAAGGGCACAAGGTATCGATGGTGCATTATCTGCGAGCAGGTCATCTTATATTGGAGGCACATCAAAAACATCGAATGTTTTAGCAGGAAAAATTTATGGTATTCCTGTAAGTGGAACACATTCTCATAGCTGGGTAATGGCCTTTGAATCAGAGCTATCATCATTTAAAAATTATGCTGAAATTATGCCAGATAATACAATTTTATTAGTAGATACATTCGATACCATTGAAGGTGTAAAGAATGCTATTATAGTTGCAAAAGAGATGGAAAAGAAAGATAAAAAGATTATTGGTGTTAGAATTGATTCAGGCGATTTAGCTTATTTGAGTAAAAAAATTAGAAAGATACTAGATGATAATAGTTTAAAATATGTAAAAATTATTGCCAGTAATGATATTGATGAGCATATACTTGAATCTCTTAAGTTACAGGGTTCAAAAATTTCTGTGTGGGGTATTGGAACCAGACTAGTAACGGCCTATGATAACCCCTCTTTAGGTGCTGTTTATAAATTATCTGCAATTAAAGATTCAAATGGTAAGTGGATAAATAAGATTAAACTTTCAGAACAAAAAATAAAGATTAATAACCCTGGAGTACATCAAGTGAGAAGGTTTAAAAATAATTCAAAGTTTTTAGGTGATATGATATATGATATTAATAATACAAACCTTTCGAATAACATGGTTGACCCTAATGACTCCACTAAGTCTAAGAGTTTTAAGGATGATATTGATTACGAAAACTTATTAATACCAATCTTTAAGAAAGGAAAGTGCACTTATGAAAAACCTAGTTTAAATGTAATTAAAGAAAGATTAAAGAGTGACCTAAGTCATCTTGATGAGTCACATAAAAGACTAAAAAACCCTCATATTTACCCAGTTGGATTAGAGAAGAAACTTTTTGACCAAAAACAGAGTATGATTATTAAATTAAGAAAAAATTGAAAGCATTAGTCATTGTTGATCTACAGAACGATTTCCTTCCAGGTGGCTCACTAGCCGTACCTGAAGGTGATCAAATTATTGAATCTATAAATGAGACAATGGTTAATTATGATTTAATAATTGCTACTAAGGATTGGCACCCTTTAGATCATATAAGTTTTGCATCAAATCACCAAAATAAAAAAGTTGGAGATAAAATAAGGATNAATAATATAGATCAGATTTTATGGCCTAATCATTGTGTACAAGAATCTTTTGGTTCGGAGTTCCCTAAAAGTTTAAATTTTTCTAAAATTAAAAAAGTTATTTATAAAGGTCAAAATCCAAATATTGATAGCTACAGTGGATTTTATGATAATTTTAAGGAGGCATCTACTGGATTAACTAATTTCTTAAAAGAAAATAAAGTAGAAAAAGTTGATTTCGTCGGCTTAGCAACTGAGTTTTGTGTAAAATTCACAGCATTAGACTCAGTAAGAGAGGGTTTCTATACCCGAGTTATTACTAAATGCACTAGAGGTATTGACGAATTAGAATGCAAAAAAGCTTTTGAAGAGATGAGGTCAGAAGGTATAGTTTTAATTTAAGATTTACTATCCATATATTGAATAAGCTCTACAACCTTTGTCGAGTATCCCCACTCGTTATCATACCAACTCACTAGCTTAACAAATTTCTTATTAAGCATAATTCCAGCACCAGCATCAAAGATAGATGTTCGAGTATCCCCAATGAAATCAGTTGATACCAGAGCCTCTTCTGTGTAACCCATAACTCCCTTCATTTCATTATTTGATGCACTTTTCATTGCTTTGCATATACTTTCATAGTCTGTTTCTTGAGATAAGTTTACTGTTAGGTCTACAACTGAAACATCAACAGTTGGAACTCTAAAAGCCATTCCAGTAAGTTTTCCATCTAATGATGGGATTACTTTTCCAACAGCCTTAGCAGCCCCAGTTGACGAAGGGATGATATTTCCAAATACAGATCTTCCTCCTCTCCAATCTTTCATTGAAGGACCGTCTACTATTTTTTGTGAGGCAGTTGCAGCATGGACAGTAGTCATCAAGCCACTTTCTATACCAAAGTTATCATTTAAAACTTTTGCCATTGGGGCAAGACAGTTAGTTGTACATGATGCATTAGATACAAAGTTCATATCGTTAGAGTATTTTTCATTATTTACACCCATCACAAACATTGGTGTTGAATCTTTTGAAGGTGCTGACATAATAATTTTTTTAGCTCCAGCCGACAAATGTCCTCTACTTGTTTCTTCAGTTAGAAACAATCCTGTTGATTCAACAATATAATCTGCATCAATATTTCCCCAGTTAATGTTAGCAGGATCTCTTTCACTTGATACTCTAATTTTATTACCGTTTACTATTAAGTCGTTACCACTTACTTCAACAGAACCATCAAATCTGCCGTGTGTTGTATCATACTTTAACATGTAACTCATATAATTTGCATCAATTAGATCATTGATACCGACTATTTCAATATTTTTACTATTAATTCCAGCTCTAAAAACTAATCTTCCAATTCTCCCAAATCCGTTAATTCCTATCTTTATTTTACTCATGGCTTGTTTTTTTATGATTGCAAATCTAGTTATCAATAATCAATTATCAAATTATGGAATATTATCAAATTAATTTTCTTATAATTTTTTTAAATATTTCTGTAACAATATATTTGCACATCTAATATGGTCCCTTCGTCTAGGGGTTAGGACGCCAGGTTTTCATCCTGGAAACAGGGGTTCGATTCCCCTAGGGACTGCAATCGTTTCCANN
The DNA here is from genome assembly GCA_002692105.1 of Marinoscillum sp. Taxonomy (GTDB): domain Bacteria; phylum Bacteroidota; class Bacteroidia; order Cytophagales; family MED-G16; genus MED-G16. Next base: position 39,963 of record NZKG01000011.1, on the reverse strand, counting down.
CCANCCANTNGANAGGGTTTTTTCACACATTTATTTGGAATGGTTATAAATTATAAAAGTTATAATCTGATTTAAAACATTGTACTTATCAATTCGTTAATTTTGGTGAATAAACTTAAAAGTATGATAAATTTTAAAGACAAACCTTTGTGTCAGTGTGGTAATACAAGTAATCCTAGTGGTTACTGTGATGGCTCACACAATAAGAATTAAAATTAAACCCATCATGATGATGGGTTTTTTTATTTATAGTTTTTCTCGATTAATTTCTTTAAGTTTTTAAGCGACTTAATGTAATTTTTTAAACTCATTACTCTCAGCCCTATATGGTAGTTTCTATCATTGAGTAAATTTCTAAGTTTAAGGTCTTGCATTTCATTGAAAACAAATTCTCTCGAAACCATTTCTTTTGATTTATTCCTTTTCTCCTCTGCCCATGATCTGATTTTATCTGAATTCTCTTTTAGTAGAGTCAGATTAACTATTACCCTTTCTTTTCGAGTAGTATATACTGCTTCAATTTCTCTACTTACCTCATAATCATCAATAAGTACAAGATTTCCGGAGTTAACTAGACTTTTAAAATAGATATCTTCTGGTGCAAACGTATTCCACCATGTTATCATCCACTGGTAAATGTTATCGTAGTTCTCCTCTTTATTCCAATAGATAAGGTTTCCATTTATGTCATAACTGTGTCCAAATGGATAACTGTTGTGGAGTTTAATTANTTTATTTTTTTTTAAGTTGTTTTTAATGCTGCTNGTAATATTCTTATTAATTGTNTGCATATTTTCTAGCTGAAACAGGTGATTTTCACAGTATTTGATATTATTTTCAATTTCTTTAACTAATGTTAAAACTGATTTTTTTGTGTCTTCTATTTCCTGATTTTCTCTATTGCATCTATCTACACTAAATGAAAGGAGAATTCCAATAAAAATCGCAATTGTCTCAAAAAAGTATTTACCTAATTTTTTCATTCTCTAGTAATAATAAAATTTTGATAATATTTAATATTATAAAATAAATTATTTGTCAATCTNAAATTAACTTATTATTCANTTTAGTANCTCGTATATCCCCCGATACTTGATCGGAAGTCTATCTCGAGGCCATGATCTTTTATGTAAGCTCGAAGCTCATCAGAAACACTTCCTAGGTAAATTATTCCTTCAAATGTNTAAATGTTAGAAAAATTTCCAAACTCCTCTTGAAGATCACCGCCTTCTGATAAAATTCTGCTGAGATGATTTTTAAAGGCGTGNTCATCTTTATATCTTTCNTAAAGTGTTACCTTTTTCTCATCCTCAGAGATCAAAAATCTCCAAGAGATAGTATTNTTCTCTGTATCAGATATAAGTTTGGCGTAACTATCACTCCATTCCCTCGTGTCAATNGTCCTGTCATCGTTCACAGATAGTTCGCAAATAATTATCACTTCTTTNTTTTGCTCGTCTTTTATAGTTTCCATAATTAAAAATTTATTTAAAGTTATCTTAATCCGTTTATGTCATACCTTGATAGAAAATTCCATATCTCAGAATTTGAGTCTATGTCACCGTTTTCATATCCCTTACTTGAGGANGGGTTTAGGTTAGGGTAGGAGTGACCACCTCCCATTACCTTGTANTGGACNACNGAAATTCCATTATCTCCGTTAAGCCACGAGTGTAATTCAACTGTTGAACCGTCCTGTGTGTTGGTATTTTCAATATATGTTATAACAGGATCAGTATCCGTATTATTATATTCTGTCCAGTACCGGTTTGAAAGGTTTTGGTCTAAGTAGTAACCTGCAATCCCTTCATAAAAATCTTCTGTTCCATGGATATTTATTACAGGTGTAGGGTGAGACGGATCACAATAATTATACGTGTCAATAAACATATGACCTGCAACTGACCCAATACCAGCTATCCTATTACTTAATAGACAAGCAATTTCATAGGCAAGGTACCCTCCATTGGAAAAACCTGTAACGTAAACTCTTTCAAGGTCTACTGAGTAGATAGAAGAAACCTCATCAATGATATGAGATACAAACCCCACGTCATCAACTGAGGTTGATTTAGAATTTTCTCCACCTAGGTGCCATGTGGGATTGCCTGAGCTGTCAATTGTTGCCTGCGGATAGATAATAATAAAATTTGCTGTGTCTGCTATTGGTCTCATATCTCCTATAGAGTTTAAGTAGCCAGTCGCAGTGGAAGCACCGCCGTGAAGATTAAATACTAAAGGAATTGGCTCTGAGACAGAATATGTGGCAGGAACGTATATTTGATAAGACCTATTTAGGTTATCGTGGGTTGTAGATATGTTATTTAGTCCAATAAACTCACTGCTGTTCTCATTTTCAGTATCGTCTATTCTTGACTCCTCATTATCGCATGAGGTAGAAAAAATAAGTGCAAGAGATAGGTTTATATATCTAAAATATATTTTAAAGTTTATCATAATTTTTTCCATGTAAACATTTTTTTAAAATTTCGTATTATAAATAAAAAACAAAACACATGAAAAATCTAGTTATTATATTCTTTTTGCTAATAAACTTTAAATTATTTTCTCAAGATCATGGTATTGACCTTGAGAGGAGTAAGATTAAATGGACAGGAAAAGAGATCACAACCAGCTCACATTACGGAACCTTAAAATTTGTTGATGGAGAGATAAATATTCAGCAAGATGCTGTCACTGGAAAAGTTATTGTTGATATGGAATCGTTATCAGTTGATGACCTTACTGGTGGTTCTAAAGCAAGACTTGAGGGTCATCTCAGATCAGATGACTTTTTCTCAGTTAGTAGCCATAAGTCTTCAACAATTGAGGTAATATCATCTAAAAAAAATGGTGACGATTTTGATGTTGACGGGGTTCTTACTATTAAAGGAATTTCCCACCCAATAAATTTCATTCTGAGTGTAGATGACAAGGTTGCTACATCAAAACTAACGTTTGATAGATCAAAGTATGAAGTAAGGTTTAGGTCTGGTTCATTTTTTGAAAATCTTGGGGATAAACTCATACTCGACGACATAGAACTTGAGGTAGAGCTTTACCTCAATTAGATATACCACAAATTTATTCCGGATTTTTATCTGATAGGTATATTGCTTTTTGTGAGTTTACCTTTTTAAAAAACCTGTGGTCAGATCTATTTTTTATTCTAATTTTTAAAAAATTATTATCAGCATTTATTGTGTAGTTATCATCACCTACTTTAAATATAATAAGCTTATAGTAAGGTATAATTAGACCATAAGTTTCTAGATTTGATTTTATATAAATAATTATTCCTTTTGGTCTAATTTCAATATTACAAATAGATAATTCATAATCATTTCGTAATAATTCATAAATTTTATTATCACATTTTTTTATGTACATTTTCTGAGATCCAGTACCATTTAATTTTAATCTTTCAAATATTGAAAATTCATTTCCTACTAATGAATTTATTTCTTTTTCTATTTTAGGGTCTTTATATGAAAGGTTTTTTAACATTGTAAGTATATGAAACGGGTTTTTTCAGATAATGATTTAAAAAATCTTCTAGAAGAAAAATTTCTTCAATATAATAACACAGACTTTATATATTCAGATCCGATTCAAATACCACATAGATTTAATAAAAAGGAAGATATCGAAATTTCAGCATTCTTAACGTCTATTATATCTTGGGGAAATAGGAAAATGATAATTAATAATGCAGACAAAATGATGAAAATTATGGGTGACTCTCCTCATGATTTTATAATAAATTCTTCTGAAAGAAATATAAATTCTATCTCATTTGTTCATAGGACTTTTAATAGTGATGATTTTAAATTTTTTATTATGTCATTAAAAAATATATACCTTAACCATGGAGGATTAGAAAATACTTTTTCACCAAAAAAAGATGATCAATGGATATTTGATTCAATTACAAGGTTTAAAAATATTTTCTTCTCAATTGATCATTTAAAAAGAACAAAAAAACATATATCTGACCCAGCAAAAAGGTCTGCATGTAAAAGAATTAATATGTTTTTAAGATGGATGGTAAGAAAAGATTTGTATGGGGTGGATTTTGGTATATGGAATAATATTTTACCTTCAATTCTATCATGTCCACTAGATACGCATACTCTACGTATCTCTAAAGAACTTAATCTTATTTCTAGAAGTCAAAACGATATTAAAACTTTAATTCAACTGGATAAGAAGTTAAGATATTTTGATCCAATCGATCCAGTTAAGTATGATTATGCATTGTTTGGTTTAGGGGTTGATAAATAGTTTATTATCCACCAGCTCCTCCTCCGTCTCCACCAGCTCCTCCTCCGTCTCCACCAGCTCCTCCTCCATCTCCACCGTATGCGCCGTACATGTATGCTTCTCCACTTGTCCCTGAGGAGGTGTATTTATTTACTGAGATGTTAAATTTATCGTTCATAGACTCAATTGTTCTTAAATTTATATTTCTAAATATAAAATCAGAAAATTTATAAGAGGATAAGTCTAATTTTACAGCTTTCGACTTATCGAAAACAACAATATTACCATTGTATACAACAATTTTTGGATAATACATACTGTACCATTTTTTGTATGGGAATTTTTCCTCAAAAACCACATCGCCTGTTTCAATATCTTTTGCTACTATCTTAAATGATTTATTAACAAAGAAAAGTTTATTTTCAATAGCAACACAGTTCGTTATTATATTTAACTTTTCGTCTTTCCAGTAAAAATTTCCTGTATCAATATCTATAACTGAGGTATAATGTGTTCCCATCCAGTTGTGTGTGTAAAGAAAAATATATTTATCAAGTCTGTATGTTCCTGTTATGTTGTCATATATATTAATTTTCCATTTTACACCATTAGTTTTGGAGTCAATCAGTGAAATTTTATGTTTTTCAATTAAAATAACTTTATCCATCTCAATCTATTTTATCAAGTATTTCCCACTTGGCTAGTTTAATTGGAATACTTCCTGCCTCATTAAATTTTTTAAAAAATTTATTTAGAGTAAATTTTTTATTTTCTTTTTCTAACTTTTCTGCGTACTCAGTTACGATTTTCTCAAGCATATATTTTCCAGTAATGTAGGATGTTCCATATCCTGGTTGTCTGAGGTAAAGGTGCTGCTCGAACTTTAGTAGGTGAGGCTCTCTATTCATCCACTTTCTAGGTGTCCATCTGACGTGTACACCGCCTGCTTCTTCCATAGTCATCTCATTTGCATGGGCATATAATGATCCCAGCCCTCTTGCAGCTCTCTGTGCTATCATAATCCATACGATTTCTCTTGATCTTGGACTATCGTTGTATAATCCTGCATGCATAAACATTTCTTCAACACCTGTAGCATATCCCTCATTTTTTGTATCAAAAATATTATATAATAATGCCTCGTTTCTTATAGGACTTTGGTGAGGATTGTCCCTTATTTCTGCAAGGTCAAACCAGTGAACAAAATGGGAGTAAAGTGGCAAGGGATCAATATGCAATCCAATATTAAAGAAGTTTCTATCTTCACTTGGAACAAATTTTCCCATGTGTTCCCTTAGTGCCGGTTCCATATTTTCCTTAAAAGGCATAATTTCTTTATCCTTTATAAATTTCATAAACCTTTCAACTCCATTTTCTGTTAAAATCTTAAATTCCTCTGGTGTATTTGCAGCTTCTAGTTCTGGTAAATTTCTGTTATTATGTTCCTCTAACATAAGAGATGACCAAGATCTATCAAGTTCTCTCTGGAGAAGACGAACCTCATCCTCCCATGTCATAGGGAGAAGATGAACATTTTGTTGATACCAAGTATAATTTTCTTTACCAATACCAGATGGACCAGTTTTAGTTTTAGATTCTTCCTCCAACCACTGAATAAATTTTTCATTTGATTCAATTGCATTATTAATACTTACATTTATTTGATCAACTTCATCATAGCCTAATCTATTTTTTATTGTTATAAGATTGTCTTTTTGTTGTCTAAAGTTTTCAATTCCAGCAATCCATAACTCTCTTGCGTTTCCAGTTAGATTTTTTCTTGCTTCATTCTGAAAAATAGGAATCAAATCAATTTCATTTTTAAGTTTTTCTTTATCACTANTNGTAAGAGGAAGATCATACATCCAAAACTCAAGTACNCCATGATTTGTTGGACCTTCGTGNGCTGGAACATCACTTTGNTACATCCATATAGATTGGTANTATGCAGGATCTCTTATCCATGGTTTNAAAANTNTGTGATTGAAATCATATCCNTTCATCTCAGCTNGTNTTATATGCCAATCAATTTGATTTGATATATTCCANTTACTGATATCAAAATTTTCTAATCTTTCTCTAAGGAGGTTGTATGTTGGTTTCCTTTTGTCAAAAGAATTAACTGAGTAATCATGAACTCCATTGATTAAATCTGGTTCTTCAAATAATCTCCAGTCTTCAAAAAGAATAACTAAATCATCNTAGCTATTATTTTTTTTTGTTTCTTGACTATTTATACATGATGATAGCAAAACAAAAATTAAAATTTTTNTCATTATAATTTTACACTAATAAANATTGAANANTCCCNTANATTAAATGATAAATCAAGTATNGGTATAAATATTTTTANTTCGATTGCATATTTTTTGCTTCCCTTTCNTTATCGAAAANTTTAGGGTTAAAATATTGCATTTCCCTTATTATCTTATTTCCTTCCCACTTATATGCTATATAAAATGGAAAAGACACTTCCTTTCCAGTATATTTCCCTTTAGCAGAAAAATCACTCCAAATTTCTGTCCAAGTATCTCCTGTTGAATAGTGAGTTGTTTCAATAGCAGATCCTGACCCATCTGTTGAATTATTATTCTCTTTAACCTTTACGTTTTCAAACATTTCAAATAATTCTTCAACTCCTGTAATGAATTCATCTTTATTAAATTCTTCGCCATCTGGATTCACAAATACCATATCTTTTGAGAATAATTCTTTTAAAAATCCAATTTCCTCCTTTTCTACAGCTTTAAAAAGATCTTCAACCAATTTGGTTTTTTCATCTTCAAGGTTAACCACACCAAAGTCTTTTTTATTATTACAAGAAAAAAGAATAGTTGTACATAATAATGTTATGATAAAGTTTTTCATAAATTCTCTATATTTAATTAATAATGAATAAATATATAATCTTTTTTTCTTTTCTAGTACTTATATTATCATGTAAAACAAATACGGTCGATAATTACGATACTGAAGGAATGATTATAATTGGAGGTGGATCATTCAAAATGGGAAGTAAAGATATTGACTCAAATATGGATGAAAGACCAGTTCATAGCGTTGAAATAAGCTCTTTTTGGATGGATGAAACTGAGGTTACAAACGCTGAATTTAAAGAATTTGTTGATGCTACAGGTTATATTACAACTGCTGAAAAAAGTCCTGATTGGGAGGAGCTTAAAAAAGATTTACCCCCAAATACTCCAAAACCAGATGAGAGTGTTTTTGTTCCTGCATCTTTAGTTTTTAAGAAAGCAGATATTGATAACCTTTCAAATCATTCTCAGTGGTGGGAATGGAAACCAGGTGCTAATTGGAAAAATCCTGGTGGACCCGGTACAAGTATTGAAGGAAAAGAAAATCACCCTGTGGTACAGGTTAGTTGGTTTGATGCAAATGAGTATGCCAAGTGGAAGGGTAGAAGACTTCCAACTGAAGCCGAATGGGAATATGCTTCAAGAGGAGGTTTGAATAGTATGAAGTTTAGTTGGGGAAATGAAATCAAATTAAGTGATTATGCAAACACCTGGGAGGGAGAATTTCCAAAAAATAATTATAAGATTGATGGTTATGAGTCAACTTCTCCTGTAAAAAGTTATCCTCCTAATCAATATGGACTATATGATATGGCAGGAAATGTTTGGGAGTGGTGTAGTGATCTTTACAATTATAGATATTATGAATCAGTTTCGGATATTATTTCTAAAAACCCAACTGGTCCAATAAAAAGCTTTGATCCTGCTGAACCTTACTCAATCAAAAGGGTTGTCAGAGGAGGTAGTTATTTATGTAATAAATCTTACTGTACAGGATACAGAAATTCAATGAGGATGAAAAGTACTCCTGATACAGGAGCAATGCATACAGGCTTTAGAACAGTTAAAGACGTAAAGTTGTAAAAATGTTTAGAACTGTTTTTTTTCTTTTTCTTCTTTTTTCAATCAATTTATTCTCTCAATCAAAGGTTAACATACTTGATGATTTTATATTGGAAGGAAAGAAAATGTGGAAAATACCTGGAATTTCGGTTGTTGTAGTAAAAAATGATTCAACACTGTATAAAAAGACTTTTGGTAAGAAAAATTTTTTCGATGATGAATTAGTAGATTCAGAGACAATTTTCTCTATGGCCTCAACTACTAAAGCATTTATATCAATGTCTTTGGGAATTTTAGTTGATAGGGACTCTATTTCGTGGGATGATAGGGTTGTTGACATCCTTCCGTCTTTTAAATTATCGGACCCTTACATAACAAAAGATGCAAGAATTAAAGATCTTCTTACTCATAACTTAGGTATAGGAAATGAAGACAGGTTATGGACAACTGATAGCACATCGGTTGAGGAAATGCTTCTTAAATTTTCAAAATCACCTAGAAAATACCCTTTAAGAGGGGGGTATACTTATCAAAATATTATGTATGTTGTTGCGGGTCAGGTGATTAGTAAAGTAAGCGGTATAAGCTGGCAGAGTTTTGTGAAGACAAATATTTTAGATAAGATTGGGCTATCATGTACTTTGACTTGGTCAAAAGATATTTTTGAGTATGGTAATTATACTTTCCCTCATCAGATTGACTATGAAGAGGGTATCGTCCATGTGCCATTTACTATTTCAGATCAAATTGGAGCAGCAGGTATGATGTGGTCATGCTCTGACGATATGGAAAAATATTTAAAATTTTTATTAAATGAAACGCAGTTATTAGATGAGAGAATATTAGATAAGAAAACATTTAACTATTTATTTAAACCACAAATTATTGTAAGGGATTCTTTTTACCCAACAGCAAAACTCACAAATCCAAATTGGAAGACATACGGTTTGGGTTGGTATCAGCACGATTACAGAGGCGAAAAAATAGATTTTCATACAGGTAGTTTACAAGGATTGGTAGCAATAATTGGTTTAATTAGAGATAAAAATATTGGAGTACAGGTATTTGCAAACTTAGACCATGCTGAGTTAAGGCACGCCATCATGTATAAGGTAATGGATTTATTTGTTTTTAGTGATGACTCAAGGGATTGGAATAGAGAAGTTTATAATCTTTATAACGAGATGGATAAGAAATATAAAAAGTCTTATTTAGATAAATTCATTTTAAGGGATGAGAATTCCAAAATGACACTTAAGTTGATAGATTATTCAGGAACATATGAAAATGATATGTACGGGAGAATTATTGTCTCAGTTAAGGATGAAAAAATGACTCTTGACGTAAATAACGGTGTTAAGTTTTTTGATTTGGAGTGGTGGGAGAAAGATGTATTTATTACTGATAAAGATGAAAAATGGAGAGAGAAATTATTTGTCAAGTTTAATTTAAATAATAATTCAGTTAGAGATTTAACTATTTACAATGCTAAGTTTAAGAAGGTTAATTAAAATATTTTTTTTCTTATTTTTTGTTTCTTGTAAAGAAGATGAACAAAACAAAAAAAATTTTATAATAATACTAGCTGATGACTTGGGGTATTCAGATTTAAGTTCATTTGGCAGTGAGATTAATACACCAAATATAGACCTTCTTGCAAAGGACGGTATTATAATGACTAACTTCCACACTTCCCCTTCTTGTGCTCCATCTAGGGCTATGCTGCTCTCTGGAAACGATAACCATATTGCAGGTATAGGTATTCAGGCCTATAATTCTGATAATTTTGGCTATGAAGGTAAAATTTCAGATAGGGTTAATATTATACCTGAAATTTTAGGTAGAAATGGATATAATTCTTTTATTTCAGGTAAATGGCATATTGGCGGTGATCCAATAGATAGAGGATTTGATAATTCTTTTTCCTTACTTCCTGGAGCATTTACTCATTATGATAATAATAAACCAATCAAAGCTTATCCTGACTCATCATTTTCTGATAATGGGAAAAAGGTACTATGGCCCGATGGAAAATACTCATCTGATTTTTATACTGATAAAATGATTGATTTTATACAATCAAACTCTAAAAAACCTTTTTTTGCATATCTATCTTACACGGCACCACACTGGCCCCTACAAGTTGATGATTTTTTTTCTGATAAGTATAAAGGTTACTACGATAAAGGTTACTATGATATACTAGAAAATAGATTATTAAATAATATTGAGTCTGGTATAATTAAAAATACTAATCAATTTCCTGATATGGAGTATTTGATTTCAGATTGGAGGAAGTTAGATTCTAATGAGAAGAAGATAGAATCCAGAAAAATGGAGGTCTATGCCGGTATGATTGAAAATTTAGATTATAATATTGGAAGGCTAGTTAAATACTTAAAATCTGAGAATTTGTATGACAATACAATTATCTTTTTCATGTCAGATAATGGTGCAGCAGCAGAAGACTTCTATTATAATCAGACATATGGAGGATATATAAGAGAAAAGTTTTCTTATGAATTAGATGAAATTGGTTCTCCAAATTCTTTTGTCTCGTTAGGTAAGAATTGGGCAAAAACAATAACTTATCCTTTTAGACTTTATAAGGGTTTTACTACTTCAGGAGGCTTAAGATCTCCTCTTATTATAAAAGGGTTAGAAAATGATGTTAAAATTTCTGATGAGTTTATTACAATACTAGATATAGCTCCAACAATTTACGATATGACTGGCTCTGAATACATAAAAATAAAGAATTATGATTTGAAAGGATCCTCAATCTTACCTTATGTTAAAGGGTTTTCTGTTAAAATTCATTCTGATGACTATGTCTTTTCATTTGAACATAGTGGAAACTCTGTACTCAGGAAAGGTAGTTGGAAGATAATTAATAAAATTAATCCTTTTGATAAGAAGAATTTAGAACTTTTTCATGTTGATGATTTTATGGAGCAAAATAATGTAAGAGAAAATAATATTGAGATTTTTGATTCGCTTTATATGGATTGGGACAATTATGTGAAAGCTACTAAAATTATTTTACCCACTCCTTATATTGATGATTTAAACTAGATTTAATCAAAGTTGATATCAATTTTGTTCTTTTCAAAAAACGTAGTGAGTATACTCTTAACCTCGTCAACATCTTCTACTAAACTTAATAAGTGAATATCTTCCTCTGATATTAAATTTCCATCTAATAAAGTATTTATAATCCAATCATATAGAGGTTTATAATGTTTTTTTCCCACTAAAATTATTGGAAAAAGTTTAGATTTTTTTGTTTGAATTAGAGTTAAAGCATTGAATAATTCGTCTAATGTTCCGTATCCTCCAGGCATAACAATAAAACCTTGAGAATATTTTTGAAACATAAGTTTTCTAATAAAGAAATAATCAAACTTTAAGAGATAATCTTCATCAACATACTTATTTGTATATTGTTCAAATGGTAAATTAATTCTTAAACCAACAGACTTTCCGTTATTCTCTTTTGCACCCTTATTAGCAGCTTCCATAATTCCCGGGCCGGCGCCAGATATTACTCCAAAACCCATATCTGCAATCATTTTTGCTATCTCAATAGTTTTTTTATAATAAATATCTTTAGGACTGGTTCTTGCTGATCCAAATATAGAGATTGAGGGACCTACTTCTAATAATTTTTCAAATCCATTAACTGTTTCTGCATTATATTTCAATAATCTCCAACTATCTTGAGTGACTGCATTATTCCAGTTTTTCATCTATTTATGTTATATTTAACAATATTTTTATTATTTAATCGTAATTAATATAGCAATAAAAAAAAATATAATATTTATGAATATCCAAAACATTTTAATTTCTTTTCTATCAATTATTATAATCTTTTCCTGTGAACAAGTTGGTGACTCCCTAAGACTACCTGGTGAAGATCCCAGCGATATAATTTATTACGAGTTAAATAATGACTATCTAGCCCCAGAGTCAAAGGAGTTTATTGAATCAAATTTTCCCTCAGAAAATGTTAATTCCTCATTTATACTTATTGGGAAAAATACGTATGGTTTTGAGGCAGATCTAACAAATGATAAAAGTTTATCATTTGACGAGGATGGTGTATTTAAATTCGATAGAGAACACCCATTTATTAAGGAGAAATATATAAAAGGTAAATATGGCAGAGTCAACGGTGAAGATAAAGATGAAGATGAGGGCAAAGACGAAGGTGAAGAAAAAGATAAGGACGAGGATAAAGATAAGTACGAGGGTAAAGATAGAGAGAGATGTTTTGAGTATGTCATGCCATATACAATGATAATGCCCGACAGCAGTACTATCACTATATCAGAGGAGGGTGATAGAGAACAAATAAAAAATTGGTATGATGAGAACTCTAAAGAAGAGAAAAGGCCTAAAGTTCAATTTCCAGTAGATATAATTTTCTTAAGTGAAGAGGAGGATAAAGAGGAGGTTCTTACTCTCACCTCTTCAGATGATTTAAAAGAGGTTATGGAGATGTGTTTTGAAGGAGAAGGAAAAGAGGGAGAAAGGTGTTTTGAATATGTCATGCCATATACAATGATAATGCCCGACAGCAGTACTATCACTATATCAGAGGAAGGTGATAGAGAACAAATAGAAAATTGGTATGAAGAGAACTCTAAAGAAGAGAAAAGGCCTAAAGTTCAATTTCCAGTAGATATAATTTTCTTAAGTGAAGAGGAGGATAAAGAGGAGGTTCTTACTCTCACTTCCTATGATGATTTAAAAGAGNTTATGGAATTATGCTACGGAGGAGANGAAAAGGAAGATAGGAAGAACAAGGACAAAGGAAAAAAAGATTGGTGTAAAAAATTAGATTTATCNGAGATTGATGACTGNATNATAGAATATGTTAATGAAAACTACCCTGATGATAAGATAGTTCACTCAAGAACAATTTTAACAAAAGATGATGTTACTATACATATTGTAAAGTTAGAAAATAAAGGAGTCCTAAAGTTTGGTGAGGATTGTGAATTTATNGATTGATTCGTCTATATCATGGAGGTGTAAATCTACCTGGAAAAAAGCATCTGTNAATACNCTTTGGTGTCTTGTTGGTTGTTCTATCGGCGATTTCGGAACTATATTATTTTTTCAGTATACTTCATATTCATTAGCTACTGAGTACATAATGATATTGGCAATAATCAATGGCATTCTAACCTCAATAATGCTTGAAACTTTCATTTTAAGTTTAACTCAACCGTTATATTTAGCTTTTAAAACAGCAGTAGGCATGTCACTTATAAGTATGATTTCTATGGAAGTTGCTATGAATACTGTNGATTTTNTAATTACNGGTGGNGCTATGATANATANATATGTAGTACTGCCAATGCTTATTGCAGGTTTTATTACACCATTACCTTACAATTATTACCGTCTTAAAAAGTTTAACCAAGCTTGTCATTAGATTTTAATAATATGAATTGCAAATCCTCCTCCTGGTGCCATATATATTGGNATTGAGGACGATGAATTAANTTTTATAATCTTTTCTTCAATTTCATATTCCATTGGATTAGATTTCCAGTGAGTTGANTTGGTATCTTTATAAATTATAAATTTATATTTTTGATTTTTCTCTAGAAAATTTAGATCAATATCAAAGNTTCTTTCTTTTTCATCAGTGATACCACCAATGTACCAGTCATCNGAATATTTATCTTTTCTNGATAGTATNACAAATTCTGATATACTAGAATTAATAATATTTTTTTTACTCCATTCAACAGGTACACTCTTAATGAATTCAAATGCTTCAGGGTGTTTATTGTAATGTTTTGGAAGGTCTGCAGCCATTTGCATTGGTGAATAATAAACAACATAAAGTGCTAACTCTTTTGCAATTGTTGATGGAACAATTGCATTTTTATCTATTTCATCTGAACCTGGTGATACATATCTGAAATTATTCAACTGAAATATACCAGGTGTATAGTCCATTGGTCCACTTAGTAATCTTGTAAATGGAAGGTCAGTAGCATGATTAACCCCATTTGATGAAAATCCATTGAATTCTTGACCTTTAGCACCTTCCCTTGATATNAAATTGGGATATTTTCTTCTTAAACCNGTNTCCTTGATGGGCTCATGTTTTATTATATTTAATTTATATTTTGCTGCGGTTTCAATGACTTTTTGGAAATGATTTATCATATACTGGCCATGATGCCATTCTCGGGAAANAGTACCGTCAGGATTAATTTTTTTAATGTTTTTACTTACATCATTTACATAACCTGTCTTAATATTTTTTACACCGATTTGGTTATATANNTTAAAAGCATCCTCTAATTGGTTTTCATAATTTTGTATTTGTCCTCCTGTCTCGTGGTGACCAACTAAATTGACACCAATTGAGTTCCCATAACTTGATAAGTAATTAATATCAAAGTCATTTACGGATTCAGTAAAACTGAAAGGATCTCCTTTGCCTGAACAACACCACTCTGGGTGCCATCCTTTATTCCATCCTTCAACAAGAAGTCCATTAAAGTTATTTTTCGATGCAAAATCTAAATAATATTTTACTTTACTATTATTAGCACCATGATTTTGAGATTGCCACCATGTAGATTCGTTAGTTCCAATCATTTCCCACCAAACTCCCATGTATTTTCCTGGCTTAACCCATGAAAAATCTTGATTNTCATCAGGATCTTCATTAAGATTTAAGATTATATCTGAATCAAGAAGTTTAGAAGAGTTATCAGCTATCTGAATAAACCTCCAAGGTGAGATTATTTTATTNTCTAATTTTACTTTCGTCCCGTCACTCCANGGATATANTTCAACTTCTAACATACCATTCCCTTTTGGAGCTAAAGTCATACTAGAGTAGTTGATAAGATTAGCTTCGTGAATACTTATTATCAATCCATTNTCTTTTTGAACTGTAAGAGGCGTNTGCGCAGCATCTATCCCGATAGTNTCGTATGATATATTTTCTACATTTTTAGAAAAAAACTTTTTAGAAATATCATCTATTGATGATTTTGCATATAGGAACTCATATCTTCTATAGGAGAAACCTGGAATCCACCATGCAGTATCTTTTGAAGATAAATTAAACTCAGTATACTCATCAATAATATTATAACTCNATAATGCTTCTTGATTTGGAACAATATATTTAAATGATATACCGTCATTGTAAACCCTAAATATTATCTCATAATTAATACTATTGTTAGAAATATCGATANTTAACTTTTTATAGTTGTCTTCAATTTCATCTTTTTCTCCAATAAATGGATACCATTTATTTTTNATACTTTCTCTAGCNATATTTANAACTCTAAGGTCAGANCCTATATCATTTCCATCTTCAAGTTTTATTCCCAACCTTGACCAGTCTGTGACTGATTTATTTTCTTTTTTTACNTTATAAAATGCTTGGCCATTTTCAACTTTGAAGCTTAACTCAATTTTATTATCTGGTGAATTTATTCTAGAAATATTATCATTTGAGCACGATATAATAGAAAATATCAAAAAAGTAAAGAAAATTTTTATTAAGTTCATAGTTAGTTTTACTGCTAATATAAATTAAGTTTTTTAATAAATAATTTGTGAGGTCTATATTACTACTCTTATTCTTATCAATCTCAAATGGGGTATTTAGTCAAAATATTTTGCAATTAGGTAAGGCAAATAGTTTTANGACAATGTCTTTCTACGANGGCGAAACCTTAAGATTTAAAAAGCTTAATGNTGATTACTTTATAACTGCAAGAATATCAGGAATAAATGATGANAACATAAAATTTAACAATATTGTAATCCCTATTGATGAAATAAATATTGTTGATATCAGAGATAAATCATCAAACTTTATGAGAAGGTTTGGTACTTATTTTTCTGGAGGATCTGCAGCTTATTTTCTTATTGATTTTATAAACCTTTCNGTTGTTCAGAGAGCATCAGCTTCTGAAGTATATGATAATAAAATACTGTTAGGTTGTTCTGTTGGTATTGGCTTAGGTTTTGGTTTGAGGCAGATAAAAAGAAAATATTTTAAGAGAAAAAAATTAAATAGAATATGGATACAAGAACCAATTTGATTATTTTAATTTTTATTTTTTTTTCTTGTGATGATTTATCATGTAGGTTTAATAAAGTTCCAGACCCTCCTTATCCAAATCCAGATAATATTGAAAATTTTAAAAATAATATCACAAATCAAGTAACCTACGTATATGAATGTCTTAATAGTGATATATATAATAAACAATTTGTCGCTTTTACGTATACTGTACATAGAGACATATCAACTCCCGGTAAGAGTAATATTGATTGTTGGACTGAGTCTGTATATGTTACACTAGGTAATTGCTAATGAAAGAAAATATTTATTCTTTATTTGTTATAATCGTTTCTTTATTCCTCACATATATTATATCATTTGATTCAATTTTTTTCTTTGATTACAAATCAGTATATGTGTTATGGTTATTAATATTTATTATACATATTCTTGTTTTTATACCATCATATATTTATCAAACAGAACATTATTATGATTTAACTGGTGGAATTACTTTTATATCCTCCGTTCTCTTCCTTCTTCTAAGTAGGTACTTTTATTTCAATTCCATTGATAATGTTTCTCTTGTTGTCTCTCTTTTAGTATCAGTATGGACGATTAGATTAAGTTCTTTCCTTTTTTTGAGAGTTAAAAAAGTTGGTAAAGACNTAAGGTTTACCGAGATAAAAAAAGATTTTAAACGTTTCCTTTTAGCTTTTATGCTCTCAGGGTTGTGGGTGTTTATGTGTTTANTACCTACAATTGTTATAATGACAAGTTCAGTTNTAAAAGAGTTTAACNTTCTAATAATATTTGGAATTATAGTGTGGATAATAGGTTTTGTATTTGAAATTGTTGCTGATATGCAAAAAACNGAATTTAATAAAAAAAATAAAGGAAAATTTATCTCATCTGGGTTGTGGTCTCTCTCAAGGCATCCAAATTATTTTGGTGAGTTTGCCTTGTGGACAGGTTTAGCTATAATATCAATTTCTTTTTTGAGTGGGGTTATGTATGTAGTTCTTATATCGCCAATTTTTATTTATTTATTACTNAATAAAGTGAGTGGTGTTAATTTACTTGAAGATATTGCAGAAGAAAGGTGGGGTAGTGAAAAAGAATACCAGGATTACAAAAAAAATACACCTGTTTTTTTTCCAAAATTATTTTAGTTTTTAGTTTTTATAAGAATTACACCATCCCTTCCATCTGAGCCATAAAGACTGAGTTGAGCCGCACTTTTTAATAATTTAATTGAGTCAATATTTTCAGGTTGAACAACTTGGTAAGCTGATGAATAGTTNCCCACTCTCGTGCCGTTTACATAAAATACAACTTCTTGGTAATACTTTATACTTGTCTGTCCTCTAAGGTATACCTGTGCATCCCTTTCACTCACTCCACCTATTCTTAAACCTGGAATAGATCTTAGTCTATCAAGTAACCCTAAAGTAGTGGAATCTTCATTTGAGGAATAATTAAGAGGTCNACTTACCTCACATGAAAGGTTAATTATTATTATTAAATAGAATATTTTTTTCATAATCACTTTGTTTTAATTTCTATTACACCTCCTGANCCNATAAATCCATACANTGANAGGTCAACTGGGCTTTTTAGTATTTTAATATTTTTTATTTTTAGTGGGTCAAGTATAGTAGATAACTTTGAGTAGTTACCAACTTGAATNCCATCAAGNACGAATAGTATTTCTTTTGGGAAGTTAATACTAGACACTCCTTTNAAAAANACTTTAGCATTATCTCCATACCCCTCTACATATATTCCAGGATTTGATCTAATTCTATTAATTAAACTTACATTAGACCTTTGTTTTACTTCGTATTCTGAGTTTAAGTTATATGTGTTGTTATTGCTTTTATTTANAATACATCCTGAAAAAATGAAAATTACAGAAATTATAGTAAAGTATTTATTTATCATTTTTTTTTCTGAACTCAATTATACAACAAATAATAATTAATAAGAGAAGAATATAATTTGAAGCTTTTATTATTTTATCTCCAATTATATATGAATTAGGATTGAAAACCATCTCAATGGTATTTTCACCTTTATCAACTTCAATTCCTCTTAAAATATAATTAGTTCTAACTAATTTTTTTTCCACATCATTNACATAAACTTTCCACCCATCTGGATAATATATTTCAGAGAAAACAATAAACCCATCAAAAGAATTAGATGACTTATATAATAACCTTTTAGGTGAGTGTTCTACCAAACTTATTTTTCCATCAATATTATATTCCCTATTGTTTCCTAATTCAAATCTAGATATATCTACTATTGCTTCTCTCTTTGAATTAATACTACTCATTAATTCCATTTCTTCTTCTGCTGAATTAACCTCTAAAATTTTATTAATAAACCACGCGTTACCATTAGAATAATTATTTTTGACTACATTNTTTTTTTTATCTCCAAATTGAATAAATCCTACATTTAGCATATTTAATAAGTGATTTTCTGAAAAATTTGTACTATTTTCTCTTAATTCACTAACTAAATTATTTCTTTCCTCCGGAAAGATATTTTCAATTACGTCCTGATATCTTCTCATTTTTGCACCATGATATCCTCCTATAGATGAATGGTAGTATGACGTTCTTGCGTCATTAAATGTATTTTGAAGGTTATATACTCTTTTCCTCTCTNTATTATTCTCAAGTATGAATTGATCAGCCTCAGACATTGTAATTTCTAAATCTTTAACTCTTTTAAAAGAACAGTCTCCNAATACCTCACAAACTGAATCATTTTTTAATATTGAAGAATTATTTATAAAGTGGTCGACTAGCATANTACTTACAAGACATATTCCAAATAGAGNTTTTGAAATTTTACTGTATANTATTCCAAANGATAGTATTATCAATATAATTATAAAAATTCCACCCCTAATTAAATCATTCACGAAGAGATTCTTTCTATCATCTATCAAGGATTTAATAAACCATTCGGGATAACTTGCAAAGTTTGAATCTACCTTCCCAGAAAAACTTANTANAAAATAAGATAAAGATATCAACACATATATTCCTACTGTTAAATAGATAGATTTAATAAATTCGTTTTTATATGTTTTTGGGCTCTTAATAAATTTTTGAAGTGTTAGACAGGAGAGTAAGACAACAGAAAAAATGGATATTATTATTATAAATGTAACTGATCTAAATTTGTTATAACCAGGTAGATACTCAAAAAATATATTATTAATAAACTCTAGATTACTACCCATACTGAGTAAAACACTCATTGCAAGCAAATATGCTAACCAGTTTTTTTCGTGAGATTTTAAAATTATAAGTCCAAAAATTAGCAAGAAAATACAGATCGAACCAGCATAATAAGGTGCAGTTAGTGGCTGATCTCCCCAATAAGTAGGAACTCTTCTTAGCTGGTTATTAATCTGATTTGTTGCAACATTATTTTTTCTAAGTGCTTTTCCTAAATAAGAATCCTTTCCTAACGTCTCTTGACTTGATCCCCCAAGAATATGTGGAAAGAATAATGTTAATGGTTCAAAGACCCCATTGCTGTATTGGAAGGCGTACTGTTTATCTAATCCACTTCTACCAATATCTAGATCAGATTTACCTCTTATTGATTCATCGGAGTATTCAAGGATNGCCCAAATTTCTCCAAAAAAAGTTCCTACTGAAATTAAAGCAGCAACTACAAGTACTGATATCCTCTTTATAAAATAGNTTATTCTCTTTTCTTTATAAAAGTAGATAAGTTGTGATATACCATAAAAAATTAAAATAAATAGAGTGTAATATGTTATTTGAAGATGATTTAGCCTTAATTGAAGTGCTAGAGCTAAAGCAGTTACTATGAAACCTATGTTTCTGTTTTTGTGAATACAGGTATGGACTCCTGCAACAATTAATGGCATGTAGGCTATCGCACCTATTCTTGCGTTATGACCAGCTCCAATCCCAACAATCATATATGATGACAAGGTAAATGCTATACTTCCAAAAACAGCAATTTCCTGTCTGACGTTGAATGCAATAAGCATAAAATAAAAACTTAAAAATGATATGAGTAATATATTTGTTGGGTGNGGAAAGAAAAAACTATAGAATTTGTGAATATATTCCATGATGTTATTTGACCANTTCACATCAATAAGGTAGCTTGGCATACCTGAGAACATAGAATTTGACCAAAGAGCTTCTTCACCATTAACCTTTCTAAACTCTGATGATTCCCTTGCAGAGTAGCTCCATTGTTCAATGTCATGTTGCTTAATCTTTTTATTAGAAAATATAACAGGATTAAAGATGTAAATATTTAATCCTACGAATAGGAGAATTGATAGTAAATGTTTGAAATACTTTGAATTCAATATTTTTTTTTTGAAATATAAATACTATTAATGAAATAAATGAATCATTATTTCCTTTAATTATTATTTTTGCTGAGAATGTTTGAAAATTTAAGTAATAAACTAGATAGGGCCTTTAAAGTTTTAAAGGGTCAAGGTAGAATAACAGAGATCAATATAGCTTCTACTATTAAAGAGATAAGAAGAGCTCTTATAGATGCTGATGTTAGCTACAAGGTAGCAAAGGAGATTACTTCAAATATAAAAGATAAGGCAATGGGTCAGAATGTATTAATTTCTGTCTCTCCTGGCCAACTATTAACAAAAATTGTTGCAGATGAACTTACTGATTTAATGGGCGGTGAGTCTGCTGAATTATCCCTAGATGGAAATCCTAATCTGATCCTCCTTTCTGGCCTTCAAGGCTCTGGTAAGACAACATTTTGTGGTAAACTTGGAAGATACCTAACAAATAAAGGAAAGAAAACTCTAATGGTTGCCTGTGATGTGTACAGGCCTGCTGCTATTGAACAACTTCATGTAATTGGTGATGATTTAAAGATTGAAGTCTTTTCAGATAAAAAATCTAAATCACCCCTAAATATTGCGAAAAAGGCTATTCAACATGCAAAAAGTAAAGGGTTTAAATCAGTTATAATTGACACTGCAGGAAGGTTGGCAATTGATGAGGAAATGATGAAAGAAATCAAGGGACTAAAGTCTAATTTAAAACCTCAAGAAACACTTTTTGTTGTTGACTCTATGATAGGTCAAGACGCAGTTTTAACTGCAAAGACTTTCAATGAGGCAATTGATTACGATGGTGTCGTCTTAACTAAATTAGATGGTGATTCTAGGGGTGGATCTGCCCTTTCAATTAGAAAGGTTGTAAATAAACCAATAAAATTTATAAGTACAGGAGAGAAGATGGATGCACTAGATGTATTTCATCCTGATAGGATGGCGAAAAGGATTCTTGGAATGGGTGACGTTATTAGCCTAGTTGAGAGAGCTCAACAAAATTTTGATGAGGAGGAGGCAAGGAAGCTTCAGAAAAAAATGTTTGAGAACACATTTGGTTTAGATGATTTCCTATCTCAAATCCAAAAAATAAAAAAAATGGGTAATATCAAAGACCTCATAGGGATGATGCCTGGTGTATCCTCAAAAATTAAAGACGCAGATATAGATGATGAATCATTTAAGCCAATAGAGTCAATAATATTTTCAATGACTCCTGT
This sequence comes from Marinoscillum sp., assembly GCA_002692105.1. Classification (GTDB taxonomy): domain Bacteria; phylum Bacteroidota; class Bacteroidia; order Cytophagales; family MED-G16; genus MED-G16. Next base: position 18,162 of record NZKG01000011.1, on the reverse strand, counting down.
AGAGAGGAAAAATCCTGATATTCTAAACGGTAATAGAAAGAAAAGAATTGCCATGGGTAGTGGTACATCGGTACAAGAAGTTAACCAGCTACTAAAACAATTTAATCAGATGCGTAAGATGATGAAAATGATGAAAAAATCTGGTCCATCAGGTATGATGTCTGCTCTAGGTTTGTCAGATAAACAAAACTAGTTCTTGTAGGTAACTTTTTTTATAGCTTTCATTGCTTTCTCAACATTAGGGAGAATTTCTTTTATGAGAGTAGGAGCATAATGGAATGGCACATCTTCACATGTTATCCTGTGTACAGGAGCATCTAAATAATCAAATGCAAACCTTTGGATGTGGTGACTTATTTCGGAAGATATCGAAGCAAGGGGCCATGCCTCCTCAATAATAACCAGTCTGTTTGTCTTTTTAACAGATTGAACTATACTCTTGTAGTCAATTGGTCTTACAGACCTTAGATCTATTACTTCTACACTAATATTTTCTTTTTTAGCTTCGATGAAGGTTTCTTCAGCAACTTTCATCATCTTTCCAAATGACACTAGAGTTACGTCGTTTCCTTCATGAATAACATTTGATTTACCAATCGGTATAAGGTATTCTTGCTCTGGAACATTTCCTTTATCACCATACATCAACTCTGATTCCATGAATATTACTGGGTCGTCATCTCTTATAGAAGTCTTAAGNAGACCTTTTGCATCGTATGGATTTGATGGAACAACAACCTTAAGTCCGGGTGTGTTTGCATACCAGTTCTCAAAATTTTGAGAATGCTGTGCACCGAGTTGACCTGCATTACCTGTAGGACCTCGAAAGACTGCTGGTATATTAAACTGTCCACCAGACATTTGATACATTTTTGCTGCACCATTTATAATTTGATCTATTGCAACTAAAGAGAAGTTAAATGTCATAAACTCTACAATTGGNCTTAGGCCATTCATAGCTGAGCCNATNCCAATNCCGGTAAATCCAGTTTCAGCAATAGGAGTATCTATAACTCTTTCTGCTCCGAATTCATCTAGCATACCTAAACTAACCTTATAAGCTCCGTTATATTCTGCTACTTCTTCNCCTATTAAATANACNTCTTCNTCTAACCTCATCTCNTCAACCATTGCCTCNCTTAAAGCTTCTCTAAATTGTATTTCTCTCATACCCGGCAAAAATAAAAAAAGGCCTTGATTATCAAGGCCTTTTAGATAAATAATTTCTTAAAAATTAATTCATTGCAGACTGAACTGCGTCAGAGTAGTTTAAGAATTCAACATCATTGACAAGTCTTTCCTTTAACCAACCATCTTCGTCTTTTGATAAAGCAGTTTTAAGGTTTTCAGCTACAGCATTTGAATNACCTTCTCTTGCTGATATGATTGCATGAATATAGTCAATTCCTCCATTCTCTTTCCACCCACTTTCTTCAAATTGTTTTCTTAAGGCAGCCATCTCTTTTTTGGCTTCATCAATATTTCCAGACATNAATTGAACAATACCTTTTCTCCACTTTGCCCAACCTCTTTGNCCAACTTTATTTAGATGATTTATAGCATTTTCATAATCACCAAGTGGNATTGAAATTGTTCCCTTTGCCATATTATATCTTCCTTCAGCATAAGTAAGATCTAAATCAGCAGCTTTATTAATNTGTTCATTAGCAAGATTCCAATCGTATTGCATTGCAGCTATTGANGCTAAGTTAAGGTGAGCTTCGGCATTCTCATTTTTAGTATTAGAAATATCTAATTGAGTTTTTCCAGCTTCTAATAACTTATTCTGTGCTTCAGACCCCTCTTCTTCTTGTTTNGCAAGTTCAATATGAACTGANCCAAANTCATTGTGAGCCTGCCATGTTCCTCCCCACTTNACAGCNGAGCCATAAATTGAAGCTTTTTCAGCAAGATCGGGAGTAAGGGTACCAGCAAATAATAACTCACCATGAGAAAGAGCATCAGATGATGCCTCACCTGAAACAATATTCTGNGCTATAGCAAGAATCTCGTTATTTGGTTTTTTTNCAATAACTGTTACAACTTCAGTACTTGCATTTCTTAAATCAGGATAAACTTCTTTCATNAANGTTNTATATGATGATAATTTAGATAATGACTTTTCNTTATCGACAAATGATCCACCACCATTNACAATAGCTAGTATTTGAGTTTTNTCGGTNCTAGAAATCACNTTAGAGCTTTTTANGCCACTTCTTANTGCATCCCAATTCTCAACAACAGGGACAAGGCTAAANCCTACTTGATCTGCTTCATCTTTGTAATCATATTTATCCATTTCTGCCCTGTAAAATTTCTCTATTGCAGCAGACCTTCNAGANGCTAATGANTCATTAACNTTAGTAGAGCCTTCTGGTGAATGTGCACCAACTATATTAACACCTTTAGTNATATTTTTTTCAGCTAAAAAGGCAGAAAATTTTTCACCTCTATCACTTTTTTTCTCAGANCCTCTTAGATAAGCGCTACCCTGATTGAAGTAAAAATCNACAGACGTTATTTCNGTTTCTTCTGCATCTGTATATCCTGGATATGCNTTAGGAGTAGGAATATNTGTTGCTCTTGTAAANGTAATTGTATTATTTACACCATCAGCTACATCAGATCCNTCTGTATCTANGCTTTTACCAGTTGCTACAACTTTTGCAGTACCAACAACCGTTACCTTAGCAGGAGATCCTCCCATTGTTTCACTNTTATAAGGNACAGAAATAGTTTTAGTTGAGGATGATGTTGAAGAAGAGCTATTNGGGTAATCAGTAGCCTTGAATTCAACTGAACCCACATCATTTCCATCAAACTCAAAGTTTAATGTGTAACTTGTTCCTTTTGGTAACATNCCTTTTGGAAGNGTAGTCTGAACATCAAAGGATACAGTTGATCCTGCTAATGTTATAGGATTGGGGTTAACATTTATTTCTTGCTGTTTAGATAATTCAATCATCTTTTTAAGTGGGTTACAAGCAGTAAACATCACAAACGAGAAGATGATTATATTTAAAATATTAAAATTTTTCATAATTTGTTTTATTAAAGTAATTACTTATCAAGCTCAAAAATACATATTTTTATCTATTTATTGAATAAATATTTATAAATCGCTGAACCTTTTTTTACCCATTATAAAGTATTGAAATGGTAAAATATTTTTTTTNANTTTTCCATTATTGNATAAACCAACTCTTTTANTGAATATGATTTTTGGAATTTTTAAAAAAAATATNATGTATGCTTTTAATATTGATANTANATGAAAAATATTTTTTTTCTTTATACTAATTAGAATTGATGCAAAAGTATCAANTATTAGTCTGATAAAAATTTTAGGAAATGCATAAAAAAAATTATCATTTTTTAAAATCATTATAAGATTATTNCTGAAGTTTAGATAAGTTTTTCTTGGATTGTTGTCACTTAATGTTTCACCTCCAGCATGATAAACTATACTTTTTGGTTGACAATAATTTTTATATTTTAGNTTTTTAAGTCTCCAACATAGATCTATTTCTTCCATGTGAGCAAAAAAATCGAAATCAAAACCATTTAATTTTTTAAATACTTTTGATTTTATCATAAAGCACGCACCAGATGACCAAAATATTTCTTTTTTATCATCGTACTGACCAAAATCCTCTTCCATTGAATCAAATATTCTTCCTCTACAGAATGGATATCCAAGAAAATCTAAATATCCACCTGATCCTCCAGCATAGTCAAATTTACTTTTGTTATAATATGATTTTATTTTAGGTTGACAAGTTGCGAAATTTTCATCCGATTCAAGAAGTTCAAAAAGTGGATTTAACCAACCTTTACTTACTTCTACATCATTATTTAATAATACATAATAATCATAATCAATTTTAGATAAACCTTTGTTATAGCCGCCAGCATATCCATAATTATTATCATTTTGAATTATTTTTACTTCTGAAAATTTATTTTTAACATAAGTAATAGATTTGTCATCTGAACCGTTATCTATTATATAAATATTTGATAATTTTTTGTCTGAGTATTTAACAACTGACGGTAAGAATTTTTTTAGGAGATTTAGTCCATTATAATTTAAAATTGCCACAGCAATTCTCTTATCTGATAGCATTATTTAAATAAATTACCAATATCAAAGCCTGGAATATTAGGCATTAAGTTTCCAGTTTTTTCTTTTATGAATTCACTTGATTTAATTTCAACTTCCTTCATTGCCTTATTTACAGCTGCGACTGTCAAATCTTCCACCATTTCAATTTCATTAATTATGCTTTTATCAATCTTGATAGATATTACCTCTTTTTTTCCATTTACTTCAACTTTTACTAATCCTGCTCCAGATTCAGATTCAACTTTGATCGTATCTAACTGATTTTTTATTTCTTTCATTTTATCTTGAGCTTCTTTCACTTTGCCCATCATTTTCATCATGTCAAACATACTATATTATTTAATTAACAAAAACTTACCTTCTTGATCAACATCTTTACCATCTATGGTAAATTTTAAAATGTAAATATATGAACCTTGAGTTATTTTTCCATCATAATATCCATTCCAGCCAATATTTATATCATCACTCTCAAAAACCTGAGCACCATTCATATTATATACTAATAAATTATAATTTTTTACACTTTTAGGAAAAGGTTTAAATTCATCATTAAGACCATCTCCGTTTGGTGAAAAGGTATTGGGTATTGGTAACGGATTGTAATTTTCTTTAATAATTATACAATTTGTATTGGATATAGATTTTTTTCCNTCTTTAAAGCCTANTGCTCTATAACAATATTCCTCACCTTTTATTAAATTATAATTATCAATAATATTTCCTTTAGATGATGTAAAAATTTTTTGGTTTTTGTAAATATTCACGGAATCAAATTCATTATCGTAATCTAAATCTATTCTAACTCCTTCTTCAACTTCGTATGTATTCAGGTANAATAAATATATTTTATCTTCAATTTGCTCATTTTGACATATATAATTTTTCTCTATGCTAACATATTTATCTGAAAATGTTTTATTTGAAATTTTAATTTCNGAATCACTGAAGTAAATATATGATGGTGAGAAATAACTAGAGTCAATTTTTCCATCAACATATAGAGTGTAATTAGTGCTTTTCTCTGGTTTGTAANATAGACTAAAANATGTCCTGTCATCGGAAACTATTATAGAGTCGATAAAGCTTTTAGAGTTTGATNTTATAGANGATATAGAGAAACCATTCTCAAAACAACTTTCATCATTACCATTAAATTTACCTTTAATAATACCATTAAATTTATTTTCNGAATCTAAAAATTGACCGTATTCNAAATTATTTTTTCCTGCATTGAGTTCTTTAATAAAATTATTGTCGATATATAGATTATACCCATCNTAATAATCATCAGATATTATAAATTCCAATTTATCTTCAAGACAATTATTAATAATTAAATTAATTTCTCTTGACTCAAATACTTCAACTTCTATTATGTCAATTTTTTCTNTGTTATCAANATTAATTGCCTGCGCTATAGTATATTTTCCAGGGGTAATGTATGAGTTTTCAGAAGATAANGANGGGTTAAATGATGGGTTATTNANATCATAATCGAAATCNTATTGAATAACGGTNGCNGTTGAATCAACNTCTTCACTAATAATTNCGATAAATANTGGAGAGCAACCTTGAGTTACATTTATCTCAAACCTTCCAAGNTTACTTTTCTGAGATAATAGGATTAANGGAAAAAAAATATAAAGTATAATTAANAAAAAAAATTTATTCATTTAAGCTNAATGACTTCATTTTAGNTATAATTTCATTCAAAGAATTTTTTACCTGCTTTCCGTTTNCCATGTTTTTAAAAGTATAAATATCAGATTTAATTTCATCTTCACCGACAATCATAACGAATGGAATATTATTTTTATTTGCATATTTTAATTGTTTTTTTAGTTTTATATCATCNGATATTAAATCTACACTAATACCTTCATTTCTGATTTTTTTTGCAATTTTAAGNCAATTTGGTAGATATTTTAAATCTAAATAGGATAATAATANTANGTTTTTTTTAATTTGAACTACAGGNTNNTTTTTCTTTTTTAATAACTCAAATATTCTTTCTATACCGAAAGAGATTCCAATTCCAGGCATATCTCTTAANCCAAAANTCTCAGTTAAATTATCATATCTTCCACCTCCACAAAGGCTACCCATATCACTTANATTTGATTTAACTTCAAATATTGAAGANGTGTAGTACGANAGACCTCTAGCAAGGCTAAAATCTAATGTAAAGTCATTACTTAATTTTAATAAATTTTTTACCTCTTTAANACCTTNCATACCAATTTGCGAATCATTAATTATTTTTTCAATAAAATTGATTTTATCTAAATTAGTACCACTGTAATTGAGTATTTCAGTGATACATTTTACTGATTTCGAACTGTATCCTTTTTTTATTAATTCATCCCTAAACTTCTCTTGACCTATTTTATCTATTTTATCAATTAAAATACATAATTCATTGAAATTATCAGATAAACCATTTACTTCGGCAATACCCTGAAGGATTTTTCTATTATTCAATTTAAAATCGATATCATCAATCTTTAGTTTATTAAATAAGGAGTAAACTAGATCGATTATCTCAGCTTCACAAACTATAGAGTTAGTTCCAATATAATCTACATCACACTGATAAAATTCACGGAATCTGCCCTTTTGGGGTCTGTCAGCCCTCCATACTGGTTGTATCTGATACCTCTTGAATGGTATTGATAATTTATCTTGATTCATTGAGACGTATCTTGCTAGTGGGACTGTAAGATCATATCGAAGTGCTCTATTCGATATTTTGGATTTTAATTTTACCGAATTTTTTAAATCATTTTCATCAGATTTTTTAAGAAAATCACCAGAATTCAGTATCCTAAAGATTAATTTATCTCCTTCATCACCATAATTCCCGGTTATTGTATCAACATTTTCAATAGACGGTGTTTGAATAGATCTAAACCCGTAGAGATCAAAAATATTTTTAAATATATTAATGACATATTCTCTTATTTCCATTTCTTCAGGTCCAAAATCTCTTGTACCTTTTGCAAGTGATGGTTTAATCTTATTCATTTTTTTAAAATTTATTACAAAGCTAGCAAATGATTTACATTATTTTTTATTTAAATTGCGCCAATAATATAAAATTATGGCAGTCACTAGATTAGAAAGAAAAGGAAGAAAGAATGTTTCTAAAGCTAAAAGAGCTAAACAGGTAATTAAAAGTTTAAATGCAAAACCTGTTATCAGAAATGTTGATATAGAAGAAATTAAGAAAGGTTTCTCTAAAACTTCAAAGAAGTAACTAAAGGAATAATTTTATTTATCAAGTTTCACAACCTGCATNTTTTGAATTTTTTCATTATTTACGTCAAATCTTATAATTGTTTTTTCTCTGTGAAACCCAACATTCCCTGCAGCACCAGGATTTATATGGAGTAAATTAAATTTATTATCTCTTGATACTTTTAAGATGTGACTGTGTCCACATACTAATAAGTCTGGTTTATTTTCTTTTATTAAATCTCTTGTTTTTGAATTATAAGATTCTATTCTTCCGGCAATATGAATCATCAAAACTTTAATTTTTTTTATTTTAAATACGACATATTCTTTTATTTCTCTTCTCAATAGATCCCCATCAATATTTCCGTATACAGCTCTAGTATAGGATATTTTTTCAAGTCTATTTAGAATATCAATTGTTCCTATATCGCCTGCGTGCCATATCTCATCACATTCACTTAGGTANTTTATTGTTTTCTTTGATAAATAATTATGAGTATCTGATATAATCCCTACCTTCATGACTTATCTAGATCTGACCATAAAAAATTTATAAAAGAGGTGATATTATTGATAAATAATTCAATCGTTATTTATTGAAATATTTTTCTTCATTCTATACCAAATAGTATCTAATTTTTTACCTTGTGAATCGTCAGCAATTTTCCTTATCTCTCTCCAATGTCTTATTCTTTCTAAATTCAGGCTTTTAGCTATTTGGTAGTAATTTTCCATATTTTCAGGGTTTGATAATATTTTTTGATCTATATCATTAATAATTATAATATCATATCTTCTCAAACCTTTTTCTATACTATCTTTTTTATTACGATATCTTCTGTATTCTTTCTTTGCTAACTCAATTTGCTCATCTGAAAAATCTAANTTATTCTTAAGAAAAACTATCTCTTTGTAAAAATCAGAATTTTTTCTAGGTCCTTTCTTTCTGTCTTTTATAATTATTAAGATATGGGAAATTATTAGGATAAATATGAGAGCGTATAGATACTTATTCTTCATATGTGGTTAAATTTATTAAGTCATTTCTATCCTCTTCAAAATAAATTTCTTCCATAGTGAAATTGTTTTCAATTTCTTCTGTTGTTACAAAATCAAAATTATATAAAGCTAAAATTATAATGAATATAGAAGTTAAAATGACTACGGGCCTTTCAATTTTATGATATAAGATATCATCTTCTATTGATTTTTCAATTTTACTATTTATCCTAGTAAATAAATAAGGTTTTGGTTTAGCTTCTTTTATTCCTTCTAAACTGTTAAGTATTTTATTTAATTTATTTTTCATAATATTTCATTTATGTGAAAGTTGAGAGTAAAATCAAATGATTTATTTTTCCATACTTCTCCTTGAACCTGTGATATGTTTGTTAAACCTCTTGTTGATTTGACTTCAATAGTTATTCCTTTATAAACTTTATATCCAAATCCATATACAAAACTAGTTTCTTTATTTCCAAAATCATTTTCTGTAAATGTGAACGAATATGGACTTGATGTTGTGTCTAAATTAAGATTTGATGTTGATGCCTTAATTTTAGTTTTTACATTTAAAATATTACTTATTTGTGGGCCAATGAAGAAATTAAAGTTATTCATTCTAAAGTTTATCAGAATTGGAATTTGTAAATAATCTAATTTATTAATAAAAGAAGTTCTATTTGCATCTTCAACAATCACACCTTGAGCTGAATAATTAATACCACTCCTCAATCCTAGATATGATTTAATTCTCTTATCATAGTCTTCAGGAAATAAATTAAATGATAATTCTAAGTTCACACCAAAATTATATCCAGTATAAGTATTTACATCGTAGGGAAGGCCACCAATTGTATTATAACTGACACCAATAGCATTAGCCATTGATTCTGAGATAAGTGTCTGCTCAGATAATACCGTACCGGCTTTTAAACCATATTTAAATTCTTGTGAATAAATATTCTGTGATATTGTTAAAAATAAAACTATAAAAACTGTTTTTAATTTCATGCTATTAATTTAGAAGTCAAAAGTAATTATTTCTTGTCATTGAGTTTTTTTGTTAAGATAATTTTTAAGTTCTTTTTAGCTCTAAAAATCAATGATTCAATTGATGATGTAGACTTTTTCATGATTTTTGAAATTTTTTTATAATTTAATCCCCTTATATTTTTAAGTATATACGCTGTCTTTTGATCATTGTTAAGTTTNTCAATAGCNTGAAATAATATTTTAGATTCTTCTTTTCTTTCTAAGATTATACCAGGATGTTCAAATTGAGGTAAATCAATTACNGANCCATCATCTCTAAAAATATTAACTAAGAATGAAAACCTTTTTTTTCTTTTNTTATATCTNATATACTCNAAAGATTTTGNGATTGTTATTCTATANATCCAAGTTGANAAGCTTGATTTTTCTTTAAAATTNTTAATTGACTTAAATATTTGTACNAANACTTCTTGACATAAATCATCGGCATCTTCTATATTTTGAATAATTGANATTGAAGTGTTATACACAAGACCTTTATATTTTTCTACAAAATATTTAAAAGCTTCNTCATCTTTCGATTTTAATTTTTTTATTAGATCTTTCTCTTCCAAAGTATTTCTNNCGGAATGTGTAAATTATATTAATAATTTANAATAATGAATACTGTATAGTTATATGTTAGAAGTCAAAAGACCAACTTTATTGCTAAATAAAGATATTTCAGTTAGAAATNTTAAACATNTTAAGANGAAAGNTGATNTNCANAATNTTTCTTTAAGGCCTCATTTTAAAACCCATCAGTCAACTNANGTTGGTAAATGGTACAAAGAAGAGGGAATAGAAAAAATTACTGTATCATCTGTGACTATGGCAAAATATTTTAGTCAAGATTGGAATAATATTATGATAGCTTTTCCAATAAATATTNTAGAAATAGAAACATTGAATTCCATTACTAATAGNTGTAAGATTAGTCTCTTAGTTGATAATTTTTCTGTATTAGATTATTTAGATAAAAACTTATTAAAAAGAGTTAATATTTATATCAAAATTGATGTAGGATATAAGAGGGCTGGTATAGTATATGATAAGTTTTCTGATATAGANGANATAATAAATTTTTGNTCTAAATCTAAATATTTATCTTTTANNGGTTTTGTGTCTCATTTTGGAAANACNTATAATTCNAATGGAAAAAAANAGATAATAACTACCTATAAAAAATCCATAGAAAAATTAAAAGTTCTNAATGACATTTACCCTAATTATGAAATTTCTNTAGGAGACACTCCATCTAGTAGTCTNGTTGATAATTTTCCTGAATTTATTTCAGAATTAAGACCTGGTAATTTTATTTTCTATGATCTTTTTCAATATTCTATAGGTTCTTGTAATATCAATGATATTGCAGTTAGAATGGTATGTCCCATTGTATCAGTTTACAGGGANAGANGAGAAGTATTAATTTATGGTGGATCTGTNCATTTTTCGAAGGATTTTATAAAAAATAAAAAAAATAAATGTTTTGGTTATGCTTACATATATGATCATATATGGAAAGAAAAAAAAAGAGTTGGATATATCAAATCTTTATCTCAAGAACATGGAATTATTTCAGTTGATAGTGTTGAGAAGTATAGTATTGGTGATTTATTAGTAATNATTCCTATTCACTCCTGTCTTACAGTNGATAAGATGGGTTCTTTTTNTATAAATGAAAAAAAAGTCTTAATAATGTGATATTAATCTAGACCGTGAGTAAGTCTTTTAAGAGGTTTAATTATAAAAATTACTAATAACCCAAAAAGAGAGCAAAAGATAAAAATTCCCAAAAATATTTGATATTCACCTGCAGTCTGAGCCCACTTACCTAGTTCTGCTGCTAGTTTATTTCCAAAACCTGTACANGCAAAATATGTTCCCATTAATAAAGATGCATATTTAATTGGAGCAAGTTTTGTTATAAGTGCCATTACTGTGGGAGATGTACATAACTCCCCAAGGGTATGTAGTANATAAGCAATAACAAGATAATACATTGCACTAGATCCATTTTTTTCAAACTCTAATGCTGCTAAACTCATAACATAAAACCCAAAAGCCATGATAATAACTCCTACAGCCATTTGGAATAGAAGTGCTGATTCTCTGCCAAGTGATTTCCACCACGCCCAAAATTTACCCACTATTACTGCAAANAGAACAATAAAACCAGCATTTAAAGACTGGAACCATGTAGCTGGAACTTCAAAANTNATNCTTTCAATCATTCTGTTNGTTTTNTCAAAAGCATAAATATTCATTAAACCTCCAGCTTGTTCGAACGCTCCCCAGAAAACAATAACAATTAGAAATGATAAAAGAAGTACCTTGACTCTATCTTTCTCNATATTAGTGAGNGGTTTATCCATAACTTCCTTATCTGGATTATCTTTTTTCCCAATGAAATCACCAATTCCTACTAGGTATTTTTGGCCCCACATAAAAACAAGCTGACCTAAAAGCATTCCTATACCAGCCAAGCCAAACCCATAGTGCCAGCCCCANTCTTCTCCAATGCCACCAATTATTAAAGCTGATAGAAATGCACCTATATTTATCCCCATGTAAAATATTTTGAATCCTATATCTTTTTTTTCCTCATCATTTATATATAACCCTCCAACCATAGTAGANATATTAGGTTTTAATCCTCCGACACCTAATACAATAAACCCAAGGCCTANATAGAACGCAGTTATATTATCTATAGCAAGAATACTATGTCCTAGAACAAGTAAACCTCCTCCAANCATAACAGTTTTCTTTTGCCCTAATAGATTATCTGCAATCCATCCTCCTGGTATCCCGGCAACATAAACAAGCATTGTATACCAGCCGTAGAGATATATNGCATCTTCATTTGACCAGCCGTATCCAGGATTTTNACCAGATGTCTCAGAAATGAGAAATAAAACGAGAAGTGCTCTCATTCCATAGTATGAAAACCTTTCCCAAAGCTCCGTAAAGAATAGCACATATAATCCGTAAGGATGTCCAAATATTGTTTTTTGATTTTCCATAATATTATTATCAATTTAAAAAAAATAATCTTTGAAACTTAATATTCTAATTTTTAAATTTTAAATTTCAATCTGAATGGATTATTTCAATGATTTTTTATCAAGGGTTTTAAATATTATATCTGAATTCCTTTTTATTTTTAATAGAACTCTATTTAAAATTGGTGATTCTGAGGTAAGTATTGGTACTATAGTAATATTCTTTGCGAGTTTTTACCTTCTTGTAGTTGTATCAAAAAATGTAAGACTTCTTCTTTTAAATAAAATATTAGCAAGATCTAAACTAAAGAAATCTTTTAGGGAATCTATAGCCAATGGTGTCAGNATAACTATGATGTTAATTGGTACTATTATCATTATTCAAGCTGTTGGTATTGANTTAAGTGCGTTAAGTCTTCTTGCTGGTGCTCTAGGTGTTGGTATTGGTTTTGGGTTTCAAAANGTAACTGACAATTTAATAAGTGGTCTTACTATTCTGGTTGAGGAACCAATTAAAGTTGGTGATAGGGTGGANGTAGGAGAGGTGAGTGGTGACATAGTAAATATATCTCTGAGGGCAACGACNATTGTTACAAACGATAATATTTCTATAATCGTACCAAACTCTGAGTTTATTTCTAGTCAAGTAATTAACTGGAGTCATAATAATAGGATAGTAAGATTTAGATTACCTGTTGGGGTAAGTTATGAGGAAGACCCTGAGATTATTAAAAAACTTTTATTGGAGGTTGCTGATGAAAATCCAAACGTTCAGAAAGAACCAAAACCTAAAGTATTCTTTGAAAAATTTGGTGATAGNTCTCTTGANTTNAAACTAGGAATCTGGACATCTTCTCACACAGATAAACCAGAGTTTATTAGAAGTGAGATAAACTATGCTATATTTCAAAAGTTTAGAGAAAATAATATCAAAATACCGTTTCCCCAAAGAGATGTGCATATTAAATCAAAATCAGAATGAAAAAGATATATGCAATATTATCTATAANTTCAATCCAGTAATTATCACAATATAAATATTAAAGNATCTAATTAAAAAGACTACTTGATTGCTGAGATTCCTGTAACTTTCTTACCGATAATTAGAGTATGAATTTCATCTGTACCTTGATAAGTAACAAGAGCTTCAAGGTTATTAATATGTCTCATGATTGGATATTCGCCTGTTATACCCATACCTCCAAGGACTGAACGAGATTTTTTTGCAACTTCACATGCCATCTTCACATTAACTTTTTTAGCTAGAGAAATTTGTTCAAATGACGCCTCACCTTTATCCATAAGTAANCCTAATCTCCAAGTTAANACTTGTGATTTTGTTATTTCGGTTAGCATGTCAACTAATTTTTTNTGAANAAGTTGATAGGAATTAATAGTATTACCAAATTGTTTTCTTTCGCTANAATACTTCAGTGCAACATCATAACATTCCATAGCAATTCCTAACGTACCCCATGCAACACCAAATCTTCCGATATTTAGTCTATTAAATAAATCTTTGATATCATCGGTCTCTACCAACAAATTCTCTTTCGGAACCTTCATGTTTTGAAAAATCAACTCTCCAGTTTCAGATGCTCTAAATGACCATTTTTTTTCAATNTTTGCTGTTGAAAAGCCTTCAGTATTTCTNTCAACAATAAACCCTCCGAATGTATTAGAAGGACCCTTGGCCCAGACTAATGCAAGGTTNCATATTGGTGCATGTCCTATCCACATTTTAGATCCATTAATTAAATAATANTCTTCTTTTTCTTCNTAATGACTCTTCATAGATGAAGGGTCGGATCCNTGATTTGGTTCAGACATTCCAAAACTTCCTATGATCTCTCCACTTGNAAGTTTAGGTAAGTAATTTAATTTTTGTTTTTCTGACCCGAGTGAATATATCGAGTTCATTACTAGTGACTGAACAGAACTTAAGACTCTTATNGATGAATCACCCCTTTCTAGTTCCTGCATCATTAGTCCGTATGATGTGTAATCTATTTCAGCACCACCATATTTAGAAGGAAGAAATCCTCCAAAACCTCCAATTTCAGCTAATTTTACAATTAAGTGATCAGGGAANNTTCCTGATAGAGCACATTCCTCTATAATAGGAGATACATTCTCTTTTACCCATTCTCTGACAGCATTCCTAACTAGTAACTGTTCCTCATTAAATAACGTATCAATACTGTAAAAATCAGGTGATCTAAAATTATCTTTTTTCATTTTTTATTATGCATTTACACATTAATATTGCAAAAATAAATATCAAANAAAATTGATTATTTTTCTGCCTCTAAATAAAATTAGTTAAAAAATGTCACAAAATANTATTGCAATAATTTATGGGTCTGACACCGGAGCAACTGAAAACGTNGCCAAGAGCTTACATGAAAAAATAGGTGAGGATAAAGTTGATTTATTAGAAGTAAATTCTATTTCTCCTGACGATTTTAGAAAATATAAAACTATTTTAATAGGAGTCCCTACATGGTACATAGGTGAACTTCAAAGTGACTGGGATTATTTTTTTCCAGAATTTAAAAAAATTGACTTTACNGGAATTAATACTACTTACTTCGGNTTAGGTGATCAACTTGGTTACCCTGATAGTTTTGTTGATGGTATAGGAATTTTAGCTGAGGTAGTTNTAAAGAATGGTGGAAANGTATTTGGTAGTTGGTCAACTGAAGGATATGACTTTGATGAATCATTGGGAGTAAATCCTGATGGAGACTTTTATGGNCTTGTTATTGATGATGANAATCAACACGAGATGACTGACGAGAGAGTAGATAAGTGGTTATCCCAGATTAAATCAAATCTAAATTAATTATATAAATCAAAACCTGTGGGTATAGGTAATTTTACTTGCACCCATCATATACNTNGNTTTGTATTTCCCANCATCATCAACCCAATTGTGGTTATAAACAAAGTAGATATCAGATCCTGGAGTGATTGTATATTTAAATCTATTATTCATNCCAATATTTTTACTGATGTCGTCATANTGGATATTTGATGAGAATGAGATGAANGGAGANAAATCAAAGTCACCTANAAAACGAATTAAGTTAGTCTTGAANTTTCCTTCTCTTAAATTCACTTTGGAATNGATNTAGCCCAAGTTTAAATTAATACCTGGGTAGGGTCTAAATGTCAAATTGTTCTGATATTCTGTTCTGTTACCAGACCAAAAACCNTCTGCNTTAAGTTCNATCTCATAGACAATTTTTCTNTAGTTTGCTGTCTCTAANTCAATTTGATGTAACCAGTTGGTGTAGTTTCCTATTGGGACAATTATTGAGTTATCACCTAGAATATTAAAATTATATTCAAGTCTTTCANAGTTTCTTATNATTTGATATGAAATNTCATCACCACTCTCAAATCGAATTGATAATGGTGTTAATCTAATATTTTGGGTTAGTTTTTTCCATTGTAAACTCATNAGATTCTCAAAGCTTACCTCCCACTGAAGTTCTCTAATTAGAGAGCTATTNTCTAAAATAGGAGAAAACCTAANNCTNGGCTCTACTCTNCTGAATGAGTTNCTTCTAGAGAANCCTACAGCNGGATCGTANGANANTCCAAATTCTCTNTAGGATAAACTCCCTGACCANGGNTCATTTGGGAAATTAAATCGAAGTCCTCTTGCGGATCTGTCCCAGATGTTNTTANTNANTTCATCNNGAGAGNTAGGGTTATGAATAANTGCAAATGCNTGAAANTGGAGNTTTTTATTTTTTAGGAAGGTTGATGTATTTAAACTTAAATCTANCCCAAGAGTATTCCTATNTTGNANGGGAGGAANGANCTCTTTTCCTTTANTGGTNTGTCTTCTAGTGTANAGAACACCAATNCTGCTNTCTTTNAGGAAATTTTGTTTAAGTCTAANCACAGAGAAATCTTCTGAGTTACCAAAATCTGTTTCTCTTGTTTTTACCTGTTTAGCTGCAACTTCAATATTACCAATTTTACCAATGATTCTTCCTCCAAATAAAATCGGNACGGGNTTTCCNGATTGGAGTCCAATTNTTCTAGAAAAATATGGGTACACNCCGCTACTAGATGCAAATCTTAAGATGTTTGCACCCTCTAGAAAAAAATCTCTTTTCTCAGGGAATCGAATGGGAAANCTNGTCAAATTAATNTGTCTCTCATCAACTTCAGTTTCAGCAAAATCNGTATTTAAAGTNAGAGAAGCTTTCAGTCCCGAGGTTATATTATAGTTTANATCTAANCCACCATCAATATTTGCGTCTTTAGTANANCCTTCTCCNGAATCNTTTTCGATNTTAGANCCCTCTACCTTCCCGTANCCAACAACNTCAAGACCTAGCCCCTGTGATATGTTATTTAGTCCCGTAACAANNCCTGCGTCTTGTGGCCTGTATAGGCCNTGGTTCCTTTTATGNCCNGACCATAATATTTCCTCNTTTTTTCTNCTTACCGTCCTCTGGAANTTAATTCCCCAAGTACTNATTTTTGGATCAAAATTTAAGGTGTGAAAGGGTATTCTAATCTCTGNAGACCANCCAAAATCACCGATNTNCGTCCANGGCCTCCANATNCCATCCCANTCTTTATTTAGAGTTCTTCCTTGGCCTATTGTCAATAACCCATCTCCCATTAGACCTCTAGGATTTATCTCAAAGAAATAAGCATTTCTTCCATCAAGGTAGGTGTCTAGTATCCACATAAACCTATCGTCAGTATTGAGGGGAGCATCTTTCCTCATCTTATATGCTTTTATTCTATTAGGCTCAGAATCATATAATAATGCTCCAATGTATAGGTATTTCTCATCGAAGGCTATTTTAATTATTGTATTTTCAGTAGGTTCACCACCCTCAATGGGTTCCTGCATCAAGAAATCATCAATACCAGATATATCATTCCAAAAAAGTTCGTCTAATTTTCCGTCAAGATTTATCTCTTCTGAATTGATTTTGACTGCCTCTAAAGTCTTTTTATTAATTTCTTTAGATTGACTATGTAGATTTATTGAGAAAATCATGAGAAAGAAAACACTCAAAAATCTTTTCATAGTTTATTTTTTCAAAATCATGTTAATAACTAGATGCTAAACTAATAAAAACCTTTTTCTTATTACTGCATATGCTTTCAACAATTAATTAAATTATGTGAGAGAGAAAAGTATAAAAAAAACCCTAAAAATAAGTTAGGGTTTTTATGTGGGCCCACCAGGACTTGAACCTGGGACCTACCGGTTATGAGCCGGGCGCTCTAACCAACTGAGCTATGGGCCCCTTATGAATAATAGATAAAATCTAAAAATTCAAAAGTTGACAAAAATAATTAGTTTTAGTTAATGATTATTATTTACTGAAAACTATTTGAAAATATATATATGATTCATGAAAATTATAAAATGTTATTATTTGATCTTGGGGGTGTTATAATTGATATAGATCCTTCAAGGACTGAGAATGAATTTAGAAAGATATCAAACAAAAGTGATTCAAAATTTAAAGGTTTAGACTACAGAAACGAAAAATATTCATCTGAATTAATAACTATATTTTTTAAATATGAGCAAGGTTTTTTAACTGATTCTGAATTTAGAGATGGAATAAGAAAGATTGGAGGGATAGATAGGAATGATGAAGAGATAGATGAAATTTGGAACCTTGTAATACTAAAAATAAATAAGTCAGTACTTGAACTAATAATAAAACTTAAAAAAAAATATTCAATCATGGTTCTAAGCAACACCAA